>JAIRNG010000061.1 GCA_031258135.1 Mediterranea sp. (in: CFB group bacteria)
AATGTATGCGCTGTCAGCATCGGACTTTATTGCTAAAGAATCTTGCGCCAGACCGTTTATACCGATAAGTATAGTATAGATAAAAACAAGTATTTTTTTCATGATTTCACCGTTTAATGTTTAATTGAGTTCTCCATTTTACTGATAACTTCAAGAGCGGTAGCATACACTTTGTCCATAGCTTGATTCTCATCGCCCGGAGCAAACCGTGCAAATTCACATTCGTTCAAAGCATCGATGAAGTTCCTGATCAAATCATCATCTACGCCATGACCGGTCAGTTTTTCTTCTATATTATCTTTGGACAGCTTAGACACGGGAATATTGAGTTTATCGCTGATGTACCCCCAAAGCGTTTTCAGTACTTCATCATAAAATGCATCCTTCTTGTTTTCAGATAGAAGTTTGCCCGCTAATTTCAAGCGTTTAACGGCCATCTTGTTCGCTTTTTTAGTTCTCACTTTAGCTATATTCCTGTTTTCAACGGCTTGTTTGCGATGGACAATAAAGAATATAATGAAAGCAAGTCCGGGAATTATATAGAATAACCAATAGGATACGGAGCCATAGAAGAATTGTCCTTTGGGAGTCAGGTTAACTTTATTCAGTTTGATGAATCGTATATCTTCACCCAGCACTTTCAATTCTTCCTTATTCGTGAAGTTGGCAATGACTTGTTCGGCATTACCTTCTCCTTTTTGCACATCTATTTCATATTCCTGAGTCGTAAGTTTTTTATAAGATTTCGACTTAACGTCGAAATAGCTAAAGGTCACTGCCGGAATCCTGAATTTACCGGCGTGTCTGGGGATTACTAAATATTCAATGATCCGGCTTCCGGTAAGCCCGTCTTTGGTTAATTTTGTCTTATGATCAATTTTAGGGTCAAAAGTCTCAAAATCTTCAGGAAACACGATTTCCGGATTTGATATTAATTTCAAATTACCGGTTCCCGATATAACGAGCTTGACGGTAATAGCATCATTTGTTTTAACTTTCTGTGCGCTGATCGAAGATGAAATGCTGAAATCCCCCACTCCACCGGAAAAACCGGCAGGTTTTCCTGATGGCAACGGGTCTGCGTGTATAGTCAGTTTAGGAGGCGTTATTGTTTTCCTGATCTCTACATAATTGCTTCCTCCGTTGAAGAAAGCGTCAAAAGGGTCATCATAATGTACGGGCTTGGCAACGACGGCATCAAAACGGGCCGGTTCAATCGTTAACTCTCCTCCATGTTGCGGAAATAAAACAAATTGGCGATAGACTACCGTATTATAATTCCTTCCGTTATAGTGCTCCAGTTTCCACGATGCATGCGGAAGTTCTACCTCCTGTGAGTGAAAACCTTTAAAATCCGGCCATTTTATATTTGCAAACGTCACATTCACCAGCGTATATATTTTATATGTCAGCAAAAACGCCTCTTGCTCAAAGACTTTGGTGCGTGTAGCTGTAGCAGTAACAAACAAATCCCGACCGGATACGGTGGTTCCTGATGAAGCGGAAGGCGATTGATTTGAACCGTTATCCGGTTTTCCGGCGTTATTGGCCGATGACTTGTCGGCAGGTAAAACTTTAATCTTTACCGCATTAGAAATCATTTGTTCGCCATCTGCATTAATTGTTGCGGCAGGAATTGAGAAATCGCCTTCCTTGTTAGCGCGTAAAATATAGGTATATGTAACGCTGTTCGCAGAGGTGATACTACCATTGATTATTTGTGCACTGGTCTGCTGTGAGCGATGCGGCCCCGATAAGATATCAAATCCGCTGATAGATGCCGGCGATCTGAAGTCTTTAACTTTTTGTGATGTAACCGTATAGGTAAGTCTGAATTGGTCGCCCACCACCACCGCTTCCGGAGCAGAAGCGGTGAAAGTTATATCTTTAGCATAAAGATTACCCGCTACTATTAAAGTTATGAGTAAGAATATATGTTTTCTCATTTCTGTTTTATTTTAATGCCAATTAATCACCAGTCTTTTTCCAAACGTCCGGTTCGGATAACCTGTTGTTGCTTTTTTACTTTTTCCTGGACGTCTTTCTCGTCTTGCATGACAGAATTAAGCATCTGTTCCGCATTATCCTTCGACATTTCATTCTGATCCTGATTCTGCTGATTCTGATCCTGGTTTTGTTTCCGGTTTTGTTCCTGTTCCTGTTTCTGCCGGTCTTCCTGATTTTGCTTATCCTGTTGGTCCTGATTTTGCTGATTCTGCTGATTCTGTTCCTGCTCTTTTAATAATTTCTGTGCTAACGCCAGATTGTATCTTGTTTCATCATCTTTGGAATTATTGCGCAATGCTTTTTTATATGCTTCAATCGCTTGTGCGTAATCCTGAGAGGCCTGGAAGATAACCCCGGCATTATGGTATATCTGCGCCAGTTTCATTTTATCCTTTTCAATACCGGCAGCCGCCAGATATTGTTCCATGGCTTCTTTGAACTTCTGTTGCTGGGAGAGTGTGTTTCCCAGATTGTACATAGACACGGTGGATTGGGGATTTACTTCCAACGCTTTTATATAATTGGTTTCAGCATCGACAAATACACTATCATTGAATGCACGATTTCCTTTACGGATGAAATCGCGTTCTTCTTTCTGTGCTGAAATGCCGCCTGCAAACAATAAAGTAAAGATGAACAGGATGTATTTGTTCTTTGTCATAACAATTACTTATTAGAAAATAACCGGATATCTTTAAATAGAGGATTCTTACACTCCAGAATTAATAACTCCGCAAATAGAAGTATGAGAATGAGCCATGCAACAGCCTGAAATTGTTCATTGAATTCTGTGTATACGGTCGTTTCGATATCAGCTTTAGCCAATTTATCAATTTCCTTGCTTATTTCTCTTTGAGATGTGTTGCTGTTATCTACACGAACATATATCCCTCCCCCCTCTTTCGCTATCTGCTCACACATCGCTTCATTGAGACGGGTAACTACAACATTGCCTTGGGCGTCTTTATGAAAATCATTTGTCCCTTCGATTGGAATCGGCGAACCATCAGGAGAACCGATTCCCATGACATTTGTCTGTATTCCTTTTCCCCTGGCCGCTTTTATTGCTTCAGTAATGCCGCCTTCGTGGTTTTCACCATCCGTAATTATAATGATTGTGCGTCCGACGCCTTCCTGTGGCGTAAAACTTCTTACGGCCAGGTTGACAGCAGCGCCGATGGCCGTACCCTGCTTGGATATCAGCGACGGATGGATGGATTCCAGGAACATTTTTGCAGAAATGTAGTCGCTGGTAATGGGTAACTGTGTAAACGCATCGCCTGCAAATACGATCATTCCGACTTTATCGTTATGCAGTTCATCAACCATTCTTGAGATAAGCCGTCTGGCCCTTTCCAGGCGATTCGGCTGGATATCCCGGGCTAACATTGAATTAGAGATATCCAAAGCAATAATGACTTCTACCCCACTCCTTTTTACTGTTTCCTTCTTTGAACCGAATTGCGGACGTGCAAGTAACAGCGAAAAAAGTGCAACTGCTGAGAACAGAAGCCAGAATTTCACATCCGGCCTGTATTTGGATACGTCCGGCATGAGTGGCGCCATCAATACCGGATCTCCGAATTTACGAAGCGCTTTTCTTCTTCTATAATTGGAGTATAGATAAAATGCTACCAGAAAAGGCAATAACAGTAGCAGATACAGATATGCAGGGTTTTCAAATTGAAACATCGTAAATCAAATTAAGGTATCTTTTTCAAAATGGAGTTACGCAGCAATATTTCAAGTAATATGCAAAGAAAAGCAATGACTGCGAATATTCTGTATTTCTCCTGACGTTTGCTGTATTCTTTCACATTCAGTTTTGTTCTTTCCAGTTTATCAATCTGCCCGTATACTTCTTTCAGTTTGGAATTGCTTGTAGCACGGTAGTAATTACCATCTGCATTATCGGCAATCCGGGTAAGTACTTTTTCGTCAATTTCCACAGGTATATTCCTGTATTGTATTCCCGTGACCGTCGGATATGGATATGGCGCCGTGCCGTTCGTTCCTACCCCGATAGTATATACTCTGATTCCGAATTCTTTCGCTATATCGGCAGCGGTCAATGGAGATATATCTCCCTTGTTGTTTGTTCCGTCGGTAAGCAAAATAATAACTTTAGACTTTGCCCTACTGTCTTTTAGCCTTGTTACCGCATTGGCAAGACCCATTCCGATGGCTGTTCCATCTTCGATGATACCACATTTTATGCTTTGAAAGAGGTTCAGCAGCACTGCATGGTCTGTCGTGAGCGGGCACTGGGTGAAACTTTCGCCGGCAAACAAGGTAATGCCAATGTTATCATTAGGCCTTCCGTTGATAAATTCGGCGGCAACATTTTTAGCCGCTTCCAGGCGATTGGGTTTTAAATCTTCTGCAAGCATACTCGTAGACACATCGATAGCCAACATAATGTCTATTCCCTCTATCTCGCTGTTTTGCCAGCTATCGGTGGTTTGCGGGCGGGCCAGAACAAATATGACGGCTGTAAGTGCAATAAGCCGCAATACAAATGGTGCATGCAGCAAATATATCTTATAACTTTCAGGAGTATGCGCATATACCTGAGCATCCGAGACCTGAAGGGTAGCCTCGTTTCTTTTTCGCTTCAGTATATACCATACAATGTACGGTATAAGTAGTATGAGTAAAAATAAATATTCAATATCGGCAAATACCATTCTTCAATTCAATTAAGCGTTTATACAACTAACGATTAAATTTATAATAGTTCCACAAGCCGTTTCACAATATAAACGACAATCATAACGATTGAAAGCAACAAAACCAGAATACCGCAAATCAATATGATTTTGGTACGCAGTGAACGCTTTTCGACGATTGTTATTTCCGTGGGTTGCGGCTTTTGATTTTCTTCTTCAACCTCTTTTGTTTCATTGATAAATTCGATGGCATGAATCAGATTGGCGTCATTTTCATTTATTAATGGATTATGTTTTGCAAATTTGACTAAATCCGCGGTTTGAAAGAGTGATTTCAATTCGTTGAGATTATCTTTCCCTTTCCTCTCCATCAGTTCGTCAATGATTTCGGATGATGTCATTTCCAAGGCATTGAATCCGAAGCGGTCTTTGATGTATATACGGATGATATCCGTAAGTTCGGTATAGTATTCCTTCGGTTGGTTTTTCTGCCAGGATTTTTCCTCTTTTACCTTTTCTATGTGTTTCATAGCCAAAATATGAGGAGGAAGTTTAGGCTCGACTTTCACTCTCCTTATAATCGGCTGGTTGTCACATATACGGATAATGAGATAAACCAGCAGCGCCAGTAACGGAATGCTCAGGAGGAATGATCCTGCCACTCCCCTCCAGTCTTCCCAGGTAAAAGGAACTTCCATGATGGGCTTTTGTCCGAAGAAGTGGTCCGGATTTAACGTATCGACCGGAACAGAATATACTTTTAAAGCAAGCGCTTTGGATTTATACTCCCTGTCGTTTACCATCACGGATAAAGGAGGTAAATAATATAAAGCGGAGTCGAATGATGTGATTGTATATTCCCGCGTAAGGAGCAAGCGTTGCCTGTCGTTCAGATATTGCGTATCAATCTTAGAGACTTCAACAATTTCCACTCCCCTGACTAATGTGTCTGTAAACTGAGGGAAGGATACTTTCCGTTCACTGTCTGCGGCAACTTGCAGTTGGATCCTGGCCTGTTCGCCGATCAGGATCTGTGAAGAGTCTATTTTGGCCTCTACGGTCACAGCCTGTGCAACAACCCTGTTTGTGATACTTAATAATAGCAGTACTATCAAAAATACATTCCTGTTCATTCTTATCAGTTTCGTTTTGCAAACAAATTCAGTAATGCTTTAACATAATCCTGATCGGTGCGTACGGAAACCGAATCGACATTACTTTTTGTAAATATATCATTTAGTTCCGTCTGCCTGTCCACCCACCAGTTATGATGCATTTTACGCACAGCCCCGGAAGAGGTGTCAATCCACTGTTCATGGCCGGTTTCTGCGTCTTTAATCTTCATTAGTCCGATGGAAGGAAGTTCGGCAACCCGTTTATCATATACCTGTATAGCGACGATATCATGCTTCCGGTTGGCAATGGTCAGTGCATCTTTGAAGCTGTTCCGGTCTATAAAGTCCGAAAGAACGAATGTCGTACACCGTCTTTTCATAACGTTTGTCAGATATTCAAGCGCTGTTTTTATGTTTGTTCTACGGCTTTCCGCCTTAAAATCGAGCAACTCGCGGATGATGTATAAGATATGTTTTCTGCCCTTCTTGGGCGGAATAAATTTCTCTATCCGGTCCGAGAAGAAGATAACTCCGATTTTATCGTTATTCTGAATAGCGGAAAAAGCCAGTGTCGCCGCTATTTCCGTGGCCATATCTTTTTTAAATTGCCTGATCGTACCGAACTCCAAACTACCGGAAACGTCCACCATTAACATTACGGTCAATTCCCGTTCTTCTTCAAAGACCTTGATGTATGGTTTGTTGAAACGGGCCGTAACATTCCAGTCAATGTCCCGGATGTCATCTCCGAACTGATATTCGCGCACTTCCGAGAAAGCCATACCCCTACCCTTAAAGGCGGTATGGTATTGTCCTGCAAATATATTGTCGGATAACCCGCGGGTTTTGATTTCGATGCGTCGTACTTTCTTTAATATCTCAGTGGTTTCCATATCGTTTTTGCCAAAGGATGGATAATGAATAATGCTTAAGGCACCTCAACTTTATTCAATATCTTGCTTACGATTTCATCCGAAGTCATATTGCTTGCTTCGGCTTCATAAGTCAATCCGATACGGTGGCGCAATACGTCATGCGCTATTGCCCTGACATCTTCCGGAATAACATAACCGCGGCGTTTGATAAATGCGTAAGTACGGGCTGCTAACGCCAGATTTATCGATGCACGGGGAGAACCGCCGAATCCAATCATCTCTTTCAGTTCTTTCAGGCCGTATTGATCCGGATATCGCGTAGCAAAGACTATATCTACAATATAGCGTTCTATTTTTTCATCCAGATAGACCTGGCGTACAATCTTTCTCGCTTCAAGTATTTCTTCGGCTTTCAGGATTGGTTTTACGTCAAACGATTCACCGCTGATGTTCTGACGGATGATGAGTTTCTCTTCTTCATGCTTCGGGTAGTCGATTACGACCTTAAGCATGAAACGGTCAACCTGGGCTTCCGGCAGGGGATAAGTGCCTTCCTGCTCGATTGGGTTTTGTGTAGCCAGCACCAGAAATGGTTCGGGAAGTTTGAACGTTTCCTTGCTGATTGTGACCTGACGCTCCTGCATGGCTTCGAGCAGTGCGCTTTGCACCTTGGCCGGTGCGCGGTTAATTTCATCCGCCAGAACGAAACTGGCAAATACGGGACCCTTTTTTACCTGAAAGGCTTCATCTTTCTGACTGTATATCATTGTACCGATAACATCGGCCGGAAGTAAGTCCGGCGTGAATTGGACACGGCTATATTTTGCATCGATCAATGATGCCAGGGTTTTGATGGCCAAGGTCTTTGCAAGACCCGGCACCCCTTCAAGAAGTATGTGCCCATCGGATAACAGTCCAATCAGTAAGGATTCAACCAAATGTTTCTGACCGACAATAATCTGGTCCATACCTTTTGTAAGATTGGTAACGAAAGCGCTTTGTCTTTCAATTCGCTCATTCAGTTCGCGGATATCAATTGATTCTGCCATAGTTTATAAATACGGTTTTAATCTGTTATTGTCATAAAATAAAAAATGATTCCAAAATTACAGTTTATAATTAACCGTAGCAACTAAAAATTATTAAAAAAGGCAAGCTAAACGTTTATAATAAAAAAAACGGCGTTTTTCTCGCCGAGAAAAACTCCCTGTTAAAAACGTAGCGTTTTCCCCGCTGAGAAAAACTCCCTGTTAAAAACGTAGCGTTTTTCTCGCCGAGAAAAACTCCCTGTTAAAAACGTAGCGTTTTTCTCGCCGAGAAAAACTCCCTGTTAAAAACGTAGCGTTTTCCCCGCTGAGAAAATAATCATTTCTTCCTTAACTCAGGGATATTTATCGTCATGCCCAACGGGAGCAGGTTCGGGTCTTTAATGACCGAACGGTTGTGCATAAGCAAATAAGGCCATAAATCTTTGGTTCTGTAATAACGATAGGAAATCCGTATCAACGTCTGCCCTTCTTTTATGATATGGCGCGCTCTTGTACCGGTTATTATGTAACTCGTGGAATCCGGATTTACCGGTCTCTGCGAAAACGGTACGAAACTTTTTCTTCCGATAGTGTTTATTACGGGCCCGGCAGCAGGTTTCTCCACGACAGTTGCCGGTTTCTCTACGATAGTTAGCGGCTTGGAGGTCGAGTCTGCCGGTATGGAGTCTGTTACAATTTCATTTTTCACAGGCGGAGCTATCGTTAGCGGCTGCTTTTCAGGGAAGAGGTCGGAATAATAGATAAAGAATAGGAATATACCGCCTATTAAAATGGTCAGAATAACAACTAAAGTACGGATTTCGCTCCCGGAAGAATCTTTTTCTTTCTTTTGAGGGGGGGCGGAGACAGTAATTTCCTGAGCGCCGGTAACCTTTTCAGGTACAATCGCAACAACTTCATTATCTCCGGTGATTCCGGGTTCTTCCGGTGCTGCCGCCTCCTCCTCCGGTTCCGGTATATCTTCCACCGTATCATTAAAATCTACGCCGTCGTTGAGTATGACTGTTTCGAAATGGGCGAACGGCTTATTGATGATGTCCCGCAGTGCGCTATCCGGGGTAAATGAAATTTTAGTATGTCCTTGTATCTCAAATCTTTCCCCTGTATTCACATTTACGCTTTCCCGGCTCTCGACATCGACAAGTCTGAATGTACCCAGTCCTTTAATCTTAACGGATCTGTCTTTCTCAAGCCCCTCTTCTATCAACGAGAAAAATTCTCTGATGAATCTTTCGGTCTCTTTCTTTTCAAGCCCATGACGATTTACCAATAAATCGATCAAATCCTGGGAGTTTAACCTTTCATTCATAACCAATCCGTTTATTTAAACTTTTCCTTTAATGTATTACCGGGTCTGTAGGACAAAACAAGTTTGGGAGGAACAAGCATCCGTTCCTGAGTGGCCGGGTTAACGGAAATGCGTTCGGCTTTCTTTTTAACCTCAAAGGAACCAAATCCCTGAATGGTCACCGACTTACCGTTTTGCAGCTCTTCGGTCAGTCCGGACAGGAAGGATTCGATTGTTTGGGTGGTCTCCGCAGCGGATATTCCCAACTTCCGGGAAAGTTCCGTGATAAATTCTTTATTATTCACGATACGTACATTTTATTAATACGCTGCTATATTAATGAATTTCAACGGGAAATGCAAATTTAGTCCTGCTTACCCTTCAATAATCTCTCCAAAAAGGTCAAATTCACCGGAATCCGTCACTTGCACCCCATAAAAGTTTCCTATGGACAATGCTTTACCTGTCCGTTTAATTAAAACTTCAGGGTCCACTTCGGGAGAGTCGAACTCCGTGCGTCCGATATAATATTCCCCTTCCGTGCGGTCGATGATAATGTTGAACCGCCGCCCGATCTTTGAGGCGTTCAATTCCGCCGATATAGCCTGTTGAATACGCATGATTTCATCAAGACGGTTGTTTTTGGTCTCCTGGTCAATTTCATCCCTGTAGTGTCCGGCGGCATACGTCCCCTCCTCTTCCGAGTAGGCAAAAGCCCCCATTCTGTCGAACCGGACTTCCCGCACAAACGCTTTCAGCTCTTCAAAATCGGCTTCGGTTTCCCCCGGATGTCCTACCATAAGCGTAGTTCTGAGGTGTATGCCGGGCACTTCTTTTCTGAGCCGATGGATAAGGTCATACGTTTCCGCCTTTGTTACATGGCGTTTCATCATGGAGAGCATGTTGTCGCTGATGTGCTGCAGGGCTATATCCATGTATTTGCAAACATTATCCCTTTCCCTCATCACACGGAACAGCTCTTCGGGAAAGCGTGCCGGATAGGCATAATGCAGCCGTATCCATTCCACTCCGGGGATGTCCGATATACGCTCGACCAATCCGGGCAGCATTTGCTTTTTATACCGGTCAAGGCCGTAATAAGTCAATTCCTGGGCTATAACCTGAAATTCTTTAACTCCCTGTGAAACCAGATACCTGACTTCGGCAAGAATTTCTTCTACCGGGCGGGACACATGTTTGCCGGTAATAATCGGAATTGCACAGTATGAACAGGTTCTGTCGCATCCTTCCGAGATTTTCAGATAGGCGTAATGTCCGGGGGTCGTCAGGGTGCGTTCCGTTTCTATTTCATGACGGTACGATTTGCCTAAATCTTCCAGTAACTCTTTCCAGTTGAATTTACCGTAATATTTATCTACCTGGGGTATTTCAACCGCCAGTTCCTGAAGATAGCGTTCCGAAAGGCATCCCATAACGTATAGCTTTTCCAGGTTGCCGGCCTCTTTCTGTCCGGCAAATTCCAGAATCACACGAATGGATTCTTCCTTGGCGTCGCCGATGAACCCGCAAGTATTGATGACCGCGATATTTCCCCGGGGATTTTCAGGATCGTGAGCAACCTCATATCCCACCTCTTCCAGTTGCCTGATCAATTGTTCCGAGTCGACAAGATTTTTAGAGCACCCCAAAGTAATGATATCTATACGCTTCTTCATTCGTTTTCCCCGAATAAAGCGTCCACAAATTCTTTCTTGCGGAAAACCTGCAGGTCATCTATCCCTTCTCCAAGGCCAATGTATTTCACGGGTATCCTGAACCGGTCGGAAATCCCAATGACAACCCCGCCTTTTGCCGTTCCATCCAGTTTGGTAATGGCCATTGCCGTCACTTCGGTAGCTAAAGTGAATTGTTTCGCCTGTTCAAAAGCATTCTGTCCGGTAGACCCGTCAAGAACCAGCAGCACTTCATGCGGGGCATCCGGAACGACTTTTTTCATCACATTCTTTATTTTGGTCAGCTCATTCATTAAACCCACTTTATTATGCAGTCGTCCGGCCGTATCGACAATAACCACATCCGCATGATTCGCTATGGCGGAGCTCAGCGTATCGTAAGCTACTGCGGCGGGGTCTGCACCCATTTTTTGTTTGACAACGGACGCTCCGACCCTCTTTCCCCAAATAGCCAGTTGTTCCACCGCGGCTGCACGGAACGTATCCGCCGCTCCCAGATAGACGGATTTACCCGCCTTCCCGAACTGATGCGCCAGTTTCCCGATTGTGGTGGTCTTGCCTGCTCCGTTCACTCCTACTACCATAATCACGTAGGGCTTCCTGTCCGGCAGGGTTTCAAAATCGGCTGCGTCTCCGGAATTGTTTTCCGTCAACAGTGCGGCGATCTCCTCCCGCAGTATCGTGTTGAGTTCTCCGGTGTTGATATATTTATCCGAAGAAACGCGCCGTTCAATGCGTTTAATGATATTCAGAGTCGTTTCCACGCCTACATCCGAAGTGATAAGAACCTCTTCGAGATCGTCCAGCACCTCGTCATCCACTTTTGATTTGCCGGCTATGGCGCGATTTATTTTACCGAATACGCTCTCTTTGGTTTTTGATAATCCCTTGTCAAGCGTTTCTTTTTTCTCCTTGGAAAAGAAATTCAAGAATCCCATAATGATAGTTCGTATAATCCGATTATTGCGCAAAGATAGATATTTGGAAGCAATTTAAAAAATCCGCGTTCATCCGCGTAATCCGTGTCTCCGGATATATATAAGGACACGGATTTCACGGATGACACGGATTTTCAATTTAACTATCCGCGTTCATCCGCGTAATCCGTGTACCCATCCTAATTTTCAATTTATTCTATATTGCAGCCTGCCGTTTGAATCTCCGAACAGGTTGTCTCCGACAGCCGTCAGGCCGGAACCTGTGACTACAACCTGCCGCAGGTTATCACAACCCATAAACGCTCCATAGCCGAGAGAGGTGACTCCGGACGGCAGAATCAACGCGCCGCTCAGGCGGCCGCAACCGCTGAAGACCCGTTGTCCGATTGTTTTAAGCCTGTCGGGCAGCTTGATCCTCAACATATATTTCTTTTGGGCGAAAGCAAAATCGGGTAAGGTAGTCGTTGTTGTTTTAGAAATATCCACAGATACCAGATTGGGCATATAATCCGTGATAAGTTTCAGGTCGTTGTCATCCAGCTTTCCCTCTACGGTCAGGAAATTAATGCTTTCGGGCCGTAACCCCGCCGCCTGTATTTCCGCTTTCAGGTTACTTTGCAGACTTACCTGCAGTTTAACTTCAACCGGCTCTCCTTCAATGAAAGCAAAATTCTCCCATCGCTTCTTTAAATGATAACCGTCACGGCTACCCAATGGTATAAATATAGCTGTTATGGTATCCGACAATGCATGTTCAAGTAAGTTCGGAGCCGTTTTTCTGTTGATCCGGCAACTATACAGATGGTTACATCCCAGAAAAGCGCCGTCTTCAATATTCATGATCTTTTCGGAAAGTATAACTTTCTTTAACGTCTGCTTGCCGTGAAGAGCGCCCTCTTCCAAACGACAAAAGGCATACGCGGGGATACAGTTCGGAGGATAAATATAGAATTTATCGGCATGAGTGCCGGACTTCCCCGCATAAGCTCTGATGTCTGCATTGGAAATATCCAGGACCTCCAGATGCGGAAATCCATCGCGAAGGTTTTTAAAATCGATAGCGTTGATTTTGCCTACAAGGGTCAGGTTCGTGACGTGCTCCGCCTCTTCTTCCGTTATCTGGGAAATCATAGTCCCGGACTTGGCCACATAAAGCGTTTTATACACTTGTGCGGTTGCCTCCCAACTATGGGCTATCAGGGCAATCCCGACGAATAACAAGCATCTTTTCATCATAAAACAGGATTTAGGATTGATTTATTTTTCCGCAAATATACTGAAATCAGAATTAATGAATATTTTTGCCTGCGTAATTAACATCATAATAACAGATGGGTACGCGGATGACACGTACCCATCATTTAAATAAAATGGAAACCGAAAATCCAACAACGCAATCCTCCGGTCGCCCGGTACTGCCGGTATGGGCGGCAATCCCTCTGTTCCTTATCGCCGGTTTCGTCCTTATCGGCCTGTTAGGGGGCTTTCTGCTGCTCCTTCTTTCCTTCTTTCCGAAATCAGGGTCGATATACGGTGTTATTACCGAAAAGCTTGTCTTGTCGGTCTCTTCAATGGCGGGCGCCTGGATTTGCGCTCTCCTTTTTCTGAAGTATGTAGACTGTCGTCCCGTAAGCGAACTGGGGATGAGCATCAAAGGGCGATGGAAAGAGTGTCTGGCGGGTATGGTTTTCGCCGCCGTGTTCTATCTTATCGGTTTTGTCGTTTCAATAGGGCTGGGAGCCGTTGAAGTTACCGGCGCAACATTCGATTACGGTGTATTGACCGGCACCTTCTTTGTGTTTCTCCCTGCTGCCGCAATGGAAGAGATCATGGTGCGCGGATACATACAGGGCAGATTAATGACAAAGATGAATAAGTTTCCGGCTATGGTCATAGCCTCCCTTATTTTTTCCGCTATGCATATATTGAATCCCCATATCGGCCTCTTTCCGCTCTTCAACCTGTTTCTGGCAGGGTTACTGCTTGGGGCATCCCGTATGTACACCCCTAATCTGTGGTTCCCAATCTTTTTACATGCGGCATGGAACTGGCTTCAAGGCCCCGTCCTCGGATATGAAGTGAGTGGAACCAAGATATTTCCATCGGTAATTCAACTGCATCTGCCGGAAGAAAACCTGATCAACGGCGGACGGTTCGGCTTTGAAGGGTCAATCCTCTGTACAATCCTGATGATTGCAGGAACCGTTCTGATTATTTCTCTGCAACGCAACGCACGGAAAAGCCATAGGCCCGGTTGAAGCTGCCGTGAGGATAAGCATGGTCGCCGTCGAAGAACAGGATGTACGAGTACTTGCCCGTAACCGTAGCGCTCCAGTAGTAGCCTTCCAGACCCAGACCGGACACTTTGCCGTCGTAGTTCCCGCGATAGCCCGAAGCCGGATACCAGCCGGTCTGTTCGTGGTAACGGCCGGCAGGAATATCGGTATATGCAAAGTTGCCGGCAGTGTGGCCAACCCAGGCGCCCTCGTCAGGTACGCGCCAACCCGCAGGACAGGGGTCATAAAGGGATTTAACGTAAGGAGTGTTTCCCCAACGGGTATCGCCGTCGGTAGTGACGGAACACCAGTCGGCATAGGAGCCGGTATAAAGATAATAGAACACCAACGGGTTCCGGACGGTCGTAGCAATAGATATGCCGCCGCCTCCGTTGTCCGTCTTATTGGCATCGACGGTCGTAGCGCCGCCGGCGGTATAGAGAGTCTTCTCCATATTATCGGTAACGCTTGCGCTGACCGGAAAAGGGTCTTTCCTGCCCCATTGGTAGTGAAGACCCAGGGATTCGGGAGTGCCCCATCGCAGATTTGACCCCCCGGAATGTACGGCGCCGAGGTTGCGGTCCATAAAGGTATAGGTTACGCCATTGGGGTTGGTACAGGTTCTGGGGTTGGACGTGGGGTTGTAAGCCGTCACCCAGATGTGCCACGACCATTTGATACGGTCGGCGCCGGCGCCCACAGTTACGGCAACCACAGCGTTACCCTCGCGTTTACCGGGGTAAACGATAAGATAACCGCTACTGCCCGAACCGGAGATATCCAGACCTGCAATACAACCGTCGCCGCCAAGGCCGGCGCCGTTGCCTGCATCCACATCAGACCAGATCAGCTCGGCGCCAAAGACGGTTGCATCACCGATGGCGGAAGCGTCAAACTCATTGGCGCGGCTTACGGGAATAGCGATCGGAGCGCTGTTGGGAGCTACAATATAACAATTTGAAGAAGGCTGAACCATAAGCCCGTTGTTAGCATAAGAACGGACAAAGCAAAACGCACATAGCAATAATAAAACAAATCTCATAGCAAATAATTTTGAGTTTTAAACACCTTTATTTATTCTGCAACACACCGCACGGAATAGCCGTACGTACGACTGGTGGCGTGGCCGGTAAGGTACACGCTCCTGCTGTCGAAGTACAGGTGGCCGCCGCCGGAGTTACCGCTGGGGGTAGCGCTCCAATAGTAGTTGAACATGGCGACGTAGTGCAGCGACCCGTCGTTGTTGCCGCGTAAGCCCGAAGCCGGATACCAGCCGGTCTGTTCATGGTAACGGCCGGCGGGGGTATCGTTGTATGCAAAGTTGTCGGTAGTATGGCCGGTCCAGGCATTCTGGCCGGGAACGCGCCAACCCGCAGGACAGGGGTCATAAAGGGATTTGACGTAAGGAGTGTTTCCCCAACGGGTGTCGCTGTCGGTAGTGACGGAACACCAGTCTACATAAGAATGAGTATAGCAATAATAGAACACCGAAGGGTTCCGGACGGCGGTAGCAACAGACACGCCGCCGCCGCCGTTGTCCGTCTTACCGGCATTGACGGTAGTGGCGCCGCCGGCGGTATAGACAGTCTTCTCCATATCTGAAGTAACGCTCGCGCTGGCCGGGAAAGGGTCTTTCCGGCCCCACTGGTAGTGAAGGCCCAGGGATTCGGGAGTACCCCATCGCAGATTTGACCCTCCGGAATGTACGGCGCCGAGGTTGCGGTCCATAAAGGTATAGGTTACGGCATTGGCGTTGGTATAGACTTTAGGATTGTTTCCGGGGTCGTAACTCGTTACCCAGATGTGCCACGACCATTTGATACGGTCGGTGCCGGCGCCCACGGTTACGGCGACCACCGCATTACCCTCGCGTCTGCCGGGATAAACGATGATATGACCGTTACAACCCAAACCGGAAGTCTCCAGAGCGGCGATACAACCATCAGCGCCAAGGCCGGCGCCGTTGCCGGCATCCACATCGGCCCAGACCAACTCGACGCCAAAAACGGCATCGGCTTCAATGGCGGAAGCGTCAAACTCATTGGCGCGGCTCACGGGAATAGCGATCGGAGCGCCATCCGGAGCGACAATATAACAGTTTGAAGAAGGTTGAACTACAGGCCCGTTGTTAGCGTTGGCATAAGAACAAACAAGGCAAAACACAGATATCCATAATAAAACAAGTCGTTGTTGCATAACAAATAATTTTGAGTGTATAAAATGCCCCTTACTTAGGGAGTAAGAACATTTTGGCGCTAAACTTAATTCAATCTTTAATATTACACAAGTTTTAGTCTGCTTTTAACATTTGATTTCCATAAAAAATGCAGGCAAAAACGTATCATACCATTTTGCCGACGTCGGCAAAATGGTATCTGTTGGTTCTGGCGCTGAAAGATTAGTCGATGAAATACTTCTTACCCACTACGCCTGCTACCTGATAGCTCAAAACGGCGACAGCCGTAAAGAACAAATTTCTCACTTATCAAAAAGATCCGCTATTCCACACCTTTCATGGTAAGTTGTATGCGTTTTCTGTCCCTGTCCACGCTCAATACCTTTACCGTAATATGCTGATGGATGGACACGACTTCTGCGGGATCGGATATGAAACGGTCGGCCATCTGAGACAAATGTACCAGTCCGTTCTCTTTGATTCCGATGTCGACGAATGCGCCGAAGTTGGTGATATTTCCCACGATACCGGGTAATATCATACCCTCGCGCAAGTCGTCTATCGTACGTACGTTCTTATCAAATTCAAAGACTTCAATCGCCTTCCGGGGGTCGCGGCCGGGTTTATCCAGTTCCGTCATCATGTCCTGCAGTGTCGGTATGCCTGTGGCGGGAGTGATATATTTCCGGATATCGATGCCGGCGCGCAACTCTTTGTTTGAAATGAGTTCGGGCACGCTGCACTTCAGATCTTCAGCCATCTGTTCGACAACGAAATAGCTTTCCGGATGTACCGCGGTATTATCCAGGGGATTGTCCGCATCCGGAATACGGAGGAAACCCGCGGATTGCTCGAAGGCTTTCGCTCCCATGCGGGGGACTTTGAGGATTTCTTTACGCGAAGCGAAAGCGCCGTTTTCAGCGCGGTAATTTACGATATTCCGGGCAAGCTGCGGGCCAAGGCCCGATACGTAAGTCAGCAAATGGCTGCTTGCCGTGTTCAGGTTCACTCCAACCAAGTTCACGCAGTTTTCGACCGTTTGATCCAATGCTTTCTTTAGTTTCGGTTGATCCACATCATGCTGGTATTGCCCTACGCCTATTGATTTCGGGTCTATCTTGACCAGCTCAGCCAGAGGGTCCATCAATCGTCTTCCGATGGAAACGGCGCCGCGTACCGTTACGTCATAATCAGGAAATTCATCGCGGGCTATTTTTGATGCGGAGTAAATGGAGGCCCCCTGTTCACTCACAACGAATACCCGGATCGCCTGATTAAACCGCTGCCGGGTAATGAAATCCTCGGTTTCACGGCTTGCAGTGCCATTGCCGATTGCAATCGCCTCGATCGTATAGGCTTCAATCATCTGGCGGAGTTTGGAGGCCGCTTCACCGGCTTTACTTACCGGAGGATGCGGATATATGTTCTCATTATGCAGCAGATTGCCCTGGGCGTCTAAACAAACCACCTTGCAACCGGTTCTGAAGCCCGGGTCAATGGCCAGCACTCTTTTTTGTCCTAATGGAGAGGCCAGTAATAACTGGCGCAGATTCTCCGCAAAAACACGGATTGCTTCTTCATCGGCTTTCTCCTTTGACAAAGAGATAAATTCCGTTTCTATCGAAGGTTTCAGTAATCGTTTATAGGAGTCATGCACCGACAATTGCACTTGCCGGCCGCTTTCGTTCCGGTTACGGACAAATTGTCTCTCCAAGCGGGAAAGACATTCTTCATCATCCGGTGAAATGGAAACTTTCAGCAATCCTTCGCTCTCTGCACGTCTTATGGCCAGAATGCGATGGGAACTGCAACGTTTCAACGGTCCGGAGAAATCGAAATAATCGCGGTATTTGGCGGCTTCCTCTTCCTTTCCCTTTATGACTTTCGCCGTGATGACCGCATTTCTTGCAAACTGATTACGTACGGAATTACGGGCTTGCCCGTCCTCGTTGATTTGTTCGGCAATAATGTCCCGCGCGCCTTTGAGTGCATCTTCCGTATCTTTCACTTCACCTTTGACGAAAGCCCGGGCGCATCTTTCGACATCAGGCTCCTGTTGTGATAAAAGGATCGCAGCCAGTGGTTCAAGCCCTTTCTGACGGGCCACTTCCGCTTTGGTCTTCCGTTTCGGTTTATAGGGTAAGTATATATCTTCAAGAGCGGTGGAATCCCAAGTTTCATCGATACGTTCCTTTAGTTCACCGGTCAATTTACCCTGTTCCTCTATGGTGGAGATAATCGTAGCCTTTCTTTTGGCAATCTCACACAGTTTGTCGTATTTCTCTTTTATCTCCCCGACCTTTACTTCATCAAGCCCTCCGGTCGCCTCCTTGCGATACCTGCTGATGAAAGGTATGGTTGCTCCCCCGGTCAATAACGACAAGGTATTCTTTACCTGTTTCTCTGCGATACCCGATTCTTTGGATATCATAGCGCTGAATTGTTCCATCTTAATTTTCAACTTATGAGATATGCTAATCAGGAGTCAGTAGTTAAGGGGTGAGCACTCGCTTCGCTCGTTAGGAGTTAAAGCTCGGATACCGTCTGAGCTAAGGTGCGGAGCACCTGATAACTCCTTTAACTCCTGCGCGAAGCGCTAACTCCTTAACTACTGATTCGCATGAGATACAAATGTACGCTTAATTTTTATAGGGCGTAATAAAATCCTATATTTGTGTGCTAATCAGGAGTCAGGAGTTATCACTCGCTTCGCTCGTTAGGAGTTAAAGCTCGGATACCATTTGAGCTAAGGTGCGGAGCGCCTGATAACTCCTTTAACTCCTGCGCGAAGCGCTAACTCCTTAACTACTGATTCATTTATATCTATGGCTGAACAGATAAGTACTAAAACAAAATTAATTTATATGATTATATCAATAACAGATGGGTACCCATCATTTTACTATCATTTAATTTTGAACATTTACTTAAAGAATACAGGTAAGTAACATCGTTGTAATAAAAATGTATTCCATATTTCCTTTTTATTCGGAAAAAATACGGGATTTTCTTATATCTGAAGAGTAAACTTACCGTTTTTGAAAAACAAATGTAACATCCGGCATACTAAAAATGATATATAATATCCTATATTTCCAAAAGTTTGTTCTGTTTTTCCTTTTGCTGAAAAAACTCTTCATTAATTTTATGCAATTCTTTATGTTTGCAAGAAAAAGACATATATGAATGTTACTGCCGTTTCCCTGTCGAATTCACTTCATATAATTCAGGATCCGATTAGTTTCAGCGGGTTCAACAACGATTTTTATATCTTCAATGGTATAAGTTCCATACCTTTTTATAAAACTCCTACAAGATTGGAAACCACCGTGATCTCAATCTGTTTGAACGGATATACGCGGGTATCCATTAACATGCAGGAATATTTCATCAATCCGGGAACCATGATCGTTGCCGTACCGGATCAGATTATTCAAAGCCTGGAGATCAGCGATATGTATCATAGCATTTCCATTGCCATTTCAAGGAATTATACCGACGATATCTTTTCTAAAGTCGAGGTTATGCTTCCTATCTTTTTCTACACCAGGGAACATCCTTGTATCGCCATCAAAGGCGAGGAGTTAAATGGCATAATGGAGTATTATAACATGCTTTGGAAGAAGATTAAGGGAGAATCCGGGTCAAAGGATGTTATACAAACATTGCTTGTGGCGCTGCTGTATGAGATTTATGCGATCTATTACCATAGAATACCCCGTGAGAAAGAGGCCAGAAACAGAAAAGAGATGCTGTATGACCAATTTATGAGAAGCCTTTCCGAAAACTATAAAAAAGAAAGAAGCGTGAACTTCTATGCGGATGAGCTTTTTCTTACCCCCAAACATCTTTCGAGTGCGGTGAAAGATATCAGCGGAAAGACCGCAGGCGAATGGATTGACAATTTCGTTCTGTTTGAAGCTAAATCGCTCTTAAAGTCTTCACAGAAAAGCATTCAGGAGATTGCCGATGAACTCAATTTTGCGAATCAATCTTTCTTTGGCAAGTATTTCAAACGCTATACAGGGATTTCACCCAAAGCATACCGTAGGAAATAGACTGCCGGATCACATCAGATAATGTATTGGGAACTGATGGATTCATTGTTCAATACGCGCTTTATCGTTTCCGCGAACATCTCGGCGATACTTAACTGTTTGACCTTGGGACAGGTTTTGCAGAATGGGATGCTGTTTGTGAATATCATCTCGACCAATCCTGAAGCCGTTACGCGGTCGGAGGCCGGGTCGGACATCACACAGTGACTGGCGATGGCGCGGACGGATTTTGCACCGGCTTCCAGCATTACGTCCGCAGCCTTGGTGATAGTGCCTGCCGTATCGACAATGTCATCAATCAACACCACGTTCATGCCTTCCACCTCACCAATGATCTGCATCGTCGCGACCTCGTTCGCTTTTTCACGTGATTTGTTACACAGCACCATAGGCGCTCCTAAATATTTGGAGTATGTACTTGCTCTCTTGGAACCCCCTACATCAGGAGCGGCAATGACCAGATTCTCCAGTTTTAAGGATTCAATATAAGGCAGGAATACAGCCGAGGCATACAAATGGTCTACCGGAATATTAAAGAATCCCTGAATCTGATCCGCATGCAGATCCATCGTGATCAAACGGTCTATACCGGCCACCGAAAGCAAATCGGCCACTAATTTAGCTCCGATGGAAACGCGGGGTTTGTCTTTCCTGTCCTGGCGCGCCCATCCGAAATATGGAATTACGGCGATAATACTCTTGGCCGAAGCTCTTTTGGCGGCATCCACCATCAGAAGGAACTCCATCAGATTGTCGGAGTTAGGAAAAGTAGATTGCACAAGGAATACATCCGCACCACGAATTGATTCTTCGTATGAAACGGCAAACTCACCGTCAGCGAAATAGGTGATATTCATATTTCCTAAAGGACAATCAAGACTCGCACAAATTTTTTCCGCCAGATATCTCGACTTCGTACCCGAGAATACCATGAAAGGGGCTGTTTTACTCATTATTATAACGTGATTACCTGCTTGGTTTAATTTGCGCGTAAAGGTATGAATTCTCCTGCCATTGTACAAAGACTTATTGTAGAAAAAAAATAGGGTTCACCCGGGAAAGTGCGTGGTTTTTATCATGTAGCGCTCAAAATCTAAAAAGTTGCTTGCATTTACCCAAAAAGTTGCTTGCATTTGCCCAAAAGTTGCTTGCATTTTCCTAAAAGTTGCTTGCATTTACCCTAAAAGTTGCTTGCATTTACCTCAAAAGTTGCTTGCAAAAATCAGAAAGTTGCTTGCATTTACCTCAAAAGTTGCTTGCAAAAATTAAGAAGCTGCCTGTAATGACAGGCTAAATTAACGTGAGTTCGATGTAAGAAAACACAGGTTCACCGGTAAAGCCCTGTGTTCAGGTTTTAATCTCTGATAAACCTCCAACGTTTTTTTATATGCCGTACAACGGGCGTACAGCCTGTCAGGTATGCCCCTGTGGAGCATTTTAACACATAAAAAAACGCGGACGGAAACCGGACTTCTCCTGCGTTCGCTCCCGACAGGGAACAGGCCTGTATAAGCGGATGCCGGACATACTATACTTGATGGATAGATGAAAAAAGGATGACAAATTGGGGATGCTCATTAAACGTTCGTTTAATGAGCGCAAAAATATCTCTTTTATTCAAATGGTGCAAATTATATGGAAAATAATTTTCAGGATTTCTTCAAAACCGCTCCGAATGGGCGTTCCGGATAGGTCTTTTCGTTCCGGAAAGCGACTTTCTTAAGGGTAAAACCGGACATCCGGTCTGTCCTCAAAAGTTGTGTCATTAAACGAACGTTTAATGAGCATCCCCTTTTTGTCTTTCTTTTTTCATTTATACATCCGGTGCGGCATGTATGGCATCCGCTTCTACAGGCCTGTTCCCTGCCGGGAGCGAACGCAGGAGAAGTCAAGTTCCGCTCCCCGTTTTTTTATGTGTTAAAAAGCCCCCGCAGGGGCATACCTGACAGGCTGTACGTCCGTTGTACGGCATATAAAAAAACGTTGGAGGTTTTATCAGAGATTAAAACCTGAACACAGGGCTTTACCGGTGAGCCTGTGTTTTCTTACATCGAACTCACGTTATTTTTAGTTAACGGAAAATCGTTTCGATAGCGTTTTTATTGTTTTTAGTTAACGGAAAATCGTTTCGACGGCGTTTTTATTGTTTTTAGTTAACGGAAAATCGTTTCGACGGCGTTTTTGCGGTTTCCGCGCGGCGGAAACCATTTCGACGTACATTATGTAAATTTTTTTCAGCGGACGGCGCTTCGACGCTGTATTTGCGTCATCTGCGCGGCGGAAATCGTTTTGACGGCGTTTTTGCGTCATCTGCGCGGCGGAAATCGTTTTGACGGCGTTTTTGCGTCATCCGCGCGGCGGAAATCGTTTTGACGGCATTTTTGCGTCATCCGCGCGGCGGACGGCGCAACCTCTGCGTCTCTGCCTTCTTCATTAAATTGAAAACCCTGTGTCTCTGTGTTTCACTATTGAGATTATTTTTGCCTGATGTAGATATTGATCGGCGTTCCGGTCATGTTCCACTTCTCGCGCATTTTGTTTTCAAGGAATCGTTTATAGGGTTCCTTCACATATTGCGGAAGATTCGCAAAGAACACAAACGATGGGATCTGCGTGTTGGGCAATTGCGTTACGTATTTGATTTTGATGTACTTTCCTTTATTGGATGGCGGCGGATAGGCCTCGATCAACGGCAACATCTCTTCATTGAGCTTTGCGGTAGGGATTTTCACCGTACGGTTCTTATACACTTTCCCCGCTTCTTCAAGAACTTTCAGGATACGCTGTTTAGTCAGCGCCGAAGCAAAAACAACAGGGAAGTCCACAAAAGGAGCAAACCGTGTGCGGATGGCATGTTCAAACTCTTTTATCACCTTATTGGTCTTATCCTGTACGAGGTCCCATTTATTCACTACAACCACTAATCCTTTGGAATTTTTCCGGATGAGGGAGAATATATTCAGGTCCTGGCTTTCAATTCCACGGGTAGCATCGACCATCAGGATACATACATCCGAATTTTCAATGGTGCGAATGGAGCGGATCACCGAATAATATTCCAGGTCTTCACTCACCTTGCCTTTCTTGCGTATTCCGGCGGTATCCACCAGATAGAAATCGAAGCCGAATTTATTATAACGCGTATAAATGGAGTCCCTCGTTGTCCCTGCTATCTCGGTCACAATGTTGCGTTCCTCTCCGATGAAGGCGTTAACAAGAGATGACTTGCCGGCATTCGGACGTCCCACTACTGCAAAACGAGGGATATCTTCATCAAACAGCTCGGACGATTCTTTCTTGAACTTGCTTACGATAATGTCCAGCAGGTCTCCGGTTCCGCTTCCGGTCATCGCAGAGATACAATAAGGCTCACCCAACCCCAATGCATAAAATTCCGGAGCATTATATTGAAGCTCGTGGTTATCCGTTTTATTCGCTACGACAAGAACGGGCTTTGAGGTACGCCTCAAAATCGTGGCGACCTGTGCGTCCAGATCCGTAATCCCGTTTGTCACATCCGCCACAAACAGGATCACATCGGCTTCATCTACCGCCAACAGCACCTGCTTGCGGATCTCTTCCTCAAATATATCGTCGGAATTTACCACCCATCCTCCGGTATCTACTACGGAAAACTCATGCCCTTGCCATTCCGTTTTACCATATTGCCTGTCCCTTGTCGTTCCCGCTTCATCGTTGACGATGGCCTGACGGCTCTTTGTCAACCGGTTGAACAACGTTGACTTTCCTACATTAGGACTTCCTACAATCGCTACTAAATTTCCCATAAATCATATATTAATTATGCCTGTCAGGAGTCAGGAGTTAAAGGAGTTAGCACTCGCTTCGCTCGTTAGGAGTTAAAGCTCAAATACCATCTGAGCTTTAACTCCTCTAACTCCTTTAACTCCTCTAACTCCTCTAACTCCTTAACTTTTAACTCCTGCGCGAAGCGCTAACTCCTTCCCTCCTGATCCTAATCCTGATGGTAACCAAAGTTACGCAGTTCCCTGTCCGAGCTGCGCCAATCCTTATCCACCTTTACATAGGTCTCCAGAAAGATTGCCTTTCCGAAGAATCTCTCCAGGTCCCGGCGAGCCTCGGTAGCGACCTTTTTCAACGCTTTCCCTTGCCTGCCGATAATAATACCTTTTTGCGAATCTCTCTCCACATAAATCACCGCATGGATATGTATCTTCTTCGCATCTTCCTTGAACTGTTCCACGGCCACTTCTACCGAATAGGGTATTTCCTTGTCGTAGTATAACAATATCTTTTCGCGGATAATTTCAGTCACAAAGAAACGGGCAGGCTTATCCGTCCACTGATTCTTGTCAAAATAGGGCGGAGATTCAGGCAACAACTCTTTAATGCGCTTCATAATATAATCCGTATTAAACTTTGCGGTCGCCGAAATCGGTATGATCTCAGCCTGTGGCATGAGTTCTTTCCACTTCTCCACCAACGTTACCAGATCGTCCTGATTACTCAGGTCTATTTTATTGATCAACAAAAGTACCGGCGCCGTTTGCTTCCGTACTTTATCGATAAATTCAATGTTTTTTTCCGGCTTCTCCACTACATCCGTCACATACAAAAGCACATCTGCATCCGCCAGCGCCGAATTTGAGAAGTTCAGCATCGATTCCTGCAACTTGTAGTTCGGTTTCAATACGCCCGGAGTATCCGAGAATACGATCTGCATCTCTTCGGAATTATATATCCCCATTATTCTGTGGCGGGTTGTCTGCGCTTTAAATGTTGCAATAGAGACGCGTTCTCCGACTAAAACATTCATTAGCGTAGACTTCCCTACATTGGGATTTCCCACGATATTTACAAATCCTGCTTTATGCATAAAACAAACTGGTTTAGACAAAAAACGCATCAAATTTAAAATAAGATGCGTTTTCTGAATTATATCTCTCCGGCATTCAAATGCCTACGCTTTGTCATATCCCCATTTCACATAAACGGCTCCCCATGTGAAGCCTGCCCCGAAAGCGGTAAAAATAATATTATCGCCTTTCTTCAACTTAGACTCAAAATCCCATATACAAAGCGGCAATGTAGCCGCACTTGTGTTTCCGTACCGTTCTATGTTGATCAGGATTTTGTCTAAAGGCAATCCCAACCGGCTGGCTACAGCATCGATGATGCGCATATTCGCCTGATGTGGAACAACCCAGTCGATAGAATTATTGTCTAAATGATTCTTTTCCGCAATCTCTGCACTCACACCGGACATGTTAGACACTGCATATTTAAATACCGTTCTTCCTTCCTGATATACATAGTGCATGTGATTATCTACCGTAAAATAGGATGGAGGACATACTGACCCACCTGCTTTCATGTGCAGGAATGGCAATCCTTTACCATCCGTACGCAAAATAGAATCCAGAATTCCGACTTCCCCAGTCGTCGGCTCAAGCATGAACGCTGCAGCGCCATCACCAAAAATAGGGCATGTCGCCCGGTCGGTATAATCGGTTATAGCCGACATCTTATCGGCGCCCACAATAATAATTTTCTTATATTTCCCCGAACGGATAAATGAAGCAGCCGTTTCCATCAGATACAGAAATCCACAGCAAGCTGCCTGCAGATCAAATGCAAATGCGTTTTTCAGTCCGAGTTTATCACATAAGATAGATGCTACCGAAGGAAAGGCATAGTCCGCAGTACTTGTTGCAACAATAACCAGATCAATATCATCCGGATTGGAATTTGTTCGTTGCATCAGTTGCTTCGCAGCTTTTCTGGCCATATAAGAAGTTCCCAATCCTTCTTCGTTTAAGATTCTCCTTTCCTTAACTCCGATACGAGTCATAATCCACTCATCGTTGGTATCTACCATTCTTGAGATTTCGTCATTTGTCAGGACGTAATCCGGCACATATCCTCCAACTCCGGTGATTACTGCATTAATTCTTTCCATTCATCCTACTTTTAGTAAGCAATGCTTATACGCTTATGCAAGCGTATAAGTGTTTCCGGACTGATTTATACAGCCGCTTTTCTCTCGATAGCCAATTTCCCCCTGTAGTATCCGCAAGCTTTACACACAGTATGAAAAACGTGCCATTCACCACAGTTAGGACAAATAGCCAATGTAGGAACTACAGCTTTATCATGAGTTCTCCTCTTCGCAGTTCTTGTTTTTGATTGTCTTCTTTTAGGATGTGCCATTTTCTAAAACTTTAATTATTATCTAATATTTTCTTTAATTCATTCCACCGGGGATCCATTGACGACTCTGTCTCTTCATTGTCTATGATCACATCATCCGGTGTATCATCCATATCTTCGGGATCATCATCACCGGAACCCGCACGCAGATGCTTATTCAACTTTCCTATTACTGCTTTGCTGCATTTTCCCGGTGCATGTACATGCTTCATCGGAATAGCTAAAGCAATGAACTCATAAATAAGCCACGCTACGTTAATATCGCCCTCATTTTCGGGAACAATTATAATATTGTCTCCTTCTCCTCCATGTTCATGGCCAAACTTAACGACCAGATTGTCTGATGTATTTATCGGAAGTTCCACGTCGTCCAGGCAACGGTCACACGGCACATACACTAAACCTTCAATCTGAAAGTTCAGTTCAAATGCACGGAGGGACTTCTTTACGTTCAACATGACTTTCAGTTTTCCTTTCTGTACTTCCGGTCCGTCAATGTCAACGAAGAAAAGATTATCCAGCAGAAACTCATAAGTTTCCGCATCGGCTTGCATGCCTTTTAAATCAATTCTATATTTATCAAATTTTCCCAAAACGTCCTTTTAAAGTCTTAACGGACGACAAAGATACAAATAATTATCTCATTACGCATAATTATATGTAAAATTACAGATTAGCCGTACCAAAAAGCCGTGTGGACTCATCCACACGGCTTTTGTATACATGGTTCCGGGAATGATCAGTCAACGTTCAACGTGAAACGTTTGAAGTCTGTTACAGTCAAACCTTTGCTTGCGCCATCGAGGTACTGAGCAATTGTCTTCTTAGGGTCTTTCACAAACTCCTGTTCTAACAAACATACTTCTTTGTAGAATTTGACAATACGGCCTTCGGCGATCGTTCCGATTATATTTTCCGGTTTACCTTCTTCACGGGCTTTTTCAGCAGCGATTGCTCTTTCTTTTTCAAGCACATCAGCAGGAATACTTGCTCTGTCAATCGAGATCGGATTCATGGCTGCAACTTGCATTGCCACGTCGCGAGCAACCTGGTAGTCAACACCGGCCTGGTTGAAAGCAACGATAGTAGCCAATTTATTCCCCGGGTGGATATAAGCAACCGTAGTAGCTCCTTTTACGAATCCGTAACCATCCAATTCGGTTTTTTCACCTGTAATACCACTGCGGTCAACAACTACATCGGCAACAGTTCCTTTGCCTAAAGTCAAAGCGTTAACAGCGGCCAGATCTGCAGATTGGTTAGCGATAGACAAGTCAAGGATTTCTTGTGTCAAAGCTATGAAATCGGCGTTCTTGGCAACGAAGTCAGTCTCGCATTTCAAGGCGATAACCGCCGCAAATCCACCTTCGCTTTTTGCCAATACACAACCTTCTGCAGCATCACGGTCAGAACGTTTTGCAGCAACAGCCTGTCCCTTTTTACGAATAATTTCTACTGCTTTGTCGAAGTCGCCTTCAGCTTCTATCAAAGCATTTTTGCAGTCCATCATACCTGCGCCTGTCATTTTACGCAAGTAGGTGATTTCTGCCATAGTAACTTGTGCCATATTTTTAATAGTTAGTGGCTATCAGTCAGTAGTAACTGAAAGCCGTTCGTTAATAATCGGATTGAATAAAAAACAAAGATAGTCAGAATCCAATAGCCGGAAGTTGTAGCAGGCGCATTGATCTGACTACTGACTATTGAATTCCGACTACTTTGATATATTAAGCCTCTTCGTCTTCCTTGATGAAAGCAGCTGCTTTGGCAGCGTTTATTGCTTCCTCGTCGGATTTATCGAGTCTTGCTTTCGTTGATTTTCTCCTGCCTTTATTTGCAACAGGAGCTTCGCCTGCAGCTTCCATATCGATCTTTTCAACTTTTCTTTCTTCGAGACCTTCTGCGATAGCTTCGCAACAAGCGTTAAGGATTATCTCGATAGATTTTGTGGCGTCGTCATTTGCAGGGATCACGAAGTTGATGTTTGAAGGGTCTGAGTTTGTATCGACAATAGCAAACACAGGAATACCCAAACGGTTAGCTTCGCGAACGGCGATATGTTCTTTCATTACGTCGATCACGAAAAGAGCGGAAGGCAAACGGGTCAGGTCTGCAATCGAACCTAAGTTCTTTTCCAATTTAGCGCGTTGACGTGAAATCTGAAGAATTTCTCTCTTGGAGAGATTTGAATATGTACCATCGTTTGTCAATTTGTCGATGGTGGCCATTTTCTTAACCGCCTTACGGATGGTAGGGAAGTTTGTCAGCATACCCCCCGGCCAGCGTTCGATAACATAAGGCATATTTACAGCAGCAGCTTTATCAGCTACAATTTGCTTGGCCTGTTTTTTAGTAGCAACAAAAAGTACTTTTTTGCCTGATTTAGCGATTTGTTTCAAAGCATCGGCTGCTTCGTCAACTTTAGCTACGGTTTTGTGAAGGTCAATGATATGAATACCATTGCGTTCCATAAAGATATAAGGAGCCATTGCGGGGTTCCACTTTCTTTTCAAGTGTCCGAAGTGTGAACCGGCTTCCAGTAATGCATCAAAATTAGTTCTTGACATTGTTTTTCTTTTTAATAAATTGTTTACTTTCTTTTTTGTTTTTCTAAACCAACCGCTGAGTAGCCATTACATTGGGTCCCAGTGGTTTAGATACTAAACAGGATGATTTACGATCAGGCGATTTACTGTTAGACGATTGATACATGTAACATGTAGCGATTGTAACTCCAACCGTAAACCGTTAAATCGTAAATCGGATCAGCGTTTACTGAACTGGAATCTCTTACGAGCTTTCGGCTGACCGGCTTTCTTACGTTCTACGGTACGTGGGTCACGGGTCATGAAGCCTTCTGCACGAAGGGCGGCTTTGTCTTCCGGATTGATTTTCACCAATGCACGGGCGATAGCCAGACGTAAAGCCTGTGACTGGCCGGTGAAACCACCGCCACACAAGTTCACTTTGATATCGTACTTCTCGGCAACACCAATCTTATTCAATGGTTGTTTCACAACATATTGAAGGATAGAAGACGGGAAATACCGAGTAAGGTCTCTCTTGTTGATAGTGATTTTTCCGGTACCTTCGCTTACGTATATGCGGGCGATTGCGCTTTTACGTCTGCCTAATGCGTTTACTACTTCCATTATCTCTTATTTAAGTGAGTTTAAATCAATTGTTTTAGGGCTCTGCGCAGCATGTTTGTGTTCGCCTCCGGCATATACGTACATGTTTCCAAGCAATTTAGCGCCTAATTTATTCTTAGGAAGCATACCCTTTACTACTTTTCTCAACAATCTGTCGTCGCCGTTAGGCTTTGACTGCAAACGGGCAGGAGTTATTTCCCGCTGGCCCCCTGGGTAACCGGTATATGACAAATATATTCTGTCATTCCATTTATTTCCGGTTAATTTAACTTTGTCTGCATTGATAATGATCACATTATCGCCACAGTCCACATGAGGAGTAAAGTTTGGTTTGTACTTTCCTCTCAATAATTTCGCAACTTTCGAACCGAGACGACCTAAAATCTGATCGGTGGCGTCAACAACAACCCATTCTTTGGTTGCAGTTTCTTTGTTTGCAGAAATGGTTTTGTAACTTAAAGTATCCACTCTAAAAAAATTTAATTGTTACTACTAAATTCTTCACCGCGCTTTAATTCCCCGGACAAAGAGGGACGCTAAATCGCTATGAATTAATCTTTTATCAATTTTTGATAATAATCGGCTTGCAAAGGTAGCGCTTTTCTTTTAATTGGCAAACGATTTTTCCTCAGAAATGTCGATTACTTTTATACCTGAACACAAAGTTTTACCACTGACCCTGTTTTAGTGTATAAGCCTCGCCTTTTTTATATAAATCAGGCGAGGTTTATATAAAGGCTCCGCCTGATTAAAATATATCCGATTGATATGATGATTCTCAATAATTTGCCCCAAAAGTATTATCTTTACATTTGTAATTAAAAAACAAACGATATGAATCTATTAAATTTCACGACATTATTTCCGGATAAGGCAAAACGATTAGCGTTCTTGCTGTTTGTCTGTCTTGCATCTCTGAATAGTTGGGGGCAGGACATTACCGGAGACTGGAACGGTGTTCTAAAAGTTCAGGGTATACAACTGCGGCTGGTATTCCACATTCAAAAAACGGCGTCGGGATACGAGGCTACAATGGACAGCCCGGATCAAAACGCAAAGGGTATTCCCATGACCTCCGCAAGCTATGAAAACGTCGTGTTGAAAATCGCTGCCGTTAATATGGGATTCGAGTACGAAGGCTCGTTAGGCGCCGACGGAAACATCACCGGCACATTCAGGCAGATGGGGCAGTCTTTTCCATTGAATTTGTCGAAAGAAACCGTTGAAAAAGAGAAACCGGCAAGGCCTCAGGAGCCGGTGAAACCTTATCCCTACCATGAGGAAGAGGTCTTTTTTGAGAACAGGGAAGACGGCATTACTTTAGCAGGCACTCTGACTTTGCCACAGAAAGACGGCGTTTTCCCTGCCGTTGTTTTGATAAGCGGGAGCGGCACCCAAAACCGCGACGAAGAGGCGATGGAGCACAAGCCTTTCCTCGTTATAGCCGATTACCTGACCCGAAACGGCATTGCTGTGCTACGCTTCGATGACCGTGGTACAGCCGCCTCCACCGGCAACTTTGAGACGGCTACCAGCTACGATTTTTCAAAGGACGCGGAAGCCGGAGTGAAATACCTGCAAACCCGCAAAGAGATTAACCGTAAAAAAATAGGCCTGGCAGGACACAGCGAAGGGGGGATTATTGCCCCGATGGTTGCCGCCCGAAACAAAGACATTGCATTTATTGTCTTATTGGCAGGCTCCGGAGTGCGAGGCGACCAAGTCTTGTTGATGCAACAGGATTTAGTTATCCAAGCCTACGGCGTCGGCGAAGAACACAGAAAACAAGCTCGCGCCATTAATACGGCTATCTTTAATATTGTGTTACAATCGACGGATAATGAGCGATTAAAGACAGATCTGGCCGATTATTTAAGGCAAGCTATAAAGGATATCCCGGATACCGAAAAATTTAAAGAAATATACGACAACAACTTTATCGCAGCTACCGTTAGCCGGTTGACAAGCCTATGGATGCAGTATTTCATCAGGTATGACCCTGCTCCGGCGCTGGAAAAAGTAACGTGCCCCGTCTTGGCGCTCAATGGCGAAAAAGACATGCAGGTTCCCGCCAAAGCGAATCTGGAAGCTATCAAAGTGGCGCTGGCCAAAGGTGGTAACCGGCAAGTTACAACAAAAGAACTCCCCGGACTAAATCACCTGTTTCAGGAGTGCAAAACAGGTTGGCCGACAGAGTACGCCACAATAGAGCAAACTTTTTCGCCGGTTGCCCTGAATGAAATGCTAACGTGGATCAAAGCGCAAATAGAGCAGGATTAACGGGAACCTTACTGCAAGGGCTTACCAAAGTTAACCTGAAGGACCGGACAGGGAATAAATAAGTATTAAAACTCTGCATTATTCGGAGTACGCGGAAAAGGTATCACGTCGCGGATGTTATTCATTCCGGTCACAAACAGCAACAGACGTTCAAATCCCAATCCAAAACCGGAGTGTGGCGCTGTTCCGAAACGACGGGTATCCAGATACCACCAAATATCTTTTGTCGGTACACCCATTTCCTTAGCGCGACGGGATAGTTTTTCGTAATCTTCTTCGCGTTGAGAACCGCCAATGATCTCTCCAATCCTTGGGAAGAGCACGTCCATTGCGCGAACTGTCTTTCCGTCCTCATTCTGTTTCATATAAAACGATTTGATTTCTTTCGGATAGTCAGTCAGGATCACCGGACATTTGAAGTGGTTTTCAACCAAATAACGTTCATGTTCCGAAGCCAGGTCTGAGCCCCAGAAAACAGGAAATTCAAATTTGTATCCGTTAGCCACAGCCTTTTCAAGAATTTCAATACCTTCTGTATAGGTCAGACGAATGAACTTATTATCCAAAACGAATCGCAGGCGTTCGATCAAGTCATCTATTTCCTCATTTTTATATAAATGCTTTCTTGCTCCATTCAGGAATTGAATATCATCCATGCAGTTGTCCAACGCCCATTGCAAACAATATTTAATGAAGTCTTCGGCCAGATCCGCGTTCTCCCCGTTCTCATTGAAAGCAACTTCGGGTTCAATCATCCAAAATTCGGACAGGTGACGCGGAGTGTTAGAATTCTCGGCGCGGAACGTAGGGCCAAACGTATAAATAGCTCCCAGAGCCATAGCAGCCAATTCACCCTCAAGCTGACCGGACACCGTCAAGCTGGTTTGCTTCCCGAAAAAGTCTTCTTTATAGTCGATAGAACCCAGATCATCTTTCTTCAGATCATACAGGTTCATCGTAGTTACCTGAAACATTTGCCCTGCCCCTTCACAGTCCGATCCTGTAATGACCGGGGTATGGAAATAAAAGAATCCTCTTTCATGGAAAAAGCGATGAATGGCCATTGCCATGTGGTGACGAATACGGAATATAGCGCCAAATGTGTTGGTGCGGGGACGAAGGTGGGCTACTTCACGAAGAAACTCCATGGAGTGGCCTTTTTTCTGTAACGGATATGTATTATCACATGCTCCTAACACCTCAATCTCGGTAGCCTGTACTTCAGCTCTCTGACCCGATCCCACCGATTCGGTCAATATACCGTTCACGCTCAGACAAGCGCCGGTAGTGATCAACTTCAGCATCTCTTCGTCAAAGTTCTCCAGGTCGACCACAACCTGCATATTATTTATCGTAGAACCATCATTCAGCGCGATGAAATTTACTTGTTTACTACCTCTACGGGTGCGTACCCAACCTTTCACATTTACTTTCATACCAAACTGTTCATAAGCCAGCAGGTCTGTGATCTTTGTTCTACTAATCTTTTCCATTTTAATTGAACGTTAAACGTTGAAAGCTGAAAGTTTGAAAGTACCGACAGAATAGATATTTCATCCGCACGGTTTACTTTCAATTTTCAACTTTCAAATGAATGAATTTATTTATTAATTGAATGAGCCCATTCTCAGGAAGTTCACTTCTCTTTCTGTCAGGTAGCGCCAGTCACCGCGTCTCAGGCCTTTCTTGGTTAATCCGGCAAAATAAACGCGGTCAAGTCTAACCACTTTGTGGCCTATCGTTTCAAAAATACGGCGTACTACACGGTTCTGACCTGAGTGAATTTCGATACCGATCAAGTTACGTTTAAATTCATCCGTGTAACTGATTGCGTCTACCCGGATCATTTCATCGTCCAGTGTCACACCTTCCGCAATTTTATCCATTTCCGCTTTGGTTACATTTTTATCCGTCGCAACATGATATATCTTCTTCTTCAGGAACTTCGGATGTGTCAGTTTAGAAGCCAGCTCACCATCGTTCGTAAGTAAAAGAACACCCGTTGTGTTACGGTCAAGACGTCCTACCGGATAGATACGCTCGTTACATGCTCCTTTCACCAGATCTATTACAGTCTTGCGATCTTGCGGATCGTCCGAGGTAGTGACACAGTCTTTAGGCTTGTTCAACAGAATGTACACTTTACGTTCGATGCTTACGGTTTCCTCATGGAATTTCACCACATCATTACGTTTGATTTTAGTTCCCAATTCTGTGATCACATTGCCATTCACCGAGACAACTCCTGCCGTAATAAATTCATCGGCTTCACGACGGGAGCAGACGCCTGCATTAGCCAGGTACTTATTCAGACGGATAGGTTCGTCCGGATCCACAAACTGCTCCTTATATTCGATACGTTTCTTCTGAGAATACTTGGCATTAGGATCATAATCATTTGTGCGCGGACGATATCCTCCGCCTTGCTGATATCCTCCGCCATTATTCGAAGGAAACCTGGAGCGGCGATCTTCTCCTCTATTATTATATGATGATCCGTTATTATATGATGATCCGTAACCTCCGCCTGAATATTTGTTATTGTTGTTATAACGTGGTCTGTCGCCACCGCCGTCATTGTTTCTCCAGTTTGGTCTGTCCTGGTTATACGGACGGCGTTCGCCATAAGGTCGCTGACCGTTTTCTTCGCGATTGAAACGTGGACGTTCACCGCCCTCACGGTTGAAACGCGGGCGTTGCTCGCCATCGGTCGGATTGAAACGCGGACGATACGGACGTTCACCGCCTTCACGGTTGTATGGCGCACGGTTCTCATCACGGTTATACGGGCGCTGGGGACGATCCGGGTTATATCCTCCACGGTTGTTGTTATCATATCTGTTGTAGGAAGGGCGTTGCGGACGATCTCCGTAAGAACGGTTTGAATATCCTCCTTCGCGATTGTAATTACTCTCTCTGTTATAAGAAGAGCGACTGTCGTCCCGACGGTTGTATCCGTCTCTGTTAAAGGTTCTGTTACCATCACGGTTGGCGTCTTTATTTTCTTCGTTAGAGTTGTTACGCCAGTTTTCGTTTTCTGTACTCATGATTTTTATTTGAATAAAATTATAACTACGGCCTCACGGCCTTTACTAAATAAATTATTATCTCAACATTTAAAATTAAAACTATACCTAAAGAAGTTGAACTTAAACTCCCGTATATGTATGGGGGGTGATCGCTCTCAATTCTTTCTTGACATCTTCATTAACATTTAATCCTTCGACAAATCCTTTGATCGATTTTTCATTTATGGCTTCATTCGTACGCGTTAAGGATTTCAGCGCTTCATACGGATTGGGGTACCCTTCTCTGCGAAGAATCGTCTGGATGGCTTCCGCCACAACACTCCAGCAATTATCCAGATCATTATATATGGCTGCTTCATTCAGCAATAGTTTCTCTAATCCTTTCAACGAGCTTTGCATAGCGATCACGGTATGTCCGAAAGGAACGCCGACGTTACGCAATACGGTGGAGTCTGTCAGGTCACGTTGCAAACGTGATACCGGAAGTTTGGACGAAAGATGTTCAAACATGGCATTTGCCATACCCAGATTCCCTTCTGCATTTTCGAAATCAATCGGATTCACTTTATGAGGCATAGCGCTTGACCCCACCTCTCCGGCTTTAATTTTCTGCTTGAAATACTCCATCGAGATATACTGCCAGAAGTCACGGTTCATATTGATCATAACGGTATTGATACGTTTCATTGCATCGAACACCGCCGCCAGTGAATCATAATTGGAAATCTGTGTGGTATATCCTTCGCGCGTCAATCCCAGGTTGTTTTCTACAAATCCGTTGCCAAATGCCTTCCAGTCATATTGCGGATAGGCGACATGGTGCGCATTGAAATTCCCTGTCGCACCACCGAATTTGGCCGTGATTTCGCACTTCTTCAGCTCCCGGCGCTGTGTCTCCAGACGATATGCAAACACCATCACCTCCTTGCCCAACCGGGTAGGAGAAGCCGGTTGTCCATGCGTTTTTGCAAGCATCGGCACGTTTGCCCATTCATCGGCATATTCCTTTAGCCTGGCAATGATGTCTTCCAGCAACGGATAATACTCACCCTCCAACGCTTCTTTCAAAGACAATGGAACAGATGTATTGTTGATATCCTGTGAAGTCAATCCGAAATGAATGAATTCTTTATATTTCTCCATTCCGCCCAGCTTGTCAAATACCTCCTTCAGAAAATACTCCACCGCTTTTACGTCATGGTTGGTTACACTTTCAATCTCCTTGATACGTTCGGCGTCTTTCTCGCTGAAGTTACGATAGACATCACGCAATGTATTAAAGATGTCTTTATTTATATCGTTGAGTTGCGGCAAAGGCAGCTCACACAGCGCGATGAAGTATTCAATCTCTACCCGCACACGGTATTTGATCAAAGCATATTCGGAAAAATAAGCGGCCAACGCTTCCGTTTTTCCTCTATATCGACCGTCGATGGGAGATATGGCGGTAAGTGTATCCAATTTCATCATGCTATATTAATAAAGAATCTCTTGGGGTTGCAAATTTAACGCTTTTATCTGAATAAACAAGCCTTTTTCAGTCGATAGTTAACAGTCGGCTCAGGAGTAACCGGAACTCCAAAATAAAGCGCTTTCTCTTCTTTTTTACCCTTGCTGATTTTCGGCAGGCCGGCAGATAAC
>JAIRNG010000132.1 GCA_031258135.1 Mediterranea sp. (in: CFB group bacteria)
ATCTTCACTGGGTCAATCAGGGCATGCTGTCACTCAAAGACATACGGAGAATACTCCGGTCGGGCAAACCGGTCGTGTGGACCATGCACGACATGTGGCCGCTGACCGGCATCTGTCACTACGCCCGCGAGTGCATCAGGTATCAGACAGCATGTCACGAATGCCCTTTCCTGTACAGATGCGGAACCAAAGACCTGTCCAACCGGGTCTTCCGCAGAAAGAAAAAGCTATACCAAGCGACGAAGCCTATCACGTTTGTGGCTTGCAGCCGCTGGCTGGAAGGACTGGCCCGGAAAAGCGCGCTGCTCACCGGCCAGACCGTAACCTCTATCCCCAACCCCATCAACACCAACCTGTTCAGACCGGGAAACAGGAATGTCGCACGCGAGAAGTCGGACCTGCCTAAAGATATGCCACTTATCCTGTTCGGATCGGTTAAGGTCAGGGACGAGCGTAAAGGCGTCGCCTACTTCATTGAAGCCTGTAACCTTCTGGCAGCCGGACATCCGGAACTGAAAGACAAGTGGGGGATTGTGGTCTTCGGACATAAGTCGGCTTACCTCGAAAGCCTGCTCCCGTTCCGTGTTTATGCACTTGACTATGTAAGCAATGAATATGACATAGTGAACATTTATAATTCCGTCGACCTGTACACAACCCCTTCACTCGAAGATAACCTCCCGAATACCATCATGGAGGCAATGGCCTGCGGCGTGCCGTGCGTGGGTTTCAACGTGGGCGGTATTCCCGAAATGATCGACCACCTGCACAACGGATATATCGCCCGGTACCGGTCTGCCGAAGACTTTGCCAACGGCATCTACTGGACGCTGGCCGAATCGGAATACGCCATGCTGTCCGAGCAGGCCGTCCGCAAGGTGGCCGGCGCGTATTCCGAAAAAACCGTCGCCAGGAAATATATCAACGTTTATAACAAAGCGACAGCCACGCATGCATAACCGCCTAAACCCGAAGTTCAGTATCATTACTGTGACTTACAATGCCGGAAAGGTATTGGAAGACACCATTCAGAGTGTGATCACCCAGACCTGGCGCAACATCGAGTACATCATCATCGACGGAGCTTCCACGGATAAGACGCCGGACATCATAGAGAAATACCGTCCTTACATCCACACGGTGGTCAGCGAGCCGGACAGGGGGATCTACGACGCCATGAACAAGGGGTTGGCGCTGGCTACGGGCGACTACCTCTGTTTCCTGAACGCCGGCGACACGCTGCATGAAGACGATACGCTTGCATCAATGGTGCAATCCATCCACTCCAAAGCGTTACCCGACGTTATGTACGGCGAAACCGCCCTGGTCGACGGGGAGCGTCACTTCCTGCGCATGCGCCGGCTCTCCGCACCCGGAAGACTCACCTGGAAGAGCTTCAGGCAAGGAATGTTGGTCTGCCACCAGGCATTCTTCGCCAAACGTTCACTGGCGGAACCTTATGACCTGCGATACCGCTTCTCATCGGATTTCGACTGGTGCATCCGCATCATGAAGAAGTCCGGCGTACTCCACAACACCCGCCTCACCCTCATCGACTATCTCGAAGAGGGCATGACCACCGCCAACCGGAAAGCATCGTTGAAGGAAAGATACCGCATCATGGTCAGGCATTACGGGTGGTTCGGCACCGCATGCCGGCACCTCTGGTTCGCTCTCCGTCTGCTGACGAAGCCGGGCCGGTAGTTCCGCAACACCCACAGTCCGCGAAAGTAAAGACCTGAATAAGAAAAATTAATGGTTCAAAGGCAAGTTTATTCAAATAATTCATATACTTTTGCGCTATTGTTACGCGATGGAGAAAACCAATAGAAGTCATATAATTAAAAAACAAAAGCAAAATGAAGAAAGCAAGTATTTTAATGGGAGTTATTGCAACGGCAATCCTTGTATCATGTACGGCCCAGGGCCCGAAACCAACGTTGAAGACGGATATCGACTCACTCTCCTACGCCACCGGCCTGGCGCAGACGGACGGTCTGAAAATGTATCTGATCCATCAGGCAGGCGTTGACACGGCCTATATGGGTGAATTTCTCAAAGGATTCAACGAAGGCGCCCGGTTGACCGGCGCAAAAGATGTGGCCTACCTGGAAGGACAGAAAATCGGCCAGATGGTTGCCAAGAACTGGGTTCAGGGCATGAACCAGCAAATCTTTAACGGTGATTCCGCTAAAACCATCACCAAAAGCGACCTGTTAGCCGGTTTTATCGCCGGGGTCAGGAACGACACCACCCGGATGACCCTGCAATTCGCCCAGGCCTACCGGCAAAGCGCAACGGAAAGGATCCAGGAAAGGGTTCTCCTTGAGAAATATGTGGGGAACAAGGAAGCCGGAGAGAAGTTCCTTGCCGAAAACAAAACGAAGGAAGGCGTACAGACCACTGAAAGCGGTCTTCAGTACAAAGTGATCACACAAGGCAAGGGCGAAGTGCCTACGGCGGAATCGAAGGTGAAAGTGAACTATAAAGGTACGCTGCTCGACAGCACCGAGTTCGACAGCTCATACAAACGCAACGAGCCGTCGACCTTCCGCGCCAATCAGGTAATCAAAGGATGGACGGAAGCGCTGACCCTGATGCCCGTCGGTTCCAAATGGGAGCTTTACATCCCTCAGGAACTGGCTTACGGCTCGAAAGAGCAAGGCCAGATCAAACCGTTCTCCGCTTTGATCTTTGAAGTAGAATTGGTTGGCATAGAGAAAGATAAATAAACGAAAGTTTTTGTGGTTTTCATGCTTACTTGCGTCGGGAGAGCGCTGATAATACGGCGGGCTTCCGGCGTTTTTTATCTGTTTTCATGTGATTTCTCCTCTTTTGTACAGGAGAATTAAAATAAAGTTCTATATTTGCTTACCATTTGATAACACAATTATATAACCTTTGAATATATGGAAAAGATAGATCAGCTTGACAGGCATATCCTGGACATCATTTCCCAGAATGCCCGTACACCTTTTAAAGATGTTGCGGCCGAATGTGGCGTTTCGCGCGCGGCCATCCATCAGCGCGTACAACGGCTCATCGAAATGGGCGTTATCACCGGATCGGGGTATCACGTCGATCCCAAATCCCTGGGATACAGCACGTGCACCTACGTTGGCATTACCCTCGAAAAGGGGTCGATGTACAAGGATGTAGTGGCGCAACTGAAGAAGATACCCGAAATCGTTGAATGTCACTTCACCACAGGCCCGTACACGATGCTCGCCAAACTGTATGCGAGCGACAACGGGCACCTGATGAAACTGTTGAACCACCAGATGCAGCAAATACCGGGCGTCACCGCCACGGAGACCCTGATCTCGCTGGAACAGAGCATCAGGAAAGAAATATCCACCTACCGGGATAATCCGGAAGAATAGCCGTCCATGGAGTTCCTGAACGAGTACCGCCTCTGCGGACTGGTTACCGGCATCTGTACGTTCTTCATCATCGGCCTTTTCCACCCCGTCGTGATCAGGGCCGAATATCACTGGGGCGCAAAGTGCTGGTGGATATTCCTCGCGCTTGGGATCACCGGCGCAGGGGCTTCCCTTTATGCGGAAAACATATTGGTCTCCTCGCTGTGCGGAGTGTTCGCCTTCTCCTCCTTCTGGAGCATCAAAGAGCTCTTTGAACAGGAAGAACGCGTAAAGAAGGGGTGGTTTCCCAGGAATCCCAAACGCCGGTACAGGTTTTAGCAACAAAACCGGATCAATCCTTGCATATTTCCGCAGAAAGACTTAGTTTTGCAACGCAATCCCCGGTAAGGGAAACGGGGGCTTATAGCTCAGTTGGTTAGAGCAACAGACTCATAATCTGGAGGTCCCTGGTTCAAGCCCAGGTTGGCCCACCTCGCAAGCCCTGTAAATGAAGAGTTTACAGGGCTTTTTCTTACGTATGAACCTTTATAAATACAGGACCAATGAAGCATACACTGAAAGGGTGGCTGTTTAACAATCCCTTCGCCGCCACCAACAAAGAAGAGATGATACTCAGGCTGGAATCGGCGGGAAACCTCACGCTGGCCGACATCTTCAGCCGGATGATGGAACAGGACACGGGGCTTCGCCAGGAGACCATCGAACACGCCGTGAAGCTCTATCACCGCGTGCTGACGGAAAGCATCCTGGAAGGACATTCGGTGAACACCGGGCTGTTTCGCGCCACACCCTGCTTCCGCGGCGTTGTGAGGAACGGGCTGTGGGACCCGGAGAAGAACGCCGTCTACGTCTCCTTCGTCCAGGACAAGGAGCTGCGCGAAGCCATTGCCGAAACCGCGGTGGACATACTGGGCGAGAAAGGCGATGTGATGTATATCACAGGCGGCGAAGACACGGCCACCCACGCCACGGACGGCACGGCCACCGCCGGACGCAACTACATCCTGCACGGACGGATGCTCAAAGTGGCGGGCGACCACGAATCGACCGGCGTCACGCTGACCGACAGCGACGGCAGGGTGATCCCGATACCCCGTGACAGGCTGGCGCTCAACAAGCCCTCGCGGCTCGTCATCCTGCTGCCCGACGACCTGCAGGACGGGGAGTATACGCTGACCGTGACCACGCAATTCAGCACGACGCCTGTTTTGCTGAGAGCACCTCGCAGTGTCGGCAAGGTCATCACCATCAGGTAAGGTGGCGATTCCTATTAACCTCCTAATAGAGACCCTATTAGCCTCCTAATAGAAACTCTATTAGCCTCTATATAACAGATGGGTACACGGATGACGCGGATCATACGGATGAACGCGGATTCCTGCCCCCTGTCTCCGTGTCCGGAATCCGTGTCATCCGTGTAATCCGTGTCCTTTTCCTATTATTATCCGTGTCCCTTTCTATATTATTATTTCCTGCGCCCCCCGCTTGGGAATTACGAAACTATTCGGTACATTTGGCGTCATACTTCTAATCCACATTCAACGACATGGACTACAGAGAACTCGGGAAAACGGGCATGAAGGTTTCCAGCCTCAGTTTCGGGGCCTCCTCCCTGGGAGGCGTTTTCCACCCCCTGAAAGAAGAAGAGGGGATAAAAGCCGTGCACACGGCCGTCGACAATGGCATCAACTTTATCGACGTATCCCCTTACTACGGCCACCTCCGGGCCGAAATTGTTCTGGGCAAGGCGCTGAAAACCATCGACAGGAACCGCTATTACCTTTCCACCAAAGTGGGACGTTACGGGAAAGAGGGCGCAAACCACTGGGACTATTCCGCCCGGAAGGCGACCGAAAGCGTCTATGAAAGCATGGAACGGCTGAACGTAGACCACATCGACCTGATCAACGTACATGACATCGAGTTCGCCGACCTGGAGCAGGTTTGCGCAGAAACCCTTCCCGCACTGGCGGAGCTGCGCAGCAAGGGCGTGGTTGGCCATGTGGGGATCACCAACCTGACCCTCCGCCACTTCAGGTACGTCATCGACCACACGCCGGCCGGAACCGTGGAAAGCATCCTTTCTTTCTGCCATTATTGCCTCAATGACGATGCGCTGGCGGACTATCTGGACTACTTCGAGGAAAAAGGCGCCGGCGTGATCAACGCCTCGCCGTTCTCCATGGGACTGCTCACCGAACGGGGCGCGCCCGGCTGGCATCCCGCCCCGAAGCCCTTACGCAACCTTTGCCGCAAGGCTGCGGAACATTGCCGGAGCAAAGGGCGGAGCATCGAACAGCTGGCGGTGACATTCTCAACGGGCAATCCGCGCATCGCCACCACCCTGTTCAGCACCACGCGCCCGGAAGCCGTAGTGCAGAACATCGCATGGGCCGGCCAGCCGTTGGACGAGGAGTTGCTGGCCGAAGTGAAACACATCCTCGAACCCGGCTTCCGCGACACCTGGCTAAATTCCTAACCCCCTCACGAAATAACGATGAAAGCAATAACGATACGGGGCGAGCGCAAAGTCGCCCTCGTAGAAAGAGAAAAACCCCAGGCCGGCGCCGGACAGGTGCTGGTGAAAGTGCAATATGCGGGATTCTGCGGCTCCGACCTCAACACCTGGCTGGGCAGGAACCCCATGGTCAGGCTGCCGGTCATCCCCGGCCATGAAATCGGAGCAACGATAGAAACCGTTGGCCGGGGCGTGCCCGCAGACATCCGTCCCGGAATGTCATGCACCATCAACCCGTACACCAGTTGCGGACATTGCCCGTCCTGCCGCAACGGGCGGCCGAACGCCTGCCGGCTGAACCAGACCCTCGGCGTACAGCGCGACGGCGCGATGTGCGAGTATATCGTCGCGCCCTGGCAAAAGGTGATAGCGGACGATGCGCTGACCCCACGCCGGTTCGCCCTGGTGGAGCCGATGAGCGTAGGCTTCCATGCCGTGTCCCGCGCGCAGGTCACCGACACGGACATCGTGATGGTCGTCGGTTGCGGCATGATCGGCATCGGCGCCCTGGTGCGCGCGGTTCTCCGCGGCGCCCGCGTGATAGCCGCAGATGTGGACGACGGGAAACTGGAGCTTGCCAGATGGTTGGGCGCTCACCATACGGTCAACACGGCGACGGAAGAGGTACACACCCGCCTGCAGGAGCTTACAAACGGCGACGGCCCCGATGTGGTGATCGAAGCCGTGGGCGCTCCGGCCACCTACCGGATGGCGGTCAACGAAGTAGCCTTCACCGGCCGGGTGGTCTGTATCGGGTATGCCAAGAGTGAGATTGCCTTCGAGACCAAAAACTTCGTCATGAAAGAACTGGATATCCGCGGCTCGCGCAACGCCATGCCGGAAGACTTCCGTGCGGTGATCCAATATGTCAGGCGCAATCCGGACGCGGCGGACAGGTTTATCAGCGGCGTCTTCGCCCCCGAACAGGCGGAGGAGGCGCTTAGCGGTTGGGCGGCCGACCCCGGCAAGGTGTTCCGCATCCTCATAAAATTCTGACCCCATGGACTACAGGATCATCGACGCACACGCCCACCTCTGGTTGCATCAGGACACCGAAGTCAACGGGATGAAGATCAAGACCCTGGAAGGAGGCAGGTCGCTTTTCATGGGCGAGGTTCGCCAGATGCTCCCGCCCTTCATCACCGACGGACGCAACACCGCGGAGATATTCCTCTCCAACATGGACTATGCACAGGTATCGGCAGCCGTGATCACACAGGAGTATATCGACGGCCTGCAGAATGACTACCTGTGGGAGGTACAACGGAAATACCCCGGCCGTTTCCTCTGTTGCGGCATGGTCGACGCCCGCAGGCCGGACTGTTATGCACAGGCCGCGGCGCTGGCCGGCCGGGGCTTCGGAGCCATCAAGATACCCGCACAACGCCTGCTGTCTCCCGGAGGCAGGGTCTATCTCACCTCCGGTGAAATGATGAAGATGTTCCGGCTGATGGAAGAAAAAGACATCCTGTTCTCCGTAGACCTGGCCGACGGAGCAACCCAGGTGGCCGAGATGGAGGAGATCATCGCCGAATGTCCCCGCCTCAGGATCGCTATCGGGCATTTCGGAATGGTGACCCGCCCGGGCTGGCAGGAACAGATCAGGCTGGCGCGCCACGAAAACGTACGCATTGAATCCGGCGGCATCACCTGGCTGTTCAACGATGAGTTCTATCCGTTCCGCGGGGCGGTGACCGCCATCAAAGAGGCGGCCGGCCTGGCGGGCATGGACAAGCTGATGTGGGGGTCGGACTATCCGCGCACCATCACCGCCATTACCTACCGGATGTCATACGACTTTGTGGTGAAATCCGACCGGATGACCGGAGACGAAAAAGCATTGTTCCTCGGGAAGAACGCCGAACGGTTCTACCGTTTTACCAACCTTGCGGAATTGCCTTACATTAAAAACATGTCGGAGTAGTCAGGGGAAGGATGAAAGGGGATGTGTTGTTGTCCTACCAAGATTAAAATCTTTACTAAAGTACGGTACGTTAAACCACTAAACTTCCTTATATACAGCTAATTAACATTTCATGTATCCCAGATAAATTCAAGAAAATACAGTACAGCAAATCTATTTTAGTCCCTATTTTGGATATTCAAGGACTTACGATTAAACTTGCTCATTTCCCGTTCTTTCAAGTCATCTACGATTTTCATATACGGCCTCATGGAACTATAATCGTTGTGTCCTGTCCATTTCATAACAACTTCGGCGGGTATGCCAAGATATAGGGCATTGACAATAAATGTACGCCTCCCGCAGTGGGTTGTCAGCAAAGCATACTTCGGATAAACCTCCTCGTATCGTTCGTTACCCTGGAAATAGACAATCCGCTGTGGCTCGTTTATCTCCGCTAATTCACCCAATTCTTTCAAATAATCGTTCATCCGTTGGTTGGATATGACGGGCAAGACTTTGTCGTCTTTGAATGGAACGTCTTTATACCGTTCAAGAATTTCCCTACTATAATCATTCAATTCTATTTTAAGCCCGTCAACAGTCTTTTGAGTGACCACGGATATGTATTTATCCTTTATATCGGAACGTCTTAGTTTTGCCACATCGGAATATCTTAATGAGGTAAAACAGCAAAAACAAAACACGTCACGGACACGTGCCAAATATTGCTTTTGCTCCGGTATTTTAAAATCATAAAGGTAAATCAATTCTTTCCATGTTAAATGAATCACCTCCTTACTGTTGCCGTCTATTCCTTTTAATTTAGGTTTAAATGTCTCATGTAGTAATCCAGAATAATAACCCTTTCGATGCGCCCATCGCAAAAACCATTTGACAAAAGCGACATTTTTGGCTATTGTTGTATTACGCAACGGTACTCCAATTTGGTATTTGACAAACTCCTGCATTGTTTCTTCCGAGAGACTTTCAAGAGAAAGTTTACTATCAAAATTTTTCAGATGTGTTTTTATAACGCCGAACCTGGCATATGTTGCTGATGTCCATGAATTTTGCGAACCCATATTCTTTGTAAACTCATCGAATATATCAAAAAACGATTTGTCATCTTCCTGTGGTAGTCTCCCATTACGGCGATTAAAATCATGCCGAAATTCATCTTCTGTCGGCAACTTTCCCGATAGCTCAAAAAACACGAAGACTTCATCGGCAATCTGTTCAAACTTCTGTATTTCTTTGTTGATAATGTTGGCAGCTACTTTCTTTTTGCCGTGGGTTGTATTATGAATGCATCGTTGCGTATCAAGGCTCCATTTGGCAATATCAACCCGATAACCAACATTAAAGGCTACAATATTCTTATTGTTGTTCCATTTAATCCGGTATCGCAACTTCGCATCCGACTTACCGGATTCCTTATCAAGCAGGAATTGACAAACGCGCTTTATATTCATTTCTTTTTCTTATTGACAAAACTAAACCTCTTGGGCGGTTCTTTCGTGTACATATCCCCCTTGCCTGTCATTATCCACTCGGCCGAAACGTTGTAGTCGCGGACAAGGTTAGCAATCCATGAAAGCTGCAATATATCGCGCGATTTGTCTTGTTCAAGCAGCCAAAAATTACGGTTGTTTATCCCGTACTGCCGGGTAAACGTCTGTTTGCCTCTGATTTGCTTCCTGTCTTTCAGGTCGTATATCGCCTCAAAGAAACGTTCTACTATTTTGATTCCTTCCTCGTTTTGCATAATCCTTTTGATTTACTGTTTGCGGCTTTGAATCGCGCGTTAATTTCTTCGTCCCGTTGTTGCAGTAATACTTCCCATTTCCCGACCGTTTCAGGGCTGAAATCGGCTTTTCTCTTCCCGGAAACAATCATTTCAAACTCCCTTAATTCCTCCGGTGACATGACGGGCATATATTTCTCCATATCAAGCAACTTGGAAATACTATCATGCATTTTCTTTCTTATATCATCATATTTTACACTGATAATCATCTCACCGCCACCGGTCAAAAGCCAACGGGCATTTATTTCAGGGAATCGCATTACAATTGCTAATATTGGCTGAATACCGAAATTTTTGCCTTTCAGCAACTTGGTGAGGTATTGTGGCGTCCAACCAAGAAGCATGGCAAAATCCGTTTGTTTGCCACCTGTTTTGTATTTGATTATTTCAAAGAGACGAGTGTACATTTAATTCTGTATTGTCGTTAATATTCCGTTTTCAAAATACAGATATGAACTACTTCCATATACCCACTGCTCATGAACGCCATAGCTGCCGGTTGTTCTATTTATACCTCTGGGTTCTCCCCATGAATATCTACACATCTCGGCTGTAAATCCTATTCGAACTTTACCTTCAAGTATTAACTTTCCTTTTGTAGCGCCAAACTTTTTCAATATTAAATCCTTTCGCTCTTTCTCTTCACTTAATTTTCGCTCATGCTCTTCATGAGATATAAAATTTCTGATAGAACTAAAGATGCCATTTTCTAAAAAACTATCTTCTATTTCTTTGTGGGAAATAAAACCTTTTCCATGTTCGACATTGCTTAAAAGCACTATCAATGGAGAAGTTGGCGACATATAACTATGTTCATCATATTCTTTGTATAATTCATCAATAACAACATCTGTAGCTTCAAAAATAATCCCTTCGGGGATATCTGTTCTTGGCTTTCTATCATCAATGTTTCTTATAGAATTAGGATTGTTTCCTTGCTTCATATAAACAAACCTTTTTCCCAATATCTTAGTTTGTAATTTTTCAAAATATCCAACAGTAAGAAAAGGTTCAATGTCGCTACTTAAATAAGATCGGCAATATACCGTATCCTGTGTATCGGTTTCTATTAGTTGTAAATAAATATCCTGAACCCTATTTCCTTTCACAACATCTATTAATTTAAAATATTTTCCTTTAAGTGATTCGTAATTGCCATATCTTTCCCGCTCTTCCATAGAAGTGTAAAATTGAATTCCATTTTGTTCATTTTCTTTTGTCGGCATCAAATACAGTGTTTGCCCAATATGCCGCTCTTTAGTATATTGGTTTATGTTTTCCAAGCTATCATAGGGAATTATTTCCTTTTTCTTTTCCTCAATTTTTATAGTTTTTATTTGAGAAAATGCCGATATGGCAATACAAAACCCAGAAATTAATAAGAATATTTTTTTCATACCGCAATTTCTTTATTGTGAATTAATCGTTCAAATTCAGATTTTATTACCGAGTAGTTTTTATGTGACTGTATTTGATCAATAAAATCATCAAATGTAATTTCATCAACCCTTATAGAATATTTTTTACTATCCCCTAAAACATCCTTATAATCAATCGTTTTATCATTATGTTTAATATTATCAATACATTTTATTGATTCTATACAATGACGAACGTCTTCAATTTTAGAAAATGAATCTAAACCGATTGTTATTGTGTATAAATAATAGGCGATTGATCTAATAGGGTCTGAGGATATAAGGGATTCTGCTCTTAATATGCCTAATCCAACACGCGCATCAATAACATCCTCTTTAGCTCTATCCATTTCCTCTATATATGATTGAACGCGACCTTTTATTTCTTGCACCTGCGCATAATTGCTTATTACGATAAACGTAGTAAGTATCCCGACAAAAGCAAGTATTAATGTTATATCATTCGGATTGGTAATAGTTTGAAAATGCAAAAACAATATCCACCCCAATAGTAGTATGATTATCCCAATTAGAAACCACTTGCTTTTCATCATTAAATAGAGCCAATTATCTTTTTTATATTTAGGCTCTTGGGGTGTGTCAACTTTTCCTTCACCTCGAAACTCAATTTTATTATCACCTGCTATATTTGATTGAGTTATATTCCCTTTTACAATGAATTTCATAAACGTTATTTGTTAGATTTTTCTATAATTCCGATAAGCCTATTTATTTGTTCATCCTTTGTTTTGAGCAAATCAAGAAGCTTTTCCGTTTCTGTTTTTTTTATATTGACGTTATATCCTTGTATATTATCCCCATCTACATTGTTTTGAGTTATAACCGACTTTATCATTTCACCTTCGCCCGTTTTTAACCAATTCAGATTCAAATCAGGATAAATGGCAGAAATTTTATTCAGATTATTTGTCCGAATACTATCACCTACTTTATCAACAAATCCATTGGATAATCCGACATTTTCTTCAAATTTTTTTTGACTTATATTCAAATAAGCTAAAAATTCTATCAATCTTTCTTTCATATTTTATTTGTTTTACCGAAATAATATCTATATCTTTACCGAAAATTTAATTCAAATTATCATGGAACGATTAACAACAACCAAGCGCATAGAATTGGAAATTGAGATGCGCAAAGCGGCAATTAATATAGCCCATTTCGGATTAGCCGGTATTGATTTCTTCTGCCAGCAATTCCCAGACATTGCTAAAGAGTATGCACAGGGGTTGGAAGAAGAAAGAAACAAGGCTAATCAATTTTCTCTAACAGAAGCGTAACAGCCAACCGAGGGTATTGCGAGTGAAGCTCTAACGATGTGGAAACAACTTGCTTTATTACATAATTTTGAGACCCAATTTGTTGTGTTATTGAATCCAAGTTTACAGTTCCGTTTTGTTTAAACTCGCAAAATGCTGTTATTATTCTTTGTTTCATATTGCTGTATATTATAAATTTTAATTCAAATTGTTATGGAACTAAACGCTGTATTTAATATTCTTTGTTCATCCTTTGCTTTTATTGTGAGTATATCGGCAATGGTGCTCAGTTATCATACAAGTTGGATTATTCATACTTTTCATAAACTACAAGACAGCCTATCCATCGCAAAAACAGATGAAGAAAAGAAAAAAGCAAGAAAAGAAATTGATTTATTCATAGGCAAGTATTTAAAAGTTTAATACAAGCTCTCTTTCATTGTTGTTTCCAAAATCATCATCCCATATAAACTTGGCAATTACAATCGGTTTATGTCCCTCTGCTAGAACCGCTTTTATATCAAAACTCCCTCCGTTATGCAAGAAAGGATAGGGTATTTGCTTGTTGTCTAAACAAATGATAATTCCCGACTTGCTTTCATCTGCTATTTCCGGTGAAATAAACCGAATATTGTGGGCGGTTGCCAATCCTCTGTTATAAACATTTATGACCCACCAATCTTCATTTTTGTAAACCTTTGCTTCGATTAAAGCCTTTTTCTTTTCATCTTCTTTTTCTCTATACCACTTCAATTCAAAGAACTTCAACTCTCTATCAATCTTCCATGCCCTTAGTAAGGCTATTCCAGCTATGATTAAACTTCCAAATGCTATCCAATTCGATGTATCCATAAAAAATATCTCGTTAATAATCAATCACTTACGAATTATTTTAAAATAATACCGAAAATATATCTAAAACTATTTGGAATATTAGATTTTATTTCGGTAATTTGCGTCGCACTTTGATTAAAGCACTTACAAATATAATAAATATTTTATAAACAAAAAAATTGATGAGTAAAATGAATGAGCCAATTAAAACCAAGTTTCAGTTAAGAAAGGAATCCCGTGAACTCGAAATCTACAATGAGTGGAACGAATTAATGTCGCAACCGGGTGCAATGGCAGTAGCGGTTAATGAATACATGATGAGTAAATATGATATTTACGGGGCCGCAACCATATTTTTTATCCGAAAAAGAGTTGAGAAAAGATTAAAAGCGGAGGGAAAACTATGAGAACGATTGAAGATGAGAAAGTGCGCGTCATTCGTGGAAAGAAGAGCGATGCGCAATACATCAAGGCACTCGAAGAATCGAACAAGGTACTAAGTTCAGAAAACAGAAGGCTTGTTAGATTGAGGCTTCGCGAATTGGATGCGATAGAAAGGGAAAAGAGAAACACAGCTTACAACTGTGCGAAGTGCTTATTGAAGAATTAAACATAACAAATATGAGAAAATACAATTGGGATACAACATTCGATACGTCGAACAGGACAATGACGCACACATTTAGCGATCGCGTGAAAGTAGTGTGTGATTTCAGGTTTAAAATTATCACTACCGCCCGTGATAATGATCCTATTGACAAGTTTTCTTTCGCGGAAAACGAAATGACTGTCAGTGATTATGAGATGTTTCTGATTGGTATTGCCTCCACGGCCGAACAATTAAGCAAATTGGATTATGAATAACGACTTGAATGCACCGGCGTGGACAATGACAAAGGGCGAATTGCTCGATTTTATTTCGGAGGCAATCAGACCGGCATTACAGAAAGAGACCATTGTTAAACAGGTTGAGTACAACGATAAGCACGTGTATGGTATTAGCGGTATCGCGAAGTTATTGGGATGCTCAAAAACAATGGTGTATGAATACCGGAAACAGGGTTGGATTGAACCCGCAATAAAACAAATGGGGCGCAAGATTGTGTGTGATGCTCCGCTTGCTTTAGAACTATTCGGAAAGCGAAAATAAATCATTTATAAACCTCTAAAATTCAAAATTATGTTCGGATTAGTAATTATCAAAGTAAAAGAATTGAAAAGGCTTCGTGATGTTGACGAAGTATTTATTTCCCAAATGAACGCCTTGAAAGAGGAAAACAAGGAACTTTTAAAGGAAATACAATCACTAACTCGCAAGAGGGATGAAAAAGGTAGATTCCTCAAAAAATGAATAAGAAGGGTGGTGTCGAAAGGTTTGAGTTCGTCGCAGTAAAACGATGATATGACAAAGATTCGTTGCCTTTTGAGGAAGGAACAAACAACCGGGTTCGAGTCCCGGCCACCCACAAAGCAATGCCCTAAGCTGTAAGAGGGCAAATAATAACAGTAATTTATGGACATTATTCAAATCCAACAATCAGAGATGTTGCAAGCTCTGAACAAATCGGAGGTTGACGTTCAGATTTCAACCGCCAAGCGGTATCCGCGCAATTTGCCGGATGTATTGAACAAAATCGCAACGTATGCAACAATGGACACGGAAACAGCGGAAGACTGCTTTTATGCTCTCCGGCGTTCAGGTGAGGTCATTGAGGGCGTTTCCGTTCGCATGGCAGAGATTATAGCCGGTTCTTGGGGAAACATGCGCGTACAGACACGCATTATCGGCAATGACGGGAAAACAATCACTGCACATGGTGTTTGCCATGACCTTGAAACAAATCTCGCCGTATCAGTTGAAGTGAAACGCCGGATAACCGATAAACAGGGGCGTACATTCTCGGAGGATATGCAAGTAGTGACAGGTAACGCTGCATCTGCTATTGCTTTCAGAAATGCCGTTCTGAAAGTAGTTCCAAAGGCGGTTACAAAGAAAGTGCTTGCGGAGGTTAAGCAAGTTGCACTCGGACAATCAATCGACCTTGAAACAAGCCGTAAAAATGCGCTACAAAATTACGCAAAAGCGGGTGTAACAGAGCAAATGATACTTGACTATTTAGGTATCACCAAGCGCGAAGAAATCGACAAAGAAAAGTTATTCGCATTGAAAGCCGCTTGGAACGCTATCAAGGAGGGAACGACAACCGTCGAGGAAGAATTCGTCAAACCGATGAAAGAACGTGAGGCGGCTAAGAAAGCCGAAACAAACAAGGACAAAGTATCGGAAGCTATGGCGGCAGCAAACTCCGGCAACGCTGCAATGACAGCCGCCCCAACTACATCCAAACAACCCCAACAAAAAAGTTTATTATGAGTACAGAAATTGTAAATATAGAAATTCAAGAAAAAGACCTTGAATTGGTTGTCACCGAGAAAACGTTGGGACACCTGACAACCAATGCAAGGCAGATAAAAACAATGATTGAACAGGCTTTGCCGAGGTATGATATTGTGAATTATAACGAAAGCAATATCGAACTCGCCAAGAGGGACAAATCCATGTTAAATAATGCCGCAAAACTCTTGAATGCAAAACGGATTGAGCTTGAAAAGGAGTTTGTAAAGCCCTTCCAAGAATTCAAAGATATTGTTTCGGATACCGTGAAACTTATTTCTGAATGTTCGGCAAAGATTGACACCGTTGTAAAGCAGAGTGATGAAAGGGCTCGGACAGAGAAACGGGAAACGATACAAAAGTATTGGGCCAGTAAGGGATTTACCCTTGTAACGCTTGATAAAGTTTTCGACAACAAATGGTTGAACAAAACCGAAAAGATGAAAAACGTATGGATCGAGATTGATGCCAAAATAGCTAAAATCAACGATGACATTACGACATTGGAAGCTATTGGGGAGGATGTTGAATTATTGAAATCTCTTTATCTTGATACGCTGAACATAAACAGTACTATCCAATACGCCAACACACTCAAACAAAACAGGGAGCGGGCTGCCGCTGCCAAAGCCGAGAAAGCAAAAAGAGAGGAAGAAACAGTAAAACAGGAACAAGCCGATCCGATTCCACAAGTGAACACCACCACGCAGCAAGCTCCGGCGACACCGGTATATCAACATGTTTCACAGCAGCCCACATTATTGACAAGGGCTTTCAAGGTTACAACCACAAGGGAAAATATAATCGCACTTGGCAACTTCATGAACGCCAATGGGATTGATTTTGATAAAATAGAATTATAAACATTTAATTTTCAAAGAAATGAAAGAAAACATCAAAGACATAGTAAAATCCTACGAGGATGCATGTAAAGTACTCGGCGAACAGCCGATAACAGACTTCGGTAATGCAACACCGGATGAAATCGCTTACAAAAAATTGAAGACGGTGATTAAGGCATTAAATGAGGGATGGACACCCAGCTACAAAGACAGTAATCAACGCAAATGGTATCCGTGGTTCTATATAAGCCCGTCGGGTTTCGCGTTCGGCGGCTCGCTCTACGTCTGTGCGTATCCGGCTGCGGGTCGCGCGGCTCGCCTTTGCCTAAAGAGCGAAGAACTCGCAGACTATGCGGGAAAACAATTTAAGGATTTATGGGAGGGCTTTATACTATGAGTGTAACAGTTATTAAACCAAAAGATAGAGCCGAATGGCTCGAACACCGCAAAAGCGGTGTCGGCAGTTCGGAGGTAGCCACTATTCTGGGATTGAACCCTTTTGAAACTCCTTATCAATTATGGCGGAGAAAAAAAGGGCTTGATGCTCCGAAAGATGAAACGTTTGCCATGAAAGCCGGACATTATCTCGAAGATGCTGTTTCTATGTTTTGGGCGGACGAAACAGGACGGGAAGTTATCAAATCGTCTGCCGGTGATTGGTTGTTTGTAAACAACGAAAAAGACTTCATGCGAGTATCGCCAGACCGGACGTTTTGGCTCCCAAATATGCCCAAAAACAACGCAAATAAGGGAATATTAGAATGTAAGACCACCCAGAAAGAGATTGACCCCGAAGATTTACCAAAACATTGGTTTTGTCAGGTACAATACTTGCTTGGAGTGTCGGAATACGAACAGGGATCATTGGCTTGGCTCTCATCCGGACGAGAATTCGGATATAGGGATATTGAATTTGTTCCTGATTTTTTCGGTTGGATGAGTGAGGAGGTTGAACGATTTTGGATTGACAATATTCTCGGCGACCAAGAGCCGGAAGCCACGAGCGTTACAGATATTATCAAAAAATACTCCCGCCATACAGACGGAAAGATAGTAGAAACAACGGAGGAAGTGTTGGAAGCCTACACGGAGTTGAAAGGAGTGAAAGATGAATTGAAAACCCTCGAAGAAAAGAAAGAGGCTCTCGAATCAACAATTAAACTCGCTTTCGGTGATGCAGAGGCTATATCCTACGCCGGAAAGACCCTTGTAACATGGAAAGCGACAAAGGATAGCGAAAAGTTCGATAGCAAACTTTTTTGCAAGGAACACCCAGAAATGGAACAGCAGTACACAATAACCGTTCCCGGTTCACGCCGGTTTTTATTAAAGTAATAAAATGAAAATCATTAGTAATTCCGACCATGCGCAAATCATTCGACTGCTCGCCTATTTTAAACACGAAAAAATAGATAATCAATCATTACGAGCTTTCAATGCTCGGCGTATGGCAAGGTTGCTGATTAAAAAACTCTGTAAAACGAAAAATATATGAATTTAAGTATTTCTAAAAAAAATGCGAGAATCGCGTATAAAAACGCTGATTCATGCGGAAAAGAATTATTGGAGCATCTACTCGGCAGAGAGGTGTTCAGCGAAAAAATAACGGACAGAATCAAAACGTTTGAGAATGCCCTCGAGGAAACGGGCAAACCGAATGTGCCGGAGTTTAAAGACGTGCCGGAAGATTTACGTGAATACTTCCAATACCAATATAAGGCAATAGTAATCGCGGAAGCGTTGAACGAGGGTTGGGAGGCGGATTACAAAGATTCGTCCCAACGCAAATGGTATCCGTGGTTCTATATAAGCCCGTCGGGTTTCGCGTTCCACGACTCGGGCTACGTATTTACGTATCCGAGTGCGGGTCGCGCGGCTCGCCTTTGCCTAAAGAGCGAAGAACTCGCAGACTATGCGGGAAAACAATTTAAGGATATCTACGAAGGAATAATACTGAAATAAACAGATAGAGAAAGGGTTGTTTGTCTTTATGGGTTGTACCCGTCAGGTTTCACGTTCAACGAATCGAACTACGAATATACGAATCCGAATGCAGGTAACGCGGCTCACCTATGCTCAAAAAATATTCAAAGACAAACAACCTCGCCTCTTGGCGAAAGATAACTTTTTCAAAAGGTGTTGGTAGGGCGACCGAAGACTCCGAATAGAAAGGCAAAGAAGATGGAAGAATATAAACGATTACTTGAAAATAAAATACAACGACATATCGAATCCGGTTTTGACGTTGAAATTGACGAATTAAATCCGGTTTTGTTCGACTTCCAAAAATATTGTATCCGGCGAACATTGAAACTTGGACGCGGGGCTATATTCGGAGGTTGCGGAACGGGGAAAACAAACATGCAACTCGAATGGGCGCAACGAGTGGTTTTCCATACCAGACGGAGAGTACTAATTTTAGCGCCGCTATCCGTATCAAACCAGACAATTCGGGAAGGGGCAAAATTTGGGTACGAAGTGACAAAAGCAAGCGGAACGGCGAATAATCATTCAGGTATTTTTATCACAAATTACGAACAGTTGGAACACGTAAACGCCGACGATTATGCCGGCGTTGTACTCGATGAAAGCAGCATATTGAAAAACTTCACAGGGAAGTACAAAAACCTGCTGATAAAGAAGTTCAAACAAACGCCCTATAAACTTTGCTGTACAGCTACACCCGCCCCAAATGACTTGAACGAAATCGGAAACCACAGCGAATTTCTGGGCGTACTCGACAGTCAGGATATGCGGGCTAAATGGTTTGTCCGCGATGAAGGGATGAATAATTACCGGCTGAAAGCACACGCCCGGCAGAATTTTTACGGATGGATATCCTCTTGGGCGATTATGTTTTCAAATCCTGCCGATATAGGTTTCTCCGAAACGGGCAAATTATTCGCACTCCCTCCGCTTGAAATCATAGAACACCGAATCGAAACAAAAGCAACGGACGGATTGCTGTTTTCACGCGGTATTGTAAACGCCACAAACTTCAATTCAGAATTGCGTAAAACAAAGAGCGAGCGACTTGATGTAGTCGCCAAAATAGAATCTGAAACAAACGGGCAGGTTATCATCTGGATAAAACAAAACGAAGAGGGTGAAATCTTGCGCCGCCTGTTGCCGGAAGCAAAAGAAGTGCGCGGAAACGATTCGTTAGAAACAAAGGAAACCGTATTATCCGATTTTGCGGACGGCGACTTCAAAATATTAATCACAAAAACAAGCATCTGCGGTTTCGGAATGAATTTTCAAAACTGCGGTACACAAATATTCGCAAGTCCTGATTTCAGTTTTGAGCTGTTTTATCAGGCCGTCCGGCGATCGCACCGTTTCGGACGGACGGAAAGCGTAAACATTCACTTAATAATAACAGACACAATGGAAAATGCTAAATCAATTATTGAAAAAAAGCAGCAAACGTTTGACGAAATGTTGGAAGAAATGAACAGGAACATAAATGCCAACCGTTACGGCCTGCTCATGGATTATGAATACAAAGAATACCGTACCGAAGATATGTTTTTGATGAAAGGCGACACCTGCATCGAAATAAAGCGAATCCCGGACGATAGTGTTGATTTGATTATCTTTTCACCTCCTTTCAGCTCGCTGTTCACCTATTCGAATTATATCCACGACATGGGAAACAATGAAAACCATGCGGACTTTTTCAGGCAGTACGCTTTTCTTTTGCGGGAGCTTTACCGAATACTCAAGCCCGGACGATTGATGTGTTGCCACACAAAAGACTTGGGTGTTTATAAAAACAGTTCGGGATATACCGGTATGTATGACTTCACGGGTGAACATACGAAAGCTGTTTTGGCCGAAAACTTCAAACTTCATTCAAAGGTTACGATATGGACTGACCCTGTACTTGAAATGCAGCGGACAAAGACGCAGCGGTTACTTTACAAGACAGTTACTTCAGACAGCAGTTACACCGGCATAGGAATGGCCGAGTATATAACCATATTTCGCAAATGGGAGGGTGATGAAAGTGAATGGCAGCCGGTAAACCATATCAACAAACAAAACTTTCCTCTTGATATTTGGCAAAAATGGGCTTCGCCTGTTTGGATGGATATTAAACGGACGGACGTTTTGAACGGAAAAGAAGGCACGGAAATGGGCGATGAAAAGCACATCGCGCCGCTTCAATTGGAAGTTATTCACCGGCTTGTAAACCTTTGGTCAAATCCCGGAGAAACGGTTTTCACTCCGTTTCTCGGTATCGGTTCGGAAGCATACCAGGCCCTTAAAGACGGGCGCAAGGCGATAGGGTGCGAATTGAAAGACTCCTACTTCAATGTGGCTGTTAAGAATTGTCGGAAAGTGGCGATGTTAAGAAATCAAACAAGTTTATTTACCGTATGATACTACTTGACTTGTTCAGCGGATATGGAGGTTTTCACAAAGGACTATGTGAAGCAGGATTCATTTTTAATAATGTTTATTATTCAGAAATCGACAAACACGCAATAGCAAATTATAGATATAATTATGAAAAATCAGAGTACATCGGTTCAGTTGAATCTATTTTCACAAGAGGAATTGAACGACCTGACATTATCACTTTCGGATCGCCTTGCCAAGATTTCAGCATTGCCGGAAAACGAAACGGTTTGGATGGAAAAAGAAGTAGTCTTATCAGCTATGCACTTGAGGCAATATCTAACTTCAGACCAGACGTTTTTATTTGGGAAAACGTTAAGGGGTGTTTCAGCTCAAACAATAGCGAAGATTTTTGGACGATTATCAAAGCCTTTGCCAACATTGGGGGTTATAGAATCGAATGGCAATTGTTTAATACAGCATGGTTTTTACCCCAAAATAGAGAGCGAATATACCTTGTTGGACGTATTGCAGACAAGTGTACCGGACAAATATTTCCTTTCGGACAGGATGACGAATTATATCCAAAAAAGAATGAAACAAAAAAAAGACGGACACAAGCCAAATATTGTTCAACAATAAAACGTGGTTTCGGAAATAAAGCTGATGATATGTTTATTATTTCACATTATAGACATAGAGATAAGAGAGCTAGAATTAGTGATTTTTGTCCTACGCTGAAAGCGGAAAGTCATGGGCATACACCAATGGTAACATGCCGGAAAACAGCGGGATGTTTGACAGGAGGAGGACATTCAGGAGGATTACATGGAAATATGGAAGTTGTTACAATTACAGAGCTGAACCATAAACATGGAGGCAAAGAACGTTATTACGTTAATATTGTCCCTTCGATAACTCAACGCTATGGAACAGGAGGTGATAACATTCCGTATGTCAATAATTTACGAAGATTAACTGAAATAGAATGCGAAAGGCTTCAAGGTTTACCGGATAATTTCACAAAGTATGGAAATTATAATGGAGTAATAAAAGAAATACCATCTTCGCAAAGGTACAAGCTGTTGGGAAATGGTATAACTATCAAAGTCGTTGAAAGAGTTGGAAATATCATTCTAAAAAACACGACTTTTCATCCTTCTTGTAATCAATCACATATAAAAAGCAAAAAAAAATAATTAAAAACACTTGTAATATAAGTGCTTTTAATTATTTTTGCAACGCCTGAGAATGAATCAAATGGAAAATAAGATTTTCACACCGGCAAAGGATGAGTTACCCGAAAGGGACTCGGCGTCTTTCTCCCCGCTCGGGGTTGTTATTCCGCAGGCAATCCTAAAGCCGGTGTATTTTCATTTAATACAATCAAAAAAATGGAACTGATTAAAAAAACATTGGACGTATCGGAAGCCAAAGGCTGGTATCTGATGCAAAATGAAAAAAGGTATTGGACGGAAGATTTTATCGATGAGGATACCGGTGACCCCACAACGGTTGAACGCAGTGAAACATTATGCGGGAAAGGTACACTCATAAACGAAATCATCCAATCACTTCTGGAAGAGAACGGCATTAAAACCGTGAAAGTATCGAATGTTCCGTTATTGGGCAATCAGGGGAAAAATATGAATCTTTGGGAAACAGTCCTCAAAGTACACTCCACCAAAAGTGACAGCAAGAAAATCTATTACGTTACAGCCGAATGCCCGGCGGACGCAGAAAAATTCATCTCGGAATATTTTGAAGTGAATATCGAAGCGGATTTCGAGCTTACAAAAGTCAATAAACTTGAATACGGGAAAGTAATCAAGATGTATGAAACAGAGCGGGACGAATACGAGGCGGACGGTACTAAACATGTGAAATGGTACAAATGCCAGATACATGCAATGTTCGATGAGGATTCGGATACAGGTAACGCAGGAACGAGGAATATACTCGTACAGGCGACTTCTCTTGAAAAGGCTATCGAGGCGATAAAACTTGTAAACGGAAGAAGTGAATATGAAAGTATTTACAACACATTCAAACTCATGCAGGAGTTGACCGTAGTTGATGTATTTATCCCCGATGAAAATGTTTCGTTTTACTCGGATAATGAAATCGAAGATGTATGATTACGCTCCGTAAAAACCAGACCGAACCTATCAGGAAAGCGATAGAGTTTTTCAATAAGAAAAAACCTGTTCCTTCCCTGATTGTGCTGCCTACCGCTTGGGGAAAATCAATTTTAACCGCGTTTACAGCGAAGGAAACCGAAGGGAAATTGCTCGTGTTGCAGCCGAGTAAAGAATTACTTGAGCAAAACTATAAAAAATATCTTTCCCTTTGCGGCGATGATTTGCAGGTACAAGCCGGAATATACTCCGCTTCATTCGGGCGTAAGGATATTAATAAAATCACTTATGCTACAATTGGAAGTATTAAGAATCTTGGCAAGCTGTTTAAACAGCTCGGCTTCAAAAAAATGTTGATTGATGAGGCGCACTTGTATCCGCGCGAAGCCGATAGCATGTTAGGTACATTCCTTGCCGAGAGCGGCATTACCCACGTTTTAGGCATAACCGCAACACCCATCAAGTTGCAGCAAAACACGGATGTAAACGGTGAACGCTTTTCAAAACTCGTTATGCTGACAAGCAGGAGCAAAAAGGGCAATTTTTTCAAAGATATTATTCACGTCGGGCAAGTACAGGAGATGGTAGAACTTGCCTTTTGGAGTAAACTCGAATACAACGCCGCCGGTTTTGACGGTTCTATGCTGGTTTATAACTCCTCAAAATCAGAGTACACGGAGGAAAGTGTTGCGAGGGCTTTTCAAGCAAACAATATTCACCGGCAAATAAAACAGCAACTTGATGAAAACAGTGACCGCAAACATATTCTCGTGTTTGTACCGACAGTACGGGAAGCTATTGATTTAAGCCGACAATATCCCGATTCTGCGGCGATTTACGGCGAGATGCACAAAGCAGAAAGAGAAACGGTTATCCATGACTTTAGAAGCGGCAGAACCCGCGTAATTTTCAACGTGCGGGTGCTTTCGACAGGATTTGACTATACCGGAATAGACTGTATCATTTTCGGAATTTCTACCGCATCAATAGCCCTGTATTATCAGATAGTCGGGCGCGCCACTCGTATTGACCCCGACAAAAAGGATGCACTTATCATTGACCTTGCCGGTAACGTTGCCCGCTTCGGGCGTGTTGAGGATATAACTTTTGAAAAGGGTAAAATCTGGCGCATGTATGGAACGGGCGGGAAGCTGCTATCGGGAATACCTATACATGACATCGGAAAAATAACAAAAGAAGATGTCAATCGCATGGAAATCTCCTCACAGGGAAATACAAAAATCATGGATATTATGCCTTTCGGAAAATACAAAGGGGAGCGTATAACTGACATCCCTCTTGAATACAAACAATGGATGTTGGGCAAATTTGAATGGACACCCGCCAATGAAAATCTGCGGCATTCGATATTAACCTATATGCGATGATACGATTATGGCAAGAATAAGAACTATAAAGCCTGAATTTTGGGAAGATGAGAAAATAGGAATGTTATCGCACGGTGCGAGGTTACTTTTTATCGGTTTACTGAACTTGAGTGACGACGAAGGCTTGGTAAGATGGAATGCCATGTATTTAGGCAGCCAGCTCTTCATGTACGATGAGATTAAGTCCGATACTATAGAACGATGGATGGATGAAGTGAGAAACAATGAACTTGTGTACGTGTACCAAGCCGGAAAGGCAAGGCAAACAATCGCGTATATCGTCAACTTCCATAAGCACCAAAGAATAGACAGACCCTCGCCGTCTAAATTCCCGGAACCCAACCCTTATGATGCCAGAGTTAAGAATATGATTGCTGACAGAGACAAATGGATGTGTCATATCTGCGGGGAAGAAATTCCCAAAAACGCAAGAGCCGATGTTTGTCAATCGAAAGCGTTATCAATCGACCACGTTTTACCACTTGCAAAGGGTGGGAGTAGTTTCTTTTCAAACTTGAAAGCATCGCATCTATCTTGTAATCAAGGGAAAGGGTCAAAGTATTATTCTACGATTGATTCTACGATTGATTCTACGATTGATTCTACGATTGATTCTACGATTGATTCTACGATTGATTCTACGATTGATTCTACGATTGATTCTGCTCTGGAAAGGGAAAGGGAAAAGGAAAAGGAAAAGGAAGATATATGTCGGGTTTCCCCCGAACCCTCTCCTGCTTCCGGCGATTTTTCGGAATTCATTGCCGAGTTCAACCGGATACGGGGCAGTCGCTTTCAGGCAATAGACAAAGTCAGGCGGCAGTTTAATGCGAGGCTGAAAGAGGGGTTTACCCCTGCGCAAATGCTGCAAGCCCTTGAAACGGCGATGAAAGACAAGTATCATATCATCGAGGGTTACAAGTATCTGACACCTGAATTCTTCACAAGGTCGGATAAAATCGAGAAATTCATTAACGTCAATTCCTCATCCCCCACATCGGGGCAGGAGATAACTCACGCGCCACAACTCGGCGCGGACGAGTGGATGAGACCGGACGGGACGCGCACATACGGGACGGGAAGTACAACCGTTCCGCCGGATGCACCTCCCCGTCCATCGGCTTCATGGTGGTGGAACGACGGTTTAAAGCAATGGAACATGTAAAACTTAAATTTTTAAAACAATGGGACTTATTAACATTTCAGTCTGTTTGACAGATTTGCCAAAAGACAAAATCAAACTCGCCGCCAACGGCAAGAAGTACATCAACCTCTGCCTTTCTGAGCGGAAAGAAACAGGGAAGTACGGTGAAACCCACACGCTTTTTGTTTCGCAAACGAAAGAGGAACGGGAAGCTGATAATGGAGTTATCTACGTCGGTTCAGGCATTGAATACGCTCCGAAACCTGTTACACAGCAGGATATAGCGAATGCTCCGGTTGCCGATAACAACGATGATTTGCCATTTTAACGAGGAACAGCATGGAAGCCATACAAGAGAAACCGGATAGCCTATCTTGGACGTTGGTGTTGAGCCAACCGAGCTATCAATGGCAGTGCTAAAGAAAATCGGATTATGATGAGATGGCATGAGCTACATATCGAAATTCCCTACGGTAGGACAAGCGGACAAATAAAAACCTATTGCCCTGAATGCCGCGATAATCGCAAGAATAAGCGTGATAAAAGCCTTTCCTGCGACCTTGCGACAGGTATGTTCAATTGCCATTATTGCGGATACAGTGGGTGTGCCGCTCCAAAACAGGAAAATTGGCAAAAGCCGTTTTACAACCCGCGACCGCTTTCCGCTAAAAAGCCGGAATACAAAAAACCGAAACCACCGTCAGGGACGGGGCAACAAATGAGTGCAAAAGCTCTGTCGTGGTTTAAGGGACGCGGGATAAGCGAGGAAACATTGAAAGCCCTGAAAGTAACAGAGGGGTTGGAATGGATGCCACAGAAAGAGGGGCAAGCCAACACAATCCAATTCAACTACTATCGGGGTGGGGAGTTGCTCAATACCAAGTTCAGAACCGGAGATAAATGCTTCAAGCTCGTGAGCGGGGCGGAGCTGCTTCCGTACAACATTGACGGAATCAAGGGGACGAAAGAAGTTATCATCACGAGGGCGAAATAGATGCTCTATCATTCCATACCTGCGGACGGACTGATGTTGTGAGCGTTCCGAATGGTGCAAACGCCAATTTATCCTACCTCGACGACTACATCGAAGATTATTTCGACAATAAAGAAACAATCTACATCGCTGTCGATACCGACACGAAAGGGGTTGGACTGCGTGATGAATTGCTCCGGAGGTTCGGAGTTGAACGGTGCAAATTAGTGACCTACGGAGAGGAATGCAAGGATGCAAACGAACACCTGATGAAGTACGGGCGGGAATCGCTTTTGCAATGCTTAGCAAGCGCACAGGATGTTAAAGTTGACGGGGTGTTCCAAGTATCGGACTTCGAGCAATCCCTTGACGCGCTGTTTGAGCACGGTTTGCAGAAAGGGGTAACAATCGGGCATGATAATTTAGACCGTCTATGCTCTTTTGAGACAAAACGGCTTTGTATCGTTACCGGTATACCTTCAAGCGGTAAATCTGAATTCATAGACGAAATTGCAGAGAGGTTAAATATCCGGTACGGCTGGCGATTCGCTTATTTCAGCCCCGAAAACGCTCCCCTTGCTTATCACGCATCAAAACTCATCGAAAAGTTCACCGGAAAGAAATTCAGCCGGAACACGCTTGGATATGGCGAATACAGAAACGTCAAGGAGCATTTGGAAGAAAACTTTTTCTTCATCGCCCCACCCGACAACTTCAAAGTCGATAACATTCTCGAAAAGGCAAAATACCTTGTCAGGAAGAAAGGCATAAAAGCCCTTGTTATCGACCCGTACAACCGCTTGGAAAGCGAACAGGGAAGCCGCAACGAAACGCTGTACATCAGCGAGCTATTGGACAAGCTAACCAATTTCGCACAGATAAACGACGTTATGGTTATCCTGATGGCGCACCCGACTAAGCTGCAAAAAAACAAGGACGGAAAATTTGAAGCCCCAACAATCTATGACATCAGCGGCTCGGCAAACTTCGCCAATAAAGCCGACTTCGCCATAGTCGTACACCGGAATATGGAGCAGAATTATGTTGAGGTTCATGTTAAAAAAGTAAAGTTCAAGCATCTTGGCGAACAGGGTGTATGCTTCTTTAAGTACAACATCTACAACGGGCGTTATGTTCCGCATGACCCGAACGGCAGTAACGGTGAAATAATCTGGGACAATAACAATCACCTGATTCAACAAATCAAGGAGCAGCAACACCAAGAAAACGAACGTTACTCGTTCCTTGACTTTGATGATCCTGCTGATGAATGTCCATTCTGAAACAATGAAGTATGAAGATTTAAAAATACGGCAAGGTTGGACATTGAACCAAAAGATAGACCACGCAGTAGGAACTATCGAAGAATTTATGTCAAAAACAGATGGGAAATGTTATATCAGTTTCTCGGGCGGGAAAGATTCGACGGTTCTATTGGATATTGCACGGAGATTTGAGAGGCGGGATTTCACCGCCGTATTCTGCAACACCGGCAACGAATTTCCTGAAATCGTACAATTTGTACGAACGTTTGATGACTTGACAATTATCCGTCCGAAAATGCGTATCCCTGATGTGCTTTCAAAATATGGTTTCCCGCTTGTAAGCAAGGAACAAAGCCAATATATCAGACAAGCCCGTAACACCAACAGCGAAGTATTACGAAATATCAGGATAAACGGCAAGCAAGGACGAAACGATTACAAGCAAGGAAAGATAGATGATAAATGGCAATTCCTGATAAAAGCTCCGTTTGAAGTTTCCGAATTATGCTGTCAACATCTTAAAAAAAAACCGTTTCACACGTACAATAAAGAAACAGGATTACACCCTATCATTGGTACAATGGCTTCCGAAAGTCGGTTACGGTTACAAAAATGGCTTAAAACAGGATGTAATTCTTTCGACAGCAAGGATATTGCAAGTTATCCGATTTCCATTTGGACGGAAGCCGATATATGGGCTTATATCAGGAAATTCAACGTACCGTATTCCCCCATTTACGACAAAGGCTGTAAACGTACCGGATGTATGTTTTGCGGATTTGGCTGTCACATGGAAAAAGGATTGTTTAACCGATTTGATGTCCTGTATAATCTTCACCCGAAAGCATACCGGACATTTATGGCTTATGAAAACAACGGAATAACCTATAGGGAAGCTCTTGAATATATCGGAATGGTACTACCTGACAGCAGAAACAAGCAACAGAAACTATTCCGGTTTGATGATTTATACTGAAAAATCAAAAACTAATAAAGTGAAAGGTATGATAGTAGTAATAACCGTAAGTAAAACATTTTTTCCGCAGCACCCGAAAGCAGGAAAACACACCTATTTCTCCGAAAAAATAGATAACAATTTCCGCTCTTTGCCGATCGTAATTAGAGGGGAAGCTACAAGTAACAAAATCCACACTTGCCGAAGCAACTATGAATATTGGGCAAAGAAAATATCCCGGCTGAAAGAAGCCGGAGGCGTGTTGAGCGTCCGGAAGTGGATAGACAAACCATATAAAAAACCGGGGCAGAAAACAATAATTAATATTCCGGCAGAACAAATCGGCGTTCAAAAATTGACGTTTGAAAGAAACACTAAATATCCGACAGTTATTGACGCCTTTGTAGATGGTAAATATGTGAATTATTTACAGTTAGCTAATAATGACGGGTTATCTACGGAGGATTTCGAGGCGTGGTTTAAAGATTATAACATTTCAGAACCTATGGCAATCATTCATTTTACTGAATTCCGGTATTGATATGAGAACAAAATCATCAGCGACAAAAGCCCCTGTGCGGGACGTGTTTACAACGATTTGTAAAACTGACATCGGTGTTGATTGCGTAAAAGAATACAAGTTTCATCCTGTCCGAAAGTGGCGGTTCGATTACTGCATCAAGTCGTTAAAAATCGCAATAGAAGTAGATGGCGGGGTTTGGATAAACGGGAGGCACAATAGAGCATCCGGATATCTAAAAGATTTGGAAAAATTCAACGCGGCTGCCTCTATGGGCTGGGTTGTGTTGAAGTTTACACCGGATGATATGTACAAGACAAAGACATTGAATGTAATTCGAGAAACAGTAAAGAACAGAAAAGAGTCTATAAAATCATGATAATCTTATTTTTTGGCTTAAAAGCACTTATAATATAAGTGAATTGAGTATTTTTGTCTGAAAATAGAGACAATCGCCCCAAAGCGTTGGGCGTGGTGAAAACCGGTTCTTTGCAAGCAGATACCGGTGAGTAGCCTGTCTTTATAAATAAAAACACCAAGAAGCATGAAAACAGAAAATGTAAAATTGGAAATGTTACGCCCTAATACGGGGCAGGTTGTCGGACTTCCCGCCAACCCTCGATTCATCAAAGACGAGAAATTCAGAAAACTAAAGAAATCCATTCAGGATGACCCGGAAATGCTTGAACTCCGTGAAATAATCGCTTATGATAACGGCGGAGAGTTGGTTATCATAATGGGAAACATGAGATATAGAGCGTTGGTTGATTTAGGTTACACGGAAGCCCCTGTAAAGGTTTTGCCGAAAGAAACTCCGGTTGAAAAATTGAAAGCAATGACAATCAAGGACAATGTTGGGTTCGGCGAATGGGATTATGAGGTTTTGGCGAATGAATGGGATTCGGAAGACTTGGACGATTGGGGTGTCGATGTTTGGCAGGATGATAACACTTCTTCACTGCCGGATGAATTGGACGGCGTTGATTTAACGCCCGATGAACTTAGAAAAATACAAGGGGACGACAAAACATTAACCGAAAGAATAATCATCGTCTATCAGGCGGAAAAGAAACCGGATTTAGAAAAACTGCTCGGTATTCAAATTAGGGCGTGTTAGCATAAATTAAGTCCATCAAATATTAAAGCTAAATTTAAGAACGCCAAATACATAATATCAAGTTTTTCGTATCGTGTGCATACTCTTCTAAACCCTTTCAGCCG
>JAIRNG010000150.1 GCA_031258135.1 Mediterranea sp. (in: CFB group bacteria)
TGAAAATTATTCTATACGTACGAATTGCGGTAAATAATTCTGTTTTTCTTTGAGGAGAGGAACAATATATACTAATTTTAACGGTATGAATAAATATAACCTAAATTACTAACCTCTAAAAAATAATGAACTGATGAATAAGAGAGAAATTGGCTTGTATGCAAGTAAAGTATGGCACTTGTTGGTCGACAATTCCAGATGGAACTACACTGAACTTAAGAGACGGTCAGGACTAAATGACAGTCAACTGGGGGCAGCATTAGGCTGGTTAGCGCATGAGAACAAAATTGATATTGAACAGGACGATGAAAATATTCATGTTTCAATGTACATTAATGTCTTTATTGGTTGAAGGCTGCTACAACTCAGAATAAAAGAACTCTCGGAAAACTTATTACTTTTTCGAGAGTTTTTTTATTATAAGGGCCGGTTCATTCCTTCTTTTTCCCGAGCTTTAATTCGATAATGAACGCGGTTAACAACCCAAGACCACCAAATATAAGTACGCAAGACCCATATATAACAGCAGCCGTTTGCTTGTGTATCCAATTCATTTTATCAAAATAGTCAGGAATACAGGTTGCACATATTACAAAACCAACCAATAAACCCAAACCTATTCCTAAAAGCAAACATCCGCCCTTAAGCGTTCCGTAGGCGGTACGGGGTTGTGCATAGTTGGGTAACGAGAAACTATTTGGTACGGACAGGAACTGATTATCGCTTAGCTTTTCAATGATGCTCAGGCGTTCGCGACGACACACAAAGAGTTCGAATAACTTATAAATACCATAAGTGATAATACTTATAATTACCGGAACTGTTATAAAATCCATCATAATGTAAGTTTTTTAAGTGATTAATAATTTCATTCTTTGCTTAGTTTGACGCATCCCGTGCAATGAGGTTACACATTTTAGCGATTAAATGATTGAATTTTGTGCTTTTTGATTATGTTTGCGCCTGTGCGTAACCTTTCTTCATGTTTTGCGTCTAAACAAACAGGATGAAACCACATGATGAAAATCTTTATATAAAGCGGATACTTGATGGAGAAACAGAGCTGTTTGCGTATTTTCTCGATCGTTATAGCCGTCCGGTTTATTCGCTTGTTATACAAATGGTCTCATCGCCTGAGGATACGGAAGAACTGGTGCAGGATATTTTCCTGAAGGTCTTTCGCGCATTGGATAAGTTCCGGGGTGATTCCAGCTTCTCTACCTGGTTGTATCGCATTGCTTATAACCAGGCTTTATCGGCCGCCCGGAAGCAGAAAAACGAATGTTTTTATACGGATGAGGACACGATCCATCATATTCCGGATGAGGAAGCGGAGCAGTTCCTGTGTTTATCGGATAATGAAGAAAGAATATTAAAACTGACCCAGGCCATTGACCGGTTGAATGTGGAAGAGAAAGCGTTGATTACTTTGTTTTATTACGAAGATAAAACGACAGATGAGCTGGCGATAATACTGGGACTATCCCAAGCAAATGTAAAAGTCAGATTGCATCGTGTACGTAAGAAGTTGTATGTGCTAATGAAAAGTGATTCGTATGGAAGAGAATAGAAATAATGCGCTGAAGCAGGCCCTTGAGCGTCGCATGAATGACGGTTTACCCTCGAACTTCAACTATCGCATGATGGACAGGATACGGTCGGAAGCTGCCAAGCGACATAAACGGTATAAAATAATAAGTTGGTGTTGGTTTATCTTAGGCTCTTTGTTTATATTGGGGCTTGGCATATATATACCGGCTTTTTATCCGGAGCTTGACATCAGGGAATATATGCATCAGATAGAAAAGACGCAACCGGCTACAGATTTGGTCGCCTTTTATTGGTACATCGCCGTATTAGTACTGATTCTGCTGGGATTGGATCATTGGATGAGGTGGTACCGAAAAAAAGCGATGGATAAATAGTAAATGAATAACCCCTCCCCCATTCATGGAATTTTGTACTTTTGCAACGTAAGCAGTTAAATTCATCACTAATCTTTAAATAAGCGATAAATTATGAAGCCAACTTTATTTGTACTCGCTGCCGGTATGGGTAGCCGTTATGGGGGATTGAAACAATTGGACGGGCTTGGCCCGAATGGCGAGACGATTATGGACTATTCCATTTTCGACGCTATTCGTGCAGGGTTTGGTAAAGTTGTTTTTGTCATTCGTAAGGATTTTGAGAAAGACTTTCGCGAAAAGATCATAAGCAAATATGAGAACCATATTCCGGTGGAAGTGGTGTTTCAGGCCATCGATAACCTGCCGGCCGGATTCACTGTACCTGCCGGCCGTGTGAAACCCTGGGGAACGAACCACGCCGTACTTATGGGCAAGGATGTGATCAACGAACCGTTCGCGGTAATCAATGCCGACGATTTCTACGGCCGTGACAGTTTTGCCGTATTGGGCAAGCAACTGACCGGGATGAACGGTAAGAAAAACGATTACTGTATGGTGGGATACCGTGTAGGTAACACGTTGAGCGAAAGCGGTTCTGTGGCCCGTGGCGTATGTGCTACGGATGTCGACGGCTATCTGACTACGGTAGTGGAACGTACCTCTATCGAACGTATCGACGGAAAAGTTTCATTCAAAGATGAGAACGGAGAAACGGTAACTATCGCCGATCATACGCCCGTATCAATGAATATGTGGGGATTCACTCCCGATTACTTCCAATACTCGGAAGACATATTTACAGACTTTCTGAAAGAAAACATCGACATCCCCAAGAGCGAGTACTTTATTCCGTTGGCAGTGAATCAGTTGATTCATTCGGGCATTGCACGCGTTAAGGTGTTGGACACAACTTCCAAATGGTTTGGCGTGACTTATGCGGAAGACCGTCAGGGTGTTGTCGATAAAATACAGGCTTTGATCGACGCAGGAGAATATCCCAATAAATTATTCTAAGTCCTTATCCCATCCGTACGTACTCCCTGATCACCCTTCGCACGGCCGCAGGGTGGGTTCAGGGAGTTTGTAACTTAACGCTCCGGACGGGCATTTATCAATCTGTGCAATGAGCTGTTCGGTCGTTGCATTTCCAATGGTTATCCACGGCCTTTCGACGGGTTTGTATACTGCCGGCAACATCTTGACGCACATACCGGAATGGATACATTTACCGGGCTGCCAGATGATGGTCAGCTCGCCATTTGAATACTCATGTACATTATTCATATTGGGATGTTTTATTTAATTAAGTCAATGCAACAAGTCTTTTCCATTCGGGATTCTTACGGATATATTCCGCAACGAACGGACACAAAGGCACAACACGCCTGTTGTTGTCTTCAATATCGATCAATACTTTTTCGACCAACTGCTTGCCGATTCCCCGGCCTTCCAATTCGTAAGGCACTTCGGTATGGGTAAGGTAAACGTCGCCTTCCTGATTGATCATGTATTCTATCTTAGGAACAAAACCGTCAATGTGAAACTCATATTGTTTACGGTACTTGTTATGGATGAGTCTGTAATCTGTAGCCATAATTTTATATCGTCATTTCCTTCTCTTCCTGTACTGCGTATAATCCGCAACGAATGCCTCACACATCCAGTTTGCCAACGCCTGACGGTTATCATCGATCACAAACCGCCGTTGGTCGAACGGGTTCTGGATGTTCCCCAATTCCACAAATACCGATACCGGAACCGTATTGTTCAGTACATACAGGCTTCGTTCGCTCACTGTTCCCGTGAATCCCCGTCCCGGCTGATGTCGCTTATACTTTCCGGCGAATGTGGTTTTCATGGTATGGGCTAACTGTTTACTCCCTGTCTGAGGTGAATGGTAAAAGAACACATCTGTTTGCTTACTCTTACTCCGGCTATCAATATGAATAAATATTCCGCGTGCATATCCTTTACCGTCTTTCCTGTTCAACTCATTGACCTTCGCCGACCGTTGGCGTAACCGCGCCACCTGTCCTTGCGGAATAACCGCTCCCATGCACGTTTCCCGTTTACTGTTCTTCAATATCCGTTCGTCCCGTATGCCGTCCACTGCATCCTGAATAATAATATGCACCTTTGCTCCCTTCATCATCAGGTTACGCGCCAGACGTAAAGCAATGTCATAAGCATACTCATCTTCATGCAAACGATGTCCATCCATTTTCCCTATAGCTCCCGGGTCCGGCCCGCCATGGCCACTCACCACATAAAAGGTAGCTCCTTTCAATCCGGACGATGTAATTTCATATCCGGCCTGCTCCTTCCCAAACAGCGGTTCCCGTTTCTTCATACCCACGGCATACTGATCTTTAGCTGCCGGTTTCGCGGGGGTCTTTCCGGCCGTCGGTGTCGCTGTGGTTTTCTTTTTCCTTAGAGGCGGCAGCGTATAAGACACTCCCAGCAAAAGCGAATTATCTTTTCCCAGTTTACCTTTATTCAACGCTATGAATTGTTTCTGATATTCCGGCCCCGGGCGATGATGTCGTATGAGCAGACTTTGTATTCCGTCTCCTTTCTCAGGTTGTACCTTTTCCTGTGCAAACATACATATCCAGACGAGCAGTAAACCCGGAAAGAGCAGAGTGATTCTCTTATTCCCCATGATAAGTCTGTTAAAACAAAATTAGTTTATATCGCTTCATCCGCGCACCCTTCAAATATAAAGCAATTAATAACTCATGTTACGCACTAAGGGCGTATTTAATCTTATACAGTTCGTTCCATGCAGCTTTTGAAGCAGCCAAATAGATTTTCGCTTTGAGGGCAAAATGATTCAGTTTGTGAGCGAACT
>JAIRNG010000076.1 GCA_031258135.1 Mediterranea sp. (in: CFB group bacteria)
GGAACGTGCATACGGTCAGTCTGCCCAAGCCTGATGATCAGAAGAAGTGGGAGTTGGGCAAGAGTTACGATTACGAGTTGAATGTGTCGTTGACGGCGGTCACGTTTGGTGACGTGTCGATAAAGGATTGGGGGACGCCCATCCTTCTCACGCTTTGTGAGCGGACTTACGATGCCAACAACGGGACCGGCGAAAAAGTGAGGAAGACGCTGTTTACCGGCAGGAACTATTCGTTGATCGGAAAGCCTGACGGGTTTACCCCGCCGGCTGCAAATTACCTCATCTACAGATGGAACACCAAGGCCGATGGAACGGGCACGGACTACCGGCTGGGTGCAGATTTCACACAAGCCGGCGACATGACGCTCTATGCCCGGTGGATAGAGCCTGTGATTAACGTAGAAACCGGGACGTATCCGGCCGACTATGTGACGTACGACGGCACCACGTTTACTATTGTGGAGGATCTTACGGGTTACAGTTACGTTGTTACCGGAAGCACCGGTGCGGGGGCAGGCAGCAACGGCAACCGTGTGGTCGTGAAGAGTGGCGTTACCGCTACGGTGACCCTGAGAGATGCTACGATCGATCTGAGCGGGAAAAGCGCTTGCGCCTTCAATGTGAGTGGGGCGGGCGTAACGCTGAAACTGGAGGGAACCAACACGTTGAAGAGCGGTGTTGCGAGTACTAACAATGCCGGACTGCTGGTGCCTTCGGGTACTACGATCACCATCACCAGTAGTGCGGGAGATGGCTCTTTCGACGGCACGCTGAACGTTGCCGGAGGAGCGGGCACCTGGGACACCGCCGGAAGGTGGGGTTCAGGCGGAGGAGCAGGCATAGGCGGCAACGGAGGGCCAAATGATGTCAACGGTAGTCCATGCGGTACCGTTATCATCAATGGAGGAACCATAGTAGCTACAGGTCATACCGGTACAGACGGCAATTCTTATAATGGATACGGTGGCGCCGGTATAGGCGGTGGAGGTGCAGGCGCCCGAAGGGGCGAAAGAGGAGGTGCAGGCGGTACGGTTATCATCAACAAAGGACACGTAACCGCTACAGGTCAGAGCGGTGGTGCAGGCATAGGTGGTGGAGGCAAAAGCGGTGCAGCGGCTAATTATACCGGCCCGGGCGATGACCAGGATACCTCCGGCGGAAGTTGGAGCGGTTGGGACACGGCCACGGGCAATACGGCCTACGTGAGTGCATCCGGCTCCAGGGCTATCGGGGCCGGAACCTAATCCTGATGGTGGTCTTGCCGCCCGCGGCATCGGCTCGTCACCGGCCGTCGACCCCGACGACGATGATCATTCCGACTGCCCCACCACGCAACCCGAAGAAAGGCTCCGGACGGCGGAAGCTATATCGACCCAAACGCTTGATGAATTGAAAATAGTCGAAAAATAAGAGGGTGTCATCAGTTAACTGATGACACCCTCATTGTTGATTGTATTAAACCGTCCTTTCAACGGTGTTGAAATCAGTTTCTTTCAGGACGCGGCAGTAAAACTTTCCTTGAAAGTTTAAATTTACCGGTTTTCGGATCGATATCGAGCAGTTTAACGTCGATTTCGTCTCCTTCCCGGATTCCGGCCTCTTCAACATTGTCCAGACGTTTCCAGTCAATCTCGGAAATGTGCAGCAGGCCGTCTTTTCCCGGAAGGAATTCAACAAACGCACCGTAAGGCATTACCGAGCGGATTTTACCTCTATATATCTCACCTATTTCGGGAATTGCAACAATACCTTTGATCAATCTGACGGCATGGTCGATAGATTCTTTGTTTGTTCCTGAAATTTCGATTCTGCCGGTTCCGTTGATTTCTTCAATCGCGATCACGGTTCCGGTTTCTTCCTGCATTCCCTGAATGATCTTTCCACCCGGCCCGATCACTGCGCCAATAAATTCCTTAGGAATGATCATGGTCTCAATGCGTGGAGCATGGTCTTTCATTTCGGCACGCGGCTCAGACATGGTGTCGGCTATCTTGCCCAGGATGTGCATACGTCCGTCTTTAGCCTGGTTCAAAGCGCGTTCCAGAATTTCAAACGACAATCCGTCTACTTTGATGTCCATCTGGGTGGCCGTAATGCCGTCTTTTGTTCCGGTCACTTTGAAGTCCATGTCTCCCAGGTGGTCTTCGTCGCCAAGGATATCCGAAAGCACGGCGTATTTGTCTTCTCCCACATTCTTTATCAATCCCATGGCGATGCCCGACACCGGCTTTTTGATCTGCACGCCGGCATCCATCAGCGCAAGGGTTCCTGCACATACGGTAGCCATAGATGATGAGCCGTTCGATTCAAGGATGTCCGACACGACACGTACCACGTAAGGGAAGTCTGCGGGGATCATTCCTTTCAGTGCTCTGTGGGCAAGGTTGCCGTGACCGATTTCACGACGGCCTACGCCGCGTTGCGGTCTCGCTTCTCCGGTTGAGAACGGAGGGAAGTTATAATGCAGTAAGAAACGTTCTTTTCCGTGTACCAGCACATCGTCAACGATCTTTTCATCCGGCTTGGTGCCCAGCGTTACGGAAGTAAGCGACTGTGTCTCGCCGCGAGTAAAAACGGCTGAGCCGTGAGGCCCCGGCAGATAATCCACTTCGGCCCATATCGGACGTATCTCTGTGGTCTGACGGCCATCCAGACGTTTACCTTCGTCCAGGATGCAACGACGCATTGCTTCTTTTTCTACATCGTGGTAGTAGCGGTCTATCAATGCACCTTTTTCTTCCAGTTCTTCTTCGCTGAACCGGGCCTTGAATTCGTCGCGGATAGTCACGAATGAATCGTGGCGTTCGTGCTTATCGGCGTTACCGGAAGCTGCAACGGCGTAAACTTTGCCGTAGCATGCTTCGCGCACTTGTTTGCGAAGGTCTTCGTCGTTCACTTCATGGTCGTATTCACGTTTAGCGGTTTTGCCTGCCATTTTGGCCAGCTCCACCTGCGCCTTACAGTGTACTTTGATCGCTTCGTGGGCTACTTTCATCGCTTCCAGCAGTTCGGCTTCCGAAACTTCTTTCATTTCGCCTTCTACCATCATGATGTTATCGCATGTAGCGGCTACCATGATATCCATATCTGCTTTTTCCAATTGCTGGAACGTCGGGTTTATCACAAATTCGCCATCGATACGTCCTACCCGGACTTCAGATATCGGCCCGTTGAAGGGAATATCCGATACGGCCAGCGCCGCCGATGCGGCAAGTCCTGCCAAAGCGTCGGGCATATCCTTGCCATCTGCAGAATAAAGGATTATGTTTACAAAAACTTCCGCGTGGTAATTGTCCGGGAAAAGCGGACGAAGGGCGCGGTCAACAAGGCGGCAGGTGAGGATTTCGTAATCGGAAGCTCTTCCTTCTCTTCTGGTGAACCCTCCCGGGAAGCGTCCGAAGGAAGCGTATTTTTCTTTGTATTCCACTTGAAGTGGCATAAAGTCTACTCCGGGGTTTGCGTCTTTTGCGGCACAAACGGTTGCAAGCATCATCGTGTCTCCCATTCGGAGCATCACGGAGCCATCGGCCTGTTTTGCCAGTTTCCCGGTTTCGAGCGTGATGGTTCTGCCATCTCCCAGCTCGATTGTCTTAACAATTGGGTTAATCATAAATGTTTCATTCTATTTTTAAATTCGTGCAAAGGTATATAATTATCTGTCTAAACAGGTGGGAATGAGATAAAAAGTTACTCCTGATTCTTGTTTTTTGGCCTTTTGCGGTGAAAGAAGAGGACAAAATGCTTTGACTAATCTCTAAAAGGATTATATTTGCACATCAAAAATCAATATGTAATATGAAGAAGATATCATTTCCCGCTCTTGCTATCTTGATTCTGCTGAGTGCATGCAGCTCCGGTTCTACATTTACCGTAGACGGCCATGTGTCCGGCGCTGACGGGAAGAAGCTCTATCTTGAGGCTTCCCTGATTGACGGCGTAGTGGCGCTTGACTCGGTGAAGCTGAAAGGCGGCGGTTCTTTCAGTTTCAGACAACCCAGACCCGAATCGCCGGAATTTTACCGTTTGAGGGTGGATGAGAAGATCATCAATTTCTCTGTTGATTCGACCGAGACGATAACGATCACTGCTCCGTACACAGGGTTTACCACTGATTATAGTGTGGCGGGGTCTCCTGACAGTGAGAAGATCAAAGCGCTTACGTTGAAGCAGTTCCAACTCCAGAAAGAGATGAACGCCTTGTTCAAGGGCGCCCCAGGCAGCCGGACGGACAATGAAATCCGGCAAAACCGGTTGACCGCCCTGCTTAATGACTATAAGAATGAGGTGAAGATCAACTATATTTTTCCGAGTCCCAACACGGCGTCTGCTTATTTTGCTCTATTCCAACGGGCGAACGGCTATCTGATTTTCGATCCGTTGAGCAGCAGGGAGGATGTGAAAGGCTTCGGTGCGGTGGCCACCGGTTGGTCGTATTACTATCCGCATGCCACACGCACGAAGAATCTGGTCAACCTTGCCATTAAGGGCATGAAGAATACGCGTACCCCTAAGGAAAAGGTTCTCGAACTGGACCCGGAGAAAATCAGCGAGGCTACGCTTATCGACATCAAGCTGAAAGATATCAAAGGTAACATCCGTTCACTGACGGAACTGAAAGGTAAAGTCGTATTGCTGGATTTTACGGTTTATCAAACGGCTATATCGACCACGCATAACTTCTGGCTGAATAACCTGTACGATAAGTATGCCGGTAAAGGACTGGATATTTACCAGGTATCATTGGATGCCGACGAGCACTACTGGAAGACCGTGGCAGGCAACCTGCCCTGGATTGGCGTGCGCGATCCGAATGGCATTTATTCCAGTTTTGCGGCTATATATAGCGTGCAGGAAGTTCCGGCTTACTTCCTGATCAACAGGAATAACGAATTGAGCGTCAGAGGTGAAAATGTAAAGGACATCGATGCCGCCATCAAGAGATTGTTGTGATTCCGGAATTTCTCCGGCATCGTTTTTCATTTAAATATATGTTACATAGCAGTCATTTCAGCTTGGTTTGCGTTGTTTAAAGACTTATCTTTGCAGGGAACAATCAGATAGAGGGTTCCAACATAACTTATGTTGGAATTCTTTTTATGTTTTATACGACCGTAAATATTAAAGTAAAGGAGGAAAGAAATCATGGCTTATATGTCAGAAGAAGGCTACAAAAGATTGGTTGAGGAACTGAGGGTACTGGAAACAGTAAACCGTCCCGAGATATCAAAACAAATAGCGGATGCCCGTGATAAAGGCGACCTGTCTGAGAATGCGGAATACGACGCGGCCAAAGAAGCTCAGGGCTTATTGGAAATGAAGATCAATAAACTCAAGGAAATCATTGGTGAAGCCAAAATCATAGACGAATCCAGGATTCAGACAGACTTGGTGCAGATATTGAACAAGGTTGAGTTGAGGAACGTAAAGAATGGCATGAAGATGACTTATACCATTGTTTCCGAAAGCGAGGCCAACCTGAAGGAAGGCAAAATCTCGGTCAGCACGCCCATTGCCCAGGGACTGCTGGGTAAGAGAGTGGGTGATGTGGCTGAAATTCAGGTTCCGCAGGGGAAGGTCAGTCTCGAGATAGTAAGCATTTCATTCTAAATAAAACCGGTTATGGCAACAATCTTTAGCAGAATTATCGCAGGCGGGATACCGTCGTACAAGGTTGCGGAAAATGATAAATTCTATGCATTCTTAGACATCAACCCATTGGTGGAAGGACATACGCTGGTTGTCCCCAGGCAGGAAGTGGACTATATTTTCGATCTGGACGATGAGACGCTGGCAGAGATGCATGTCTTTGCTAAAAGCGTGGCCCGCGCCATTGAAAAGGCGATTCCCTGCAAGAGGGTGGCTGTGTCGGTCATCGGGCTTGAAGTGCCTCATGCCCATATTCATCTTATTCCGATACATAAGGAATCGGACGTCCTTATCTCTAATCCCAGGCTGAAGCTTTCGGACGAAGCGTTTACCGCAATCGCCAAGGGCATTAATGAGGCGTGGGGGGGTTAGATACTTACTTCAATCTCATTCAACCCCCATAATTATTGCGCTATAAAACAATAGAAAAGAAACTGCACAAATCTAAAGGATGATACGGATTATAAAAAGGCGGCAGGCTTAGTAGAGACGCAAAATTTTGCGTCTCTACTATTTTATAATCCGTGTCATCCGTGAAATCCGTGTCTGAAATTAAATTCAGATACTAAGGAGCGTGGTGACTGCTACCTCCTGTGCGAAGCATTCAGCATGATCTTTTTGAATATAGCCGGATATGGAGTTTCAAATTCCATTAATTCATGGGTAACCGGATGATAAAAAGAAAGTTTGAAAGCGTGCAGGGCCAAGCGGCCGATCGGATTGTTTCCGTCTCCATATTTCACAT
>JAIRNG010000089.1 GCA_031258135.1 Mediterranea sp. (in: CFB group bacteria)
AAAATAACGCGAAAAGGATTGAATAAGTCGACGTAATAATTTGATAAGTCAACGTAATAATTTGATAAGTCAACGTAATAATTTGATAAGTCAACGTAATAATTTGATAAGTCAACGTGATATTAAAATACGGCTAAACACAGAGACACGGATTTCTTAAATTGAAAATTACGATGCCGCATGGAAATCCGTGTTCATCCGCATAATCCGTGTCATCCGTGTACCCATCTTAATTTTCAATTCTCAATTTTCAATTTTCAATTTTACGGTTGTCAGGTAGAAAACGATGCGTTCGATTTCGCGCGGGGTAAAACAGCGGCGGTATTTGTTGTAGTGTATCCGGTTCAACTCTTCCATCAATTCGGGGTTGGCGCGTATCCAGCGGGCCAGCTTCTGCAAAGCTACGGTGATACACTCATCGGGATTGTACAACGCGGCCAGCTCCACCTTGCTGTATGACCGGACCTTAAAGGGCTTATCTTCCGTTTTAAAGTATTTATCTTCCATTTTTCTTTCTTCTTTTTTATCTGTTGAATTATGATGTAAATTTACGATAATATATCTGATTGTCAAAAGATTACAGAGGGTAAATCACACAAAAAGAACACTTTTTTTCCTGACAATAACCCGGCCTTTTCCTGTCTTATTTTGTGCACTCAGGACAGCACGCTCAGCGTAGGACGAGTATGTACCAACCCGCCCCCGTAAGGGGCAAACCTGTTAGGCGGCACGTTCAGCGTACTATAATTACAAATGAAACACGTGGTATTAACAGGTGAAGGGTAAATTTCTATTCGTTTGCGTGAGATTTATAAAGAAGTTCGTGTATATTTGCGCATATATACAAATTAAAGCCATGAAATCGAATCAGTTTTTAATCTTATCCACTATCTTTTTGGGGGCGGGTTTGGTTGGGTTTTCTTCCTGCAGATCCGTAAAAAGCATCACGATCACGGGAAGCAGAACGGAGATGACGGCAAAGTGGGACAGCATGTCCAATGAGAAAGCAATGGCGCTCTTTGCCCCCTACAAGGCGAAAGTGGATAGCATCATGGACCCGGTTATCGGGACGAGCGCTATGGACATGACCGCAAGACGACCGGAAAGTTTATTGTCCAATCTGATTGCAGACGTGCTGCGCAACAGCGCTACGCCTTACACCGGCCATCCCGCCGACATAGCGATCATCAATATGGGAGGCCTGCGCAACAGCCTGAGCGCCGGCGATATCACCTACCGGAACATCTACGAGATTCTCCCTTTTGAAAATGCCCTGTGCATACTTTCTTTGAGAGGCAAGGACGTAAAAGAGCTGATGAAAGACCTTATAAAAGGAGGAGGCGAAGGGCTGAGCAATGTATACATGACCGTAAACAAGGAAATGGACATTATCGACCTCAAAATCGGAGCAGAGCCGGTTAACGACGAACAGCTTTACGAAATCGCAACCGTAGATTATCTCGCTGAAGGAAACGACCGGATGACCACCTTCAAAAGAGCGGAAAAAAGATTGTGTGTCGAAAAGGCTACCATCCGCGACATCTTTATGGAATATGTAAAGTCCGAAGCCGCCCAGGGCAGAAGCCTGACGTCCAAAATGGAAGGCCGCATTACGATATTGGAAAATTAACCTGCTACATACATTACACTCCCCATGATGAAAAAGACTTTATTATTGCTGACCTTGTGCATAGCCTTCCCGGTCTTCGCACAGAAAACACTCACCCTGTTGCATACCAACGACGTACACAGTCGTATTGAACCGGTTTCTCCGGAATCCGCGAATCAGAGATCTGCAGGCAAGGGAGGTTTCCTGCGGGTTGCCGCATATATCGGCCAGGTAAAAAAGGAAACTCCGGATGTACTGGTGTTCGACTGCGGCGATTTCTCACAAGGTACTCCCTATTATAATCTGTTCAAAGGTGATGTTGAAATACAACTGATGAACGCCATTGGCTATGACGCCGGAACGATAGGCAATCATGAATTTGACTTCGGGCTGGACAACATGGCGCGGCTGTTCAACATGGCCAATTTCCCTATTGTCTGCGCTAATTACGATGTAAAGGGAACGGTTCTCGAAAAACTGGTAAAACCTTATATCATTATTAAAAGGAATGGCTTCAAGATCGGCGTTTTGGGATTGGGGACGAAGCTAAGCGGCATGGTTCAATCCTTTAATTACGAGGGCGTGCTTTACATGGACCCGTACGAGGCTGCCAACAAAGCGGCGGCGGCATTGAAGAAAAAAGGCTGCGACCTTGTGGTATGCCTCTCCCACCTGGGGTTTCAGGGCGGCGCCAAAGATCCGGTATGCGATGTGGAATTGGCAAAGAACACCCGCAACATCGATATTATACTGGGTGGCCATTCACATACTTTTATCGAAGAGCCGGTCATCCATAAAAATCAGGAGGGGAAAGACGTGTATATCACCCAGATGGGAAACAGCGGTATCTTTGTAGGGCGCGTGGACATCAGGTAAGCGCCTGTTCGGTTGATAGTTGACAGTGGTAAATGGTAAATAGTAAATGAACAGATGATTTCATTTTTAGTCGTATTCTTTGGTTTATTTACAAAGGAGCCTTTGATCGTAAATAAAGGAATACAAGACTCCGGTTGCCGGCAATGGGTTGACTCTGTTTTCAACGCCATGACCCTGGAAGAGAAGGTGGGTCAACTTTTTATTTATACCATTCCTCCTGTCGATACAAAACCGAACATCGCATTGCTGCACCATGTGGTGCGCGACCGGAAAGTGGGCGGACTTCTGTATTCCAAAGGAGTGCTGGAAACACAGGCCGCGCTCACGAACCGGGCGCAGGAGATGGCAAAAACGCCCCTGATGATCACGTTCGACGGTGAATGGGGATTATCCATGCGCATAAAAGATACGCCGGTCTACCCGCGTAACATGGTATTGGGATGCATCAGCGACGAACGGCTGATTTATGACTATGGCAAAGAGGTGGCCCGTCAATGCCGCGAGCTGGGGATACATGTCAATTTCGCTCCGGTAGCGGACGTAAACATCAACCCGGAAAACCCGGTCATCAATACCCGCTCTTTTGGCGAAGACCCTAAACGTGTTTCCGATAAAGTTATCTTGTATTCATCCGGACTGGAAAGCGGCGGAGTGCTATCCGTTTCCAAACATTTCCCGGGGCATGGCGATACGGAAACGGACTCACATCAGGCGCTGCCCACGCTGAACTTCACCCGCGAACGCCTGGACAGCATAGAGCTATATCCGTTCAGGCAAGCTATACGCGCCGGGCTGGGTGGTATGATGGTGGGGCATCTGGAAGTTCCGGCGCTGGAACCGCAACAGGGAATACCCTCATCGCTATCGCATCATGTCGTGCAGCGTCTGCTCAGGGAAGAACTCGGATTTAAAGGACTGGTATTCACAGACGCCCTGGCGATGAAAGGAGCGGCCGGAATAGAACATCCGGCGCTGGCCGCCATAAAAGCAGGCAACGACATGGTGCTGGCTTCCCGTAATCTTGAAGAAGAAATGGAAGTTGTCATTCAATCCGTAAAGAAGGGTGAGCTGAGCGAAGAGGTTATAGACCGGAAATGCAGGAAGGTGCTCACCTACAAATATGTACTGGGAGTTGCGCACCGGAAGAAGATACGGATTCCGGGACTCTCCCAACGGATCGACACGCCTTACGCCCGTGACCTGGGTAACCGTTTGAATGAAGCTGCGGTTACGGTTGTCATCAATAAGGATCAAACCCTCCCTCTACATTCCGGCATTGAAAGGATAGCCCTGCTAAATGTGGGAACCGCAGGAGGGAATACGGCTTTTGAACAGGCGTTGAGGAAGCATGTCGCCGTAAAACGTATTCAACTCAACCCGGATATGCCTGACGAAGAACGGAGAATGTTACGGGACACGCTATCGACTTACCAACGGGTCGTTGTTTGTATCTCAGACAACCCCCCCGCTTCTTACAACGAATTTTTCCTGGGGTTACCCGCCGGAATGTCGGTCGTCTACGTATTCTTCACCCCGGGAAAGAATATGGCGGCGCTTGAAGCCGGACTGTCCAAAGCCCCGGCGGTTGTACTGGCACATTCAGGGGAAAAGAACATACAGGAACATACCGCAGACATACTGTTCGGAGAAGCGGCTGCAAACGGACGGCTATCGACAAGCGTCGGCAATCTCTTCAGAGCGGGCGATGGAGTAGTCATTACGCCGCAAACCGCACACGGATCGCTTGAATAAGCAGACCCATATCCATCTCCTCAATCCGGCGGAAGGCGACAAAATATCATGGAATTTTTATTGTGTGAAAATCATGCAATCGCTAAAGCATACGAAGAAATATTATCCGGATCTGTATGGATTATAGATATTATGATTATTTTTGCCTGTGACCACTTCAAATGATAGATGGGTATGACAATAGAAGACATTATAAAGGCGGAAACCGGAAACAACAATACCGTGATTCTTTTCAGGGAAGGCATTTTCTGGAAAGCGTATGAAAAGTCGGCGTATGCATTCTGCAAACACATCAAATCGTTCATGGTAAAGAAGAGGTATATCAGATCGATCAACGATGAGATCGTTTCCATCGGATTTCCAATGTCATCAACCCAAACCATACTGCAAGGGAGAACGATCCTGCTGGAAGAAGAAAGAAAGATGATCGTATCTATCGACCGGATTGATCATGAAGATTTTACGGCATGGAAGAAGGAGCAAACGCTTACCCTCGCCACGCCATCTCCCGTGAATACTTTTTCCGGAATGACTCATAGCAATAGCTTCGAGGCATTTGGCTGTAACAATCTGGAGAAAGAAATAATCAGCCGGCTCAAACTTTTCAGTCTGGAAAATAAAACGCCTATCGAATGTATGCTTTTCCTCTCGGAAATCAAAAAGCAACTGTTATCCTGATCCGCCCGGAGGTAGTTCCCGTAACCTCAGGGGTTCTCGCGTTCAGCCGCGTACCCGTTTCCTGATCGCTCCTGCGGCAAGAGTAATGAGTAACCCTATACAGAAGATCGTCAGTGTTCCCAGAACAGTGATCATGTAGTGGTGGAAAACCGTTTGTCCGCTGAGCGTCATCCAACCGATGAATGAAACACCGCATACGGCACCTGCCAGTGCGGCTCCCCTCCTGACTTTACGCGAGATATATCCTAATAAGAATAGCCCCAGCATACCGCCGCTGAATATACCTGTCAGTCCCCACCAGGTATCCAGTACATTTTGCGCCGACATCATGGCCAGCCCGACGCACATACCCGACAGGCCCAGCAATAAGGAAGTTCCATACAGCGCTTTCATGCCGGACTTCTCGCTCAGCTCTTTATTCTTTCGTTTAATGAAGTCTGTAAGGATGACGGTCGAAGTGCTGTTGACGCTGGTTGAAACGGTACTCATACCCGCGGCGAAAATAGCCGCTATGAGCAAGCCCGTCACGCCGGCCGGCAATCCGTTGACAATAAAATAAGGGAAGACCTGATCGGGTTTAAGCGTGTCGACGATGGCGTCCGGCCGAACCTTGTAATAAACGAACAGAGCTGTGCCTATGATAAAGAAAAGCAAACTGACCGGCAGGTATAGAAGTCCCCCGAACAGAGCGGAGAACCGGGCGCTTTTATCGTCCCTGGCCGTCTTGTATCGTTGAACATAATTCTGGTCAATCCCGTAGTTCTGCAAATTCATGAAGATGCCATAGATCAATACCACCCAGAATGTGGAGGCGTCAACTCCCGGGCCGAAATCACCGAGTGAGAATTTATTGTATCCGGAACCTGTCTCTATGAACGTTGAAATGCCGCCGGGTATGGAAAAAAGCAATACGGCGACACACGTCAGCGCACCGGCAATCAGAATAATACCCTGTATGGCATCGGTCCATATCACCGCTTTTATTCCACCCAGAACAGCGTAGAATGTAACGCAGACACCGGTCATAATGATGATGACGGGGATATCCCATCCTAAGATGGAATGTAGCGGCAGGGCTAACAGATATAAGACCGATCCCGTACGTGCTACCTGAGTGAGTAAATAACAAATGGCTGCATACGCTCTGGCCCAATATCCGAAACGTTCTTCCAGGAAACTATAGGCCGATACGCTTTGGATACTTCTGTAGAACGGAACAAAATAGTTGGCGGCCAGAATGGAGGCGACAGGAATGGACAAACTGAATACAAATGAGTTCCAATTGCCCATATAGGCGCTTCCGGGGAGAGCGAGGAAGCTAATGCTGCTGACGTAAGTGGCAAAGATAGACATACCCACAATAAAGCCCGGCAGACTTCCTCCCGCTTCGGTATAATCGGATATGTTTTTATTCTTCCGGATGAATGAACCGCCAAACAGGACGGTACCCACAGTAAAAGTTAAAAAGACAATCAGGTCAAGTGTCTGGATTTGCATAGTATTTACAGTTTCTATCAAAGATAACTGTTTTTCGGCTGTTTTGTACTCAATAAGCCAAAATTAAAACGCAGATTCACGCAGATTCACGCAGATTTCCCGGTTATAACATTAAAAATCTGCGGGAATCTGCGTAAATCTGCGTTTCAAAATTTTCCGGGAATGGTTAGTCTATAAAACGGATACCAGTTCATCCGTGTCATCCGCGTACCCATCACTTTTCCCTACACAGCAAAAACCTTTTTCTTTGCTTTCACCCCTTAACGCCGGTCAGCAGGGCGTTTGAGAGAGGTGAAAGCAACGCGTTACCTTTTTATATGTAGGGCTAGGGATGTATCATAAGTCAACGTAATAATTCCATAACTCAACGTAATAATTTAATAACTCAACGTAATAACCTGAGTTCGGGATAGCATCCGGAGTTGCATGATTTTTGGGAGACACGTATTCCATTTCGCGTGGGTCTTTCTGATTTTTGCAGGCAGCTTTTTGATTTTTGCAAGCAACTTTT
>JAIRNG010000042.1 GCA_031258135.1 Mediterranea sp. (in: CFB group bacteria)
AGCTGTCGTTTGCCCCGAACTGCTCAATAAATAATCTGTGTATAAATCTAATATCTGTTCCATGATGCAAAGATACTTCTCTTTTTTTCTACATGCATGTGCTTGCGTAACATCAGTTACTCATAAAAGAGTAACTTGCGCCGGTCATTCATCTGTCGTACATCTGTGTACTTGCTTAAACATATTTTCAATAGGTATAATGCTGATAATCAAAAAAAATGGAGCTTTTCACAAAGCCCCATTTTCAGTTTCAATAGGTATTAGTTTTCATAAGGTAAAAAGATTGTTTTCAAGATAACGGTGCAAAGATAACCGCTTTCTCCTGTACAGCCCAAATTATAAAACATGTCTTATAACATCTTTTTGAGTTTTCTTTAGTTTTATTATCAATTTGAAGCAAACGGTACGTCACACACGCTATCTGATAACAACTTTGTTTTTAAATACTAAAACGTCCGCTAAAAGTTGCTAAAACGTTATTTCCTGCTTGTCGGATAGCCCTCATCGGTTTTACCGCTGTGTTTAAGAATCTTAGCGTCGATAAAGAATACGATTTCTTCCGCAATATTCGTAATATGGTCTCCTGTCCGCTCCAACTTACGGAATACGCTCACCAGATTCAGGCAAGTCAACATATTATCCGGGTGTTCTTTCAGATATCCGGCAAGTACGGGAGCTACACCGGCATTTATCTCATCGACAAGATTATCTTTCGTAAAGACGGAAGTCGCCAATTCCATACGTTCTTCATTCAGCGCCCGCTTGGTAACTTCAAGCATGGAAAGTACTTCAGCTACCATCTCTTCCAAACGCAGACGTTTCAATAATTCGGCATCAAGCGCCGGCTCTTCCGACTCCAATACAAAACGAACAATACCTTCGGCAAAATCACCCAGACGCTCCAGATTAGAGTTGATCTTCAGCATAGCCAGCACAAAACGCAAATCAATGCCTACAGGATTATACAGAGCAATAACATCTTCGATGTCACTGTCGATTTTCAGCTCAAAAGCGTTCACCCTTCTTTCGCGCACTTTCACCTGTCCGGCCAGTTCCCTGTCAAACGTTAATACCGCTTCTCCTGCTCTGTCCAGTTGATTATAAACCAATGTCCACATTTCACCGACTTCTTTCTTGAGAAGTTCCAGTTCCGACTCTATAAACTTTACCATAGATTATATTCTGTTTAAATCAAAAATATCCTTAATATGGCAAAGGTATGAATTATCTTGCGTACTTTCCGTTACATTCGTATTACAAGAGAATGACAACTTCTTTATCCGATCGTTTTAAAACGGGTTCATAGATATAGAAGGTATAATGAAATCATTATTCTTTTTTATTATATTTGCCCTGCAAACTCAGTACCGCTAATCAAAAGAAAGAAGAATGAATAGATTAAAGAACTCGGTTTTATTTGTCATTTGTCTCGTTACAGGAACACAAGGTATTATATGCTGCCATACGGGAAGCAAAACGGAGGAGCGGCCTGTAAAGGAGAATACGGACAATCCGCCCACCTCGGAAGCGCTTCCGTCCGGCATGGAATTAGTCTGGTCGGATGAATTCAACGGGACATTCTTGGATAGAGACAAATGGTTCACCGATTATTATTCGACGATAGATTTCGTAAAAAAGAGCAATTACGGGAAATTACAGTCGGGAAAACTGCCGCAACCGGGTATCCGGTTTACAGGACATTCAATCATTTTATATACAGACAGTGAAGTTCCTGCGGAAGCATATTCGCCTGAAGGCAGAAAAATATCTTCTATTCAGACGTATGACTGGAAGGAGGATAAATTACTGTTGGACAACAGGCTGGGAGGGTTCATCGAAGCCCGGATAAAGAGGAGCTGTACGGCTGATGCCACGATAGTGAATGGCGCTTTCTGGCTGGATTCTCCGGGCCCGGATGCAAAATACTTCATGGAAAAGGGGAATAAAGCCTATCAGGTTACAGGTATAAGGCCGCATGGTCAGGTTTTTGAGATCGATCTGTGTGAACACCTGAATACGGAGATCGTATTGCATGGAAATGTATCTTCCGAAGGAGTATTTGAACACAATATAGGGCATTTCCCAATAGCGGGCGATTATATGGATAAGTGGACTACACACAGCATGCTATGGTCTCCTGCGGGATTCAAATTCTATGTTGACGGCAGATTGGTCAAAGAGGATTGGGATCCTCACAACATCAAATCTCCTAATCATGCCATGAATGTTCTTTTGGGAATATATGCAAAAGGAGGCGTTGCCTCAATGGAAGTGGATTACATCCGTTATTACCGGTGGAAGCTGGAAGGATCGAACGAATTGCCTAACCCGGGCTTCGAGTATCATAACGGACTATTCCCATGGGAAGGTAACGGCTCCGTAACGGCTTCATCTTCGCGGACCGGAAAGCGCGGGGTGAGACTGGCAGCCAATGATTCGATCATCCAGTATGTCTATCTGGATCACTCCCGTCCGTATTCCATGAAATTCCGGCATAAGGGTTCAGGTTATGTTACGGCTAAAGTTGAGAATATCTCCCAGGTTAGTGGAATAGCCGTGAATTGTTCCGGTTCGGTATTCAAGTCCGGAGAAGATTTCAGGCAGGATGAGATCCGGTTCTCAACAGATCCTGAATATGGGAATCATAAGAGAACTGTAAAGGTGATTTTTATCAATACCGGAACTGCTCCCATATCACTGGATGATATAACAATAGAGCCATGAAAAGAACTCTTTGAGAATAAAACTATCTATTAATAACTACTAATAAACTAATCCTATTCATTATGACCAAGAAAAACAATTTAGTCCTGTTACTTCTGTCTTTACTTTTCTCTGTAAACGTATATGGACAGAAACATACGTTTGAGATAAAAGACGGAAACTTTGTGTGTGATAACAAGCCTGCCCGTATTCTATCCGGAGAAATGCACTACGCCCGCATTCCCCACCAGTACTGGCGCCACCGCTTGAAGATGCTGAAAGCCATGGGGTTGAACGCCGTGGCCACCTACGTCTTCTGGAATTTCCACGAGACGGAACCAGATAAGTGGGACTTCACCGGAGACCGCAACCTGGCGGAATATATAAAGATAGCCGGAGAAGAAGGCCTGATGGTTATTCTCCGCCCCGGGCCTTACGTCTGTGCCGAATGGGAGTTCGGCGGCTACCCGTGGTGGCTTCAGAATGTGGAAGGGCTGGAACTACGGCGCGACAACGAGCCGTTCCTGAAATATACCAAACGATACATTGAACGCCTGTTCCGGGAAGTGGGCAAGCTGCAAGTCACCAAAGGCGGCCCGATCATCATGGTGCAAGCCGAAAACGAGTTCGGCTCCTACGTGGCGCAACGCAAGGACATCCCGTTGGAAGAGCACCGGGCATACAACGCCAAGATCGTGCAGCAACTCAAGGATGCCGGCTTTGACACGCCCATGTTCACTTCGGACGGTAGCTGGCTCTTCGAGGGCGGTTCCGTGCCGGGCGCATTGCCTACGGCGAACGGTGAAAGCAACATCGAGAACCTGAAAAAGGTAGTCAACCAATACAACGGCAACCAAGGCCCCTACATGGTAGCCGAGTTCTATCCGGGCTGGCTGGCGCATTGGGTGGAGCCGCATCCGCAGGTTGCGGCCTCGCGCATCGCGCGGCAGACGGAGAAGTATCTCGAAAACGACGTGTCGTTCAACTTCTACATGGTGCACGGCGGCACGAACTTCGGCTTCACCAGCGGCGCCAACTACGACAAGAATCACGGCATACAACCCGACCTGACCAGCTACGACTACGATGCGCCCATCAGCGAAGCAGGCTGGGTAACGTCAAAGTTCGACTCTATCCGGAGCGTGATAAAGAAATACGTGAATTATCCCGTGCCGGAAGCTCCTGCGGCAATACCCGTGATCGGGATACCTTCCATTCAATTGAATAAAGTGGCAGACCTGCTTGCCCTGGCGGAAGCGCAGACCCCGGTACAGAGCGAACGCCCCCTGACGTTCGAGGAACTCGGTCAGGGATATGGCTATGTGTTGTACAAGCGCCACTTCAACCAGCCCATCAGCGGAACGCTTCAGATAGAAGGCCTGCGCGACTACGCCATCGTATATGTGAACGGAGAGAAGGCCGGCGAACTGAACCGCTACTTCAACAACTACACGATCGACATCGACATCCCGTGGAACGGCAATCTGGAGATACTTGTGGAGAACATGGGCCGCATCAACTACGGTTCCGAGATCATCCATAACCGGAAAGGCATCATCAGTCCCGTGAAGATTGGTGATAACATCATCGAGGGCGAATGGGAAATGATAAAGCTGCCCATGGACAACGTCCCCGACCTGAACAAACTGCCCGCCGCAAGCGTGTATGACAACACGGCGACATCCGCCGGTGCGCTCATCGGGAAACCCGTTATATATAAAGGTGTATTCAACCTGAAGGAAACGGGCGACACCTTCCTCGACATGGAAGACCGGGGCAAGGGCATCGTCTTCGTGAACGGCGTGAACATCGGCCGTTACTGGCATGTCGGCCCGCAACAGACACTGTATGTTCCGGGTGTCTGGCTCAGGAAAGGCGCGAATGAAATCGTTATTTTCGAACAGCAGAACGACAGGCCGTATACGGAGGTAAACACCACGAAAACGCCGGTACTTACGAAATTGAAAGTCCGGAAATAACAACAGTATTCATTCAAACATAATCTATATGAGAATATTTCTCCTTCTTATCGGCGTTGCTTTTCTGTTCACGGATACGACCATCCATGCTCAAAGCACGATATGGAAAAACAAAAAATGGGAATGTAGGATTTCCGGCAACGGAACCCTGGAACAGATCATATTTAAAGGTAACGAACGGAACGACACCGTTCCGTTCTTCCGTGGAAAAGAAAATGCGGGGCCGAGTTTCTATGCCAACTTGGGCGGCAAGGATATAAGCGCACAGTGGATTCCCGATGGGTATCGCTCGTTCCGCGCCAGGATCGACGGCGTGGAGTGCGGCCTGACGTATCATGAATGGAAGGGGCTGCCTGCCATTCACATCCGCTTGGAAAACAAGGGAAATGTACCGTTCCAGCCGGTAAAGGCAGGACTGAAACTGGGTGTCGACACCTGGATGGATAAGTATCCCGACTGGTTCGGAAAGTACTTTCCTACCTTGATGATGAACGAAAAAAACCATTTCTACGGTTATCTTCAAACGCCGTCGGGGCATACGCTGGGCATCATCTCGCCGCAACCGGTAGCCTCATGGAGTGTGGATTACAACCTGGGCTACCAGGACCCGCCGCCTCATTGGTTCATGGGACACCGTATAGAATCGTTGAACATCGACCTGATCAACGCCCTGCCGCTCCCCTTGCATTGCCCGCAGGATTTGTGGCAACTGAAACAGGGAGAAATAAAGAAATGGGTCATCGCCTTTACCGGCATCCGGTCGCCGTCCGATTTTGAGCAAACCATTCACCAAATGGCGGATGTACCGGTGATCCGCATGAGCCGGACGGCATACCGGCCCGGAGAAACGGCCCTGTTTGAAGTCTTCGCTTCTTCTCCCGTTGTGCAGGTCACGGACGACAAAGGTTCGCCGCTGGATGTCTCGGCAAAAAAGAAATCCGGCGATTTATACGAGGTGTCATGCACGCTTCCTGCCACAGGGCTTTATTCGGTGAAAGTCACAGACGGCAACCAACAGACGGAAGGCGTACTCTCGGCTCACGCCTCCTGGAGATGGACGTTGGAGAAGGCCAGGGAAAACGCTTTGAAATATCACCAGAAAGCCACTTCCCACGTGGAGAGTTGCTACGGTTTCCATTCCGCCTTTATTGCCGCCCGGCATTTTCCCGAAAAGCAACCGGACGAGGCGTTACGCGCCCGTTTCGATAACCAGTTCGATCGTTTGTTTGACCGTGAAAAGACGAGACCGCTGTTTTACGCATCGCGCATTCAGAATACATCCTGCACTATAGGCATGCTGGTTGATAAATATGAAGCATACGGCGACCCCGAAGACCTCAGGAAAGCATCCCGGCTGGCCGACTGGCTGATGAATACCGCGCAGCGGGAAGATGGCGCTTATGTAAACCGGAAGACGGTGTATACCAGCGTGATCTATGTAGCGAAGAGCATGCTGGAACTTGTGCTGGCCGAACGGGAACTCGGCAAACAGGAGGCGGCATGGCAGGAGGCGGCAGACCGGCATTATGCCTCGGCCAAGCGCGCCATCGATCAATTAGTGGCGGCGCAGGGAGATTTCCAGACAGAAGGGGAGCTGACGTTTGAAGACGGGATGATTTCCTGCTCGGCGCTCCAGATCGGAATGTTGGCATTGATGCAGCCCGACGGAAAGGAACGCAAACATTACACCGACGCCATGCTGAAGATACTCCACAGCCATGATTGCCTCACACAACTGCATGTGCCCGACGCCCGCCGCCGTGGAGGAACCATGCGCTACTGGGAAGCGCAGTATGACGTACAGATGCTGCCGAATATGTTCAACTCACCCCACGGCTGGAGCGGCTGGCGCGCCTACGCCACATACTATGCCTATCTGCTGACGGGCGACGGGCGATGGCTGGAAGAAACCTACAATGCCATGGGGGCTTTCTCCAACCTGATTGATTACCGTACCGGCGATCTGCGCTGGGCCTTTGTTGTTGATCCGTATCTGCGGGTGAAGCAGACATGCAGCGCCGACACGCACGTCACGGCAGACTCTCTGAGTTTCGGCAACCCGCACCCTGAACTGTACGACACCCGTGAGTTTGTCATCGGCGAACAGTACGTCAACATGATCAGTGACTGGCAAACGGTGAATACGCAGGACAATGACGTACACGAACTCTTCAAGTGCATGAGCGAAACGGTACTCACCAACGCTTTCCTTGCGGAACGTCCCGATGGCGGCATAACGGCCTACAACTGCCGCGTCACCCGCCGGGGAAACCGCCTGGAAGTAAAAGCCGATGAGAAACAGATCACTCGCCTGCATTGCAATCTGAAGTCGCCCTTCACCGTATCGTTCAACGGGAAGACACGGACGTTGGAAAGCAATTATCTGGACTGGGCCTTCTGACGCCTGCGGCTATTTACGATTAGACGATTGACGATTTGAAACGCGGATTAACGCTTGATAAATTGAAAATTGAAAACTCTCCAAAGGAGAGGGGGAGAAGAAGAGGTAACTTCATCCTCCCTCTCCTTTGGAGAGGGTCGGGGTGAGGCTGTGCTTTTATTCCTGTCCTTCCCAACTACTTGGGAAGCTCCAATTGGGTCGGTTTTGCCTTTCCCAAGGGCTTGGGAAGCTCCCTGTATTTTTTCATACGCGTGTTTTTTTAAGATTAGGAACCGTCGCCACCCTTACCAATGGCCTCGCTGCCACCGTAGTCGCCGCTTTTTGCTTCCACGTAGGCCGTATTGCCCGTGGCCGTGTCCCAACCGATCCAAGCGTTTTTTTGCATGGGTTCTCCCGGGCCGGTATAAGTAGCCGTCGCACCGCCTGTGGCGTATTCGCCACCACCACCTCCACCTATGCCGGCTCCGGCTGCGCCATAGTTGTTGGCTCCGCCACCGGTGGCCGTCACTTCTCCTCCGGTGATGGTAATGGTTCCGCCTGCTTCACCGCTGGAATAGGATGCTCCGCTACCGCCACCTATGCCCGCTCCACCTTCGCCTGCTCCGCCGGTTGCCGTCAGCGTGCCGTTGGTAGAGCTGGTGATGGTAATCGCGGCACCCGCAGGCGCCCGCAGTCCCGCCCTCTGTGCTCCGCTCTTCAAGACATTGTTACCCTCCAACTTCAACGTCACGGTCGCCCCGGCCATATCGAAGGCGCAAGTTCCGGCCGTACTGCTTACATCAATCGAGGCGTTCCTCAGGGTTACCGTAGCGGTAACGCCACTTTTCACGACAATACGGTTGCTGTTGTTACCCGTAACGGTGCTTCCGGTAACAAGGTAACCCTTATGATCTACTTCAATGGTAAACGTGCTGTTGTTGTATGTCACCGGGCCGTCCAGATACGCTCCGGTCTCTACGTTGACGAAAGGCCTTTGCCAGTTGGCGTACAACCTCGTGTCCTCGCTGAGTGCGATCGGATCGCCCGGCTTATAGTTAGCGCCCAAACCGTCGGCCTGGGTATTCCATCCGTAGAAGATGAGAGTATCGGCCGGCGGGGCAAACGTGTTGTCGATCAACGGATAGTCCCTGCCGGTAAACAGCGTCTCATTTATTCTTTCGCCCGTCCCGTTGTTGGCATCGTAAGTCCGCTCACAAAGCGTGAGAGGGATGGGCGTCCCCCAATCCTCTACCGACACGTCACCAAACGTGACCGCCGTCAACGACACATTCAACTCGTAATCGTAACTCTTGCCCAACTCCCACTTCTTCTGATCATCAGGCTTGGGCAGACTGACCGTATGCACGTTCC
>JAIRNG010000065.1 GCA_031258135.1 Mediterranea sp. (in: CFB group bacteria)
GAATCCGGATGATTGTTCTGCTATCCTGCGCCTTTGCACATGCCATTCAATAGAAAGTTATGCATAATGATAGAATTTAAGGACGGATTAATTATCTTTATCCCGAATAAAACCTATAAAACTACATATATGAAAAAGTTCTCTTTATTTGCTCTTTTATTCTTGTGCGTAGCAGCGGCATCAGCCCAATCGCCCGTATATCTGTTCTCTTATTTTATAAATAATGGCGCCGATGGGTTGCATCTGGCTTATAGTACCGATGGGTTGAAGTGGGAAGCATTGAACAATAATCAGTCTTTTCTGAAACCCGAAGTGGGGAAAGACAAGTTGATGCGCGATCCCAGCATTTGTCAGACGCCGGATGGAACATTCCATCTCGTGTGGACTTCCGGATGGACGGACCGTGTCATCGGTTACGCCTCGTCAAAAGATTTGATCCATTGGCCGGAACAGGTGGGCATTCCGGTCATGATGCACGAACCCACGGCCCATAACTGCTGGGCGCCGGAATTGTTTTACGATGAACCGTCGCAGACCTGTTACATCTTCTGGGCCACTACCATACCGGGACGCCATAAGAAAGTCTCAGTCAGTGAGAGCGAAAAGGGCCTGAATCATCGTGTGTATTACGTAACGACCAAAGACTTCAAGTTATTCTCGGGAACCAACATGTTTTTCGACCCGGATTTCAGTGTGATCGACGCGGCTATCATCAAGGATCGCGATGGCGAACTGATCATGGTGATGAAGAATGAGAATTCCAATCCGCCTGAAAAGAATATCCGCGTAACGAAGACCGGTGATATAAAGAATGGCTTTCCTGTACAGGTATCCGGGCCGATAACCGGGGACTATTGGGCTGAAGGCCCTTCCCCACTCATTATAGGCGATTACATCTATGTTTATTTTGATAAATATCGCGACCGTAAATACGGTGCGGTGCGAACCAAAAACCGTGTAGAATGGGAAGATGTTTCCGATCAGGTGTCTTTTCCTCAAGGCGCACGCCACGGAACAGCCTTTGCCGTTGACAAGGATGTGTTGGAACGGTTGTTGCAACTCCCATAGGGAGAAGGTTATGTTACGAGCATCTCAATATCTGCCCCGGTCGGAGGATAGTCTTTCTTGTGATGCGGTTCAGCCTGCACAGCGTATCTATAGAAATGCCACGCCGGTTTGCTATCTTTGACAGCGTATCTCCGCTTTTCACTTTATGATACCTGATCACACCATCTTTTCCTACAGCCATGTATGTTCCTGCTGTTTTCGCATTGGCCTGACCTCTTTTGAAGGTATATGCATCAGCTACGATATCTTGTTTGGGGAAGTTAAACAGCAATGCCGGATCGATAGGAATCCCCAGGAAGCGTGTTTCAAAGTGCAAGTGCGATCCGGTGGAGCGTCCGGTATTACCTCCAAGTCCGATCACCTCTCCGGATTTTACTAATTGATTTTCTTTTACTAATTGTTTAGACAAGTGGCCATATACTGTTTCGAGTCCATTATCGTGGCGGACGATGACATATTGTCCGTATCCTCTACGCTCTGTTCTTACGATACGTACTTTCCCATCAAACGCAGAACGAATGGTATCGCCAACGTAAACTTTCACGTCCAGGCCGTTATGCATTCTTCTTCTGCGGGGGCCGAACGGTGAAGTGATACGGGTTTGAGTGGTAGGCATGCAAAAACCGGTCAGGTCAATGGTATAGGATTCCGGAACAATAGCCGTGGCATAATTATGTGCGTTAACATTGCTCCAGTTCGGATATAGATCGAATGCAGGCATTTCGGCCTGTTCATCCTGTATCTGTTTATGTAAAGCCAGTGAATCTACACTTTTAAACTTCTTGTCTATGGGTGCCTGACGTGCAACCAGGTCTTGTGAAAATGAGCTTAAACTAATCGTTAAGGCCGCAACCGCCACTATTATTTTAATGCAATTAAGTTTCATCCGTTTGTTCATTCAATTAATATTCGCCACTCGCATAAGTCAGCATATTCCGGCGTTGTGAGCACAAAATTTCTCCAAAGATACTCTTTTGTTCTTAACGCGCCGCCTTTTCCTTAACCATTTTTCGCAACGCCACATTAACAATGTGGTTTTTTAACTAATTGCAGCCCAATTCACATTGGTTTTTCTCAGGTTCTTCAGTTGTTTCCAAAGTATTTCATTCTCGGCAGACGTTGCTTCCGGATCACGGTTTACGACTTGCTGCGCTATGTCACGTACATATTGTAAGAGTTGCCCATCCTTTGCCAGATTTGCAATCTTCAGGGAGAATGCCATCCCACTCTGTTGCGTACCTTCCAGATCACCGGGGCCTCTCAGTTTCAGGTCTACTTCCGCTATTTCAAATCCATCATTTGTCCGTACCATGGTTTCCAGCCGTTTCCGGACATCTTCCGTTAACTTATAACCGGTTACCAGAATACAATACGATTGGTCTGCGCCTCTGCCAACTCTTCCCCTTAGCTGGTGCAACTGAGACAAACCGAAACGTTCCGCATTCTCGATAACCATAACCGAGGCGTTTGGCACATTCACCCCGACTTCAATCACAGTCGTAGCAACCATGATCTGCGCCTTACCACAAACAAAGCGTTGCATCTGCTCATCTTTTTCCGTCGTTTTCATCCTGCCATGTACTTTGCAGACGGTATACTCCGGGAACTCCTTACATATCTGGACGAAACCTTCTTCCAAATTCTTCAGGTCAATTTTCTCACTTTCTTTGATCAGCGGATATACGATATATACCTGGCGTCCCTCCTCAATCTGTTTACGAATGGAGCGATATAAACTTCCACGTCTGTTCTCGTATTGATGTATAGTAGTAACAGGCTTTCTTCCCGGCGGCAGTTCATCTATAACGGAAACATCCAGGTCTCCATACAGCGTCATTGCCAACGTACGGGGAATAGGGGTTGCCGTCATGACCAGGACATGCGGCGGCTGTACATTCTTACTCCACAATCGGGCGCGCTGGACTACGCCAAAGCGGTGTTGTTCGTCAATGACCACCAGTCCTAATGAGGAAAACCTGACCGTATCTTCTATCACCGCATGTGTCCCTATCAGGATCTTAACGTCTCCGGTCACCAGTCCGGCATGGATACTTCTCCGCCTTGCTCCTTTCACAGAGCCGGTCAGCAGTTCCACGCGTATATCCATGTCATAGAGTAATTTCCTGATCGTCTCATAGTGCTGATTTGCCAGAATCTCTGTCGGAGCCATGATACAAGCCTGGTAGCCATTATCCAGAGCAATCAGCATGCTCATCAGGGCCACGAGTGTTTTACCGCTTCCTACGTCGCCTTGCAGCAGCCGGTTCATTTGCCGTCCGGAGCCCACATCCTGGCGAATTTCTTTCATCACCCGCTTTTGCGCTCCGGTCAGTTCAAAAGGAAGGTTCTGATAGTAGAATGTATTGAAGATACCGCCCACGTTTTCAAAAACATACCCCCGATACCTGAGTTGGCGGTCTTTGCTGTACCGCAGGATATTAAGCTGTATATAGAACAGTTCTTCAAACTTAATGCGATATTCGGCCCTCCGCAGCATATCGGGATTCGTTGGGAAATGAATATTCCTCAGCGCATCCGTCAGCGACATCAGATGGTGTTCGGCTATTATATAAGGCGGAAGCGTTTCCGGCAACGGTTCCTGTATCTGTTGCACCACAGTCGTCATCATCTTCTCAATCGTGTTGGAATTGAGGAAGTTGCGCTTCATTTTGTCTGTCGTACCATAGTATGGGCGCAACCCCATATTGGACAAAACCATACTTGCCGGATCTTCCATGTCAGGATGCGGCAGGTTGATCTTCCCGTTAAACACGCTGGGTTTGCCAAAGACAATGTATTCTTCTCCCTGCCTATATTTCTCCAGGATAAATCTGATGCCTTGAAACCAAACCAGCTCAACCACTCCGGTGCCATCGCCAAAAGAAGCTACCAGCCGGCGCGTCCGGCCATCGCCAAAGGTTTCAAATCCTAGTATCTTGCCTTTGAGTTGTATGTAGGGCATATTGCCGTCTATTTCATTTATATGATAGATGCGGCTGCGATCTACATATTTATAAGGGAAATAATACAGCAGATCGTACAAAGAGAATATCCTCAATTCTCTGTTCAGAACTGTCGCTTTCTGGGGGCCTACCCCGGTTAGATATTTTATGTCACGCGTTGTCAGATCGAACATCGGATCAAACCTCTAACTATTTTCAAATCAAACGGAGTTGTTATTTTTATATTCTCACGGTTTCCTTCAACCAGGGTTATCGGCACGCCTCCCATGGCCTCCACCACTGAAGCGTCATCCGTGAAAGACGGGGAATAAGGTTGGGAATATGCTTCTTTGATCAAGGCCACATCGAAGACCTGCGGGGTTTGCACCAACCGGTAATCATTGCGGTTTACCGTTTCGCTGCCCGCAGTTGTGAGATGGCGTATGGTTTCGGTTACCTCCATTACGGGCACAGCCGTTTTATACATCCCGGCCGTTTCATAGCAACGGGCAATGACCGCTGTTGAAACAAATGGCCGGACGCCGTCATGTATTCCCACAATTCCGTCATGAGGTATCAGGTCCAGCCCATTCCGGACGGAATGGAAACGGGTTTCCCCACCGTGAGCCGTTTCATGATGAACCTGTATGTCATGTTCTATACATAATTGCTTCCAACAGGCTTCCTGTCCTTGTGGGAGAAGGAGAATGATACGCATCCGGGGGTCATACGTATGGAAGGCTTCCAATGTACGTTTCAGCACAGGTTTGCCGTCACCGAGAAGGAGAAATTGCTTCGGAACTTCTCCCCCCATACGTGTTCCGCTTCCTCCGGCAACGATCAAAGCATATTTATTCATAGCTTAAACCCCGTTCATTTACATTTACTATTTGCCATTTAATACTATGTTTTGCCTTTGCGTCCCGGGACGAAACCCCGGCGAACTCAGAATCATAGCCTTATCGCTTTACGCACATAGCCTCCTCCAGTTCGGCTACTTTGGCCGTACCCTGCAACAACCCGACAATGGCGAGTGCAAAATCCATAGCCGCACCCAGCCCTTTTCCGGTGATGAACTGACCGTCTTTTTCAACCTGCGCCCCTGTACATCCGGCGCCTTCCAGGTAGTGTTCAAATCCGGGATAGCAAGTCACCCGTTTACCTTTAAGCAATCCCAGTTTACCCAGCGCCATCGGCGCTGCACAAATGGCTGCAACCGGCTTGCCCTCTTTCACGTGGCCGGGCAGAAGTCTGTTCAGTCCTTCGTGTTCGCTCAGCGTTGCCGCTCCCGGCATTCCCCCGGGCAATAATAAAAGGTCTGCATCACTGAAGTCACAGTCCTGGAAACATGAATCGCATATTACAGGAATATTGTGCGCTCCTGTAACTACTTCTTCATCCGTCACGCTAACCGTTTCTACATTCAGCCCTGCACGTCTCAGGACGTCAACCGGGGTGATAGCTTCGACCTCTTCAAAGCCATCCGCAAAAAAGACATAAATAGTTCCCATTGAGTTTTTAAGTTTTAAGTTTCTGGTTTCCTCATTTCAGATTAAAATAATAGGTGATGGTACCCGTCTGGTTATTTACTCCGTCAACCGCATTGAACCGCGCTTTTTTCGCCGCCTCTTCCGCAGCCTTTCGGAGCGCCGGGTTTACCGTATTTGTCAGCCGGTTGATGCCGGTAGCAATCACTGCCCCTGCCGGATTCACAGTAATAGACACCACGACCCTGCCTTCCTCTTGTACGTTATATACGGGGCGGGGCAGGCCTCCTTCCCCAATGGATCGTCCACTCAGGTCAAAAACTCCATAGCCGCCCGTTCCGGTGGTTGTTCCGGTTGCAACGTTACCCGCCGGGCTTCCTTCCACACCTGTCCCCTCATCGCCCATCCGGGCGCCTTTACCGAATGCACCGGCTACCCTTTGGGCCGCCATTTCGGCAGCGGCTTTTCTCTCGCGTTCGGTCTTTTCCGCCGCGGTCTTCTCCGGTTTTTCAGGCGTTTTTTTCTTTGGTTCCGCTTCAGGTTCTACGACTACGGTTTCTTCGCTCTCCTGAGTCAGCAAGTCTTGTTCTGCCGGTGGAACCGGTTCGGCTTCCGCAGGCAATTCCGGCTCGGAAAGCACATCCACGTCTACCAACGATGAGGGTTCAAAGCCGCTGTATGCAGACGCTACAGTTCCCATCATCACTTCAACTCCGCTTTCTTCCGTACGCTCAGGTATGGTAAATCCCACCAGTGACAGGAGAACAATAAGAACGGCGTGCACAGCCAGCGCACCCATCACCCCCACCCATCGTTCTCTTTTCTTCCGGTTCATGGTTATTTTCTGTTTTCCGGCGGACGGGTAGCCAGTACCATTCTGAACCGGTTCTCGTTCGCTATATTCAGCACTTTTACGATTTCCCGGTAAGGCACAGACTCATCGGCATAAAGCGCTACATACATTTCCGGTTCCCTGTCGGCCGCACGCTGCAGGAATGAGGCCAACTGTTCTTCACGGACGGCTTCTTCCTTATCGTTGCCGAAAGCCACATAGTAGTTCAGCGCTTTATCAATGATGACCCGCGTCAGGGGTTTCGCCGAAGTTTGTTGTTTCCCTTGCGGCAACAACACTTTTATCGCGTTTGGCGACACCACGGTCGAGGTGATCATGAAGAAGATGAGCAACAGGAATATAACGTCGGTCATAGACGCCATACTGAATTGCGGCGATATTTTATTCCTCCGTTTAAGCATTATTTCTTCGCCGGTTCGTTAAGCAAGTCCATGAAAGCCATTGTCTTCGTCTCCATCTTATTGACCACGCCACTGACAAGCCCTACCAGATAGTTATAGGCAAACATGGCGATGATCCCTACAATAAGTCCTCCGACGGTAGTGATCATGGCTTCATAGATACCGCCGGACAGGAGCGTAATATCAATATTGTTTCCGACATTCGCCATTTCGTAAAAGGCGCGCACCATACCCGTTACGGTACCCAAAAACCCGATCATGGGCGCTCCTCCGGAAATGGTGGCCATCACGTTCAGTCCTTTCTCCAGTTTCGCGACTTCAATGTTCCCTACATTCTCAATGGCAGCCTGTACGTCATTGATCGGCCGTCCGAGGCGTGTGATCCCTTTCTCGATCATTCTTGCGGCAGGGGTGTTCACCGTCCGGCAATAACGGATGGCCGGTTTTATTTCACCACTCAGGATATAGTCCTTGATCTTATCCATAAACATCGGATCTTCCCTGCCCGCTTTACGGATCACATACATTCTTTCAAAAAGAATATAAAAACAGATGGCGGACAACAGAGCCAATACGATCATGATCCAGCCTCCTCTGAACGCCATGTCCAGCATGTTCATTCCTTCGGGGGCGGTTACCGGTGTCAACACGGGATTTTCGGTGGCGAGAGAATCTGCCATAGCGGCCGCCTGGGCCAACAGAATATAAGTATTCATTGACGGAAACATTTTTTATATTCCCCGATGGTGCGCTCCAGGCCCAGATACAATGCGTCTGCTATCAGCGCATGGCCTATGGATACCTCGTCCAGCCAGGGAATGTTTTGGTACAGATAATTCAGGTTCTCCAAGCTGAGGTCATGACCGGCATTCAGCCCTATCCCCAGGCTACGCGCAACTTGCGCCGCCTCCACAAACGGCGCCACTGCCGCTTCTTTGTCTTCCGGATACCCCACGGCGTAGGGTTCCGTGTACAACTCGACCCTGTCGGCGCCCGCTTTAACGGCATATTCTATCATTTCAACAGAGGGTGCGACGAATACGGAGGTTCTGATCCGGGCTTTCCTCAACGTGTCGAGCGTTCGGGTCAGGAAGCTCAGGTTCTTTTTGGTGTCCCATCCTGCGTTGGACGTGATCTGTCCCGGCGAATCGGGAACCAGTGTCACCTGGTCGGGACGCACCTTCAACACCAGATCCATGAATGTCTCATCCGGATATCCTTCGATGTTGAACTCGGTCTTCAACAGGGGTTTCAGCGCGTAAACATCCGCACGGCGGATATGCCTTTCGTCCGGACGGGGATGAACCGTTATCCCGTCGGCCCCGAAGCGTTCGCAGTCCAGGGCGGTTCTCACGACATCCGGTACATTTCCCCCGCGCGCATTTCTCAGCGTCGCTATTTTGTTTATATTTACACTTAACTTTGTCATTCCTTTTTTTAACAGGCTTCTTTTATACGTTCGGATTTTGCCCAAAAATACTAAATATTCCCGACGGTATAACAAGGTTACGGAAAAAAAGCCGAAATTTGTAGTCGGGAGGCAGGAGTAAGGAGTAAAGAACGTAAACCATGAGATTTGCAATTTTTGGAAATACATTTCAGGCCAGGAACTCGTGTCACGTCCGGGCGTTGTTCGACAAACTGAAAAGGAAGAATGCCGAAGTCTGCGTTTGCCGTGAGTTTCATCATTTCCTGACCGCCGGTCTTGGAATGGACATACCCGTGGCGGAGCTGTTCGACGGGGATGACTTTTCGGCGGATATGGTTATCTGTGTCGGCGGCGACGGTACGTTCCTCAGAGCGGCGGCGCGGGTGGGAAAGAAAGAGATTCCCATCCTGGGCATCAACACCGGGCGGCTGGGTTTCCTGGCGGATACTTCGCCCGAAGAAACGGAAGCCACATTGGATGAGATCTATAACAACCACTACAAAGTGGAAGAGCGTAGCGTGTTGCAACTGTCGGGCGGCGACCGCCGGTTGCAATCTTCCCCTTATGCGCTCAATGAAATAGCCATACTGAAAAGGGATAGCTCGTCGATGATCACCATTCACACCGCTATCAAAGGCGCATATCTCACCACCTATCAGGCCGACGGCCTGATCATCGCCACCCCTACCGGCTCCACGGCCTATTCGTTAAGCGTCGGCGGCCCCGTCATCGCGCCACAGTCCCATACGATCGCCATTACTCCCGTAGCTCCACATAGCCTGAATGTCCGTCCGATAGTGATCCGCGACGACTGGGAAATTACGTTGGACGTAGAAAGCCGGAGTCATAACTTCCTGGTAGCCATTGACGGGCGCAGCGAATCCTGCAAGGAAAGTAACCGCCTGACGATCCGCAAAGCGGATCACAGCATCAAAGTCGTCAAACGCTTCGACCATATTTTCTTTGACACGCTGCGTACCAAAATGATGTGGGGAGCGGACAGAAGGAAATAACGCCCGATAAAAAAGGGATCAACCGGCCGGTCAATCCCTTTTTTATCTTGAATCAGGAGAGGATCAGTTCGCTCTCTTTTCTTTGATTCTGGCTTTCTTGCCGGTAAGCGCACGCAGGTAATACAACTTGGCGCGGCGAACCTTACCGATCTTGTTCACTTCAATGCTGTCGATAGCAGGCGATTCAAACGGGAAAATCCTTTCTACGCCGACCGTTCCCGACATCTTACGGACAGTGAAACGTTTTTTATCGCCATGGCCGGCGATCTTGATAACAACGCCGCGATACGACTGTACACGCTCTTTGTTACCTTCAACAATACGATACGCCACGGTCACAGTGTCGCCCGCTTTGAACGCAGGATGCTGTTTGCCGGTAGCGAATGCTTCTTCTGCAATTTTAATAAGATCCATTTTCTGTTATTTTAAATTGTTCATCGTTACAACGCAACATATCAAGCAACTCTTCTTTGACAGCGATTGCGCGAAAGCGGTGCAAAGAAACAAATTAATCGGCAAACAGCCAAATAAATCATCATGATTTCAGGGTAAACGCACGAAAATAAGAGCTCTACGCCATGAAAACAATACGGCAGTAGTTGTCGGAGACGGATAAAAAGAAAACCGGTCAACCGCATATCCCCGCGCTCAATAAAAACTGTTCTGTTTTTTGCGAATACACAAAGATATCACTACCTTTGCCCTGAACAAATAAAACGGTATGATTGTCAAACCATTATAAATAAAAATAGTTATGATTACGTTAAAAGGGGTTGACCCTCGCATGATAGCAAACAATCTTACTCCGTCCGAACCGGTACATCCGGGCGAAATTTTGAAAGAAGAAATTGAGTGCCGCGGTATATCACAACGCAAACTTGCCGCGCAAATGGGTGTAGCTTATTCCGTTCTCAACGAAGTACTGAACGCCAAACGTCCCGTAACAACCGAATACGCATTGTTATTTGAAGCCGCATTGGGCATTGATGCAGAACCGCTTATCGGCATACAATCCGACTACAACATGCAGGTAACACGGAAAAACAAGTCCTTCGCCAATCGTCTCGCCCAAATACGCAAGATGGCCGCTGTGCTCTGATTGCCGGTGAAGGTGATGTCATCACAAAAAGCGTGGTAGAGTTGTCTATATAAGTCCCCTAAAGCCTTTCATACCCGTCATCATCGATAATGTCTTTGATCGCTATGTTATCGACTATTGCGGTTGAGAACAGAAGGGTTACATCTCTAATGTTGGGAACGTTTCCGCCTGCTTTCCTGGCGTTACTGTTCAATGTGATGACATAAAATTCAGGAGATGCGGACAACTTGCTTTCCGATAGGTGTAACTCAAACGGCAAGGGGTCTATTATACAAACATTTGTATAAAAGAACTTGTCAGTTGAATGATAAAATTAACCTCTTCGTCTTTTACGGCGTCATTGTGTTTAACATGATTATTCTGATATTTAGCATAATAGTCAAGTAATGTTATGACCATATTCACGAATTCTTTAGATAAACCTTTTGTTTGTAAATATTTTCCAACTTCAGAGAACTGATTTTCTAGTGATTTATCATTATTGAGTACCTCTTTTAGATGTGTTTCTAGTGCCGATCTCATATCATCTAACACGTTTCTATTGCTTTCTCCTCTACTGTATTTATCTAAAGCATAATCATAGATTTTTTTTGCTTTAGGCGAATTCGCCAATGAATCCGTTGTTTCTTTTATTAATAGAGATTGTCCTGAAAAAAAATATCGATAAGCATTTTTCCACTTCTTGTTTTGTTTCAGTAATATCATACGTTTTAGCGGGATAAACTGTTAAGTCCGTTTCATTGTTTTGAGTTATATTAGCAGTTCCTACAGAAGGAAGATCTGTAAGCCTATCTCTGACTTCGCTGATCTTATCTTTGTTTTTCAAAAAAACCTTTAAGTATTTCTTGTCGGAAGCTTCTTTTATTTCTATTTCAAACTGTTTTGCCATAAATATTGATTATTTTATTAGAATTGATATGTTTATTTTATAATTTTATATTTTTTAATCATTTCCTTAAACTCTAAGAATTCCGATCTGTTTGGCAGGTATTTCCCCGCGGGGCTTTGAATGCCCCGCGGAAGGACTGCGCCGTGAAACACGGCCCTGCGGGCCTGCTATTCCTGGGCGCACCGCACACTGAACCCGTAGGCGCGATAGTTGTAGCTATCCACGTTGACGTTGCCGGAAAGGAAGTACAGACTCGAGGCGTAGTTGCTGCTGCTACTGAAGGGCGATGCTCTCCAATGGGGCGATGCACTCCAATAGACGCCGTAGAACCCCTCGTAGCCGATACTCCCATTATTGTCGAAACGACGACCGGCCGCAGGGAACAAGGCGTTAGTCCCCCAATTGGCGCCACCCGCATCGGAGCCATAAGCCCATCTCGGAGGAGCGGGTACTCCCATCCAAGGGGAATAATCATCACTATCATTAATCACAACATTGGCAGGAACCCGCCAACCCGCCGGACAAGGGTCGTAAATCGTCTTATTGCCGCTGGCCATACCGTTAGTGCTCCAAAGATTATCATCCTTGACGGGAAGCCAATCGTTATAAATTGAATTCTTATATTCAAAGAAAGTTGTCGGATCCTGAATGGATTCCACGATAGCGCCGGCGTTAGTAGAACTGGAAACACGAACAGCAGTAGTACCAGCCGCGCCGTCTTGATTTATACCATAAAATTTACTCAACGCGGCATAACCGGCCGTACCCTCCTTACCCCCAGGGAACGGATCCTTCCTGCCCCACTGATAGAACAACCCGCGACCGGCAAGGGAAAGCGCAGCCTCGGTAGCCCCCAGGTTACGATCCATAAACGTATACGTATGAACCGTTTGATAAGGATTCGTCCAAGTGGCGCTACCCGTATAGTCGGTTACCCAGATATGGTAAGACCAGACCGGGATTTTAGAGGTGTCACCCGCTTTGTAAATCTTTACCACAGCATTACCGGGCGTAGAACCATTGACCTGGATATTCACCCGGGTATCCTTGCCGGTACCTGAAACTATCGAAGGGGTAACAAGATTGGTAACATCCTGCCAGACAATTTCCACACCGAACGCTCCGGTATATTCACCACCCGTCGTATGCAACGTGTTGGTAAAGGAGGCACTACCATCATACCTGTAAGCCTGCGAAACCTTGAAGCTCACATTGCCTCCGGGAGCAACCATATAACAATTGGCCATACCGTCGTGCATACTGAGCGGATGCCCCAACTGCGAAAAAGTAACCGTTTTGCTGATACCGTCGATACTTATAGAAATGTTTGCCGAACGGACAGAAGCGCTCGTGTTCGCCGTTACACCGAACGTCACGGTCCACAGATAAACTCCATTCATCACATCCAGAACGGAACGCGAGGTGCCCAGGTACGCGACTATCGAAGGAGTAGTCCCTCCGATAGTGGGCGAAACCGACTTCGTTGCTAAATTGGTTTCAATGGTAAACGCGTTACCCGTCTTGCCATCGGCAGGTAAATCAACGAACGAAGCAGGCTGCGGTTCGTTGACATACACGGCTGCGGCTACCTGCGATACGGTAACCGTTTTGCTGACCCCGCCGATAGGTACGGAAATGGTTGCCGAACGGACAGAAAAACTCGCGTTGGCCGAAACATTGAATGTCACCGTCCACAGATAAACACCATTCGCCGCATCCAGAACGGAACGCTCGGCTTTCAGGTTCGTAATCATCAAAGGATTAGTCGTAGTGGGCGAAACCGTATTCGTTGCCGAATTGGTTTCAATGGTAAACGCGTTACCCGTCCGACCGGCGGCAGGCAAGTCAACGAAGGAAACAGGAACCGGATCATTG
>JAIRNG010000094.1 GCA_031258135.1 Mediterranea sp. (in: CFB group bacteria)
AGGAGTTAGCGCTGCGCGCAGGAGTTACCGCCTCGTAAGCGTTGAGCGCTTCAGCAGTTGGGTGTTGAAAGTAGAGACGCAAAATTTTGCGTCTCTACTCTTCCGTTTATTGACTTTATTCGTTCGAGGAAAGAAATACTTCTACTTTTTTCCCATTTTGTTTGGTTGGGATATACTTTAAGTTCTATATTTACACCCGCATTTTTAAACTGTATAAAATAATTTTGAGTATGAAAAGAAATCAATTATCATTAATGCTTGCGTGCACACTTTGTTGCTGCATTCTGTTCAGTTCATGCATTGGTTCATTTGCCCTTTTCAATAAGGTTAAAACATGGAATCAGGGTGTTGGGAATAAGTTTGTAAATGAACTTGTGTTTGTTGCATTACATATCATACCGGTTTATGAGGTAGCTTATCTGGCGGATATTTTAGTAATAAACTCCATTGAGTTCTGGTCGGGAGAGAATCCTGTGGCGAGTGCCGGTGAAGTAAAGAAAGTAAAAGGAGAAAACGGCGATTATCTTGTTGAAACACTTGAAAACGGTTATTCCGTCACCAACGAAGACAATAATAAATCTATGGAGTTGCTTTACAATAAAGAAGCAAACACATGGAGTGTCGTTTCGGATGGAGCCAGCTCTGATCTGATTAAAATCAATGAAGACGGTACGGCGCTGTTATATCTGCCCGGCGGTAACTCTATGCATGTTACGCTCGATGCACAAGGCGTTCTGGCTGCCCGTGAAATGACTATGAGTAGGTTAACTGTTCAACATTAAATGATAGCTTTTAGACACGGATTACACGGATTGGATTTTTTTTAGACACGGATTTCACGGATTACACGGATTATAAATACGGTTTTTATAATCCGTGTTTTTTATAATCCGTGTAATCCGTGTAATCCGTGTCTAAAATTAAACTATTCTTTTGAACACAGAGGCACGGAGACACGGAGTTCAAAAAAGTATTTAAATAGGCTATAACTTTAGAACGGATACCCGACAGCAAAGTGTAATGCAAAATCACGACCGAACTTAGGGCGAATGATCGGGTATCTCTGTTTTCCACTGCTATATACAGGATCAATCGCTTTCATACCTCCATCCAAGCGGATAACAAAGAAATCAAGGTCAAGCCTTAGTCCCAATCCGTAAGCCACAGCTATTTGCCTGTAGAACCTGTCAAATTTGAATTTACCACCCGGTTGTTCTTCGCTATAATTATGAAGCGTCCAGATATTCCCTGCATCGACAAACAGGGCTCCCTGAAACTTCCAGAAGAGTTCGCTGCGCAGCTCAACACTCGCATCCAACTTAATATCACCGGATTGATTCAGGAAGTTTTCATCACCGGAAAATGATCCGGGTCCCAAGTTACGTACCGACCATCCACGTACACTGTTAGCCCCGCCGGAGAAATACCGCTTTTCAAACGGAATGACACCGGCGTTACCGTAAGGGATGGCTATCCCCATTCCAAGATGGTAGGCCAATGAATTCCGCTCATCCATAACGATGTTCTTGGCAAAGTCAAAATCAGCTTTTATATATTGGGCGAAAGGAATGTTTAACAGAGAATATTCACCTTTGCCATTCCTCGGAAGGCCGGCCAGTTTGGAGAAGGCATAGAGTGCATTACCGGCAGATTCAATACCGGCTCTGATGGAATAAGAATTAGAGGCGATCGTATTGTTGGTAAGGTTCGCCCCCACACTGTTATAGTTATAAGTGTAGCCCATACGTACGATAAGCCGGTCCTTGTAGTTATATTCAAGAATATAATTCTTATTGCCTTCATAAAGTTCCTGAAATGCATCAGAGATGGAAGGCATATAAAGATAATTGACGTCAATGAGGTCTATACGATGTTGTGCGCGTTGGCGTTCTATCCAGTGATACGACCAGGAGGCCGACGCCACCATCCGTAAGAATTCCGGCCGGATCTGATAATTGTACTGCATCCTGAATTCAGTTGTGGCGCGGATACCTCTCCGGAAGTCCGAGGAAAGAAAAGGAAACAGAAAGCGGGGAAAGTTTATGCTTGCTTCTACCCCATATTCCGTATAATTATCATTCTTGTAATCCTGCGTAAGCCCCGATATAGCTTCATAAGCCCCACGAAATTTCAATAATAACCGTTCGGAGCCATGGAACAGATTACGGTGATGATAGGATACGGCGGCGGCGGCTCCCAAATCGCCGGCGGAATTCGTACCTTCTATCTCAAACGAGACAGACTGGGATTTACTCTTCGTCAATAAAATATAAGCGTCTAATTTGGCGCTATCTCCTATCTGGGTTTCAATGAAACGGATATTCGTATATTTCAAAGCGGATAGTCTGCCAAAGTTGCTGTATGTGCGCTGAACATCTCTTTCATCATACAGGTCTCCCTGTTGAAGCCGGAGATTGTTAACCAGAATTTTAGGACGTAAATATGGCTTATTGCTATAATATATGGGTATTCCATTGTAATGGATCGAATCATTCGTGTAAATGCTGTTAAGTGAAGAAGACCGCATAATGTCATAATCAATTATAAAGCTAACATTATTCAGTGTGTACTGATTGTGGTCTTTGGGAGTATCGCTGATATGCGCTTTATATGGAAGTACCTGCAAAGTGAGATCTACCCAATGGGTGTTCTTCACAGTATCTGCTATATAGGTGATGAAATCCTTATTAAACTTATAATATCCATTCCGGAGTAACCGGTTGGTAACGCGCTGGCGCTCTGCATCCAGTACATTCACGTTAAATAACATCCCTTCTTTTAATAAAGAGTACAGAGAGTCTTCCGGTAAACAGGCCGTTATCTTTGAATCGTTAATCTCCCTTTTTATTGAGCGGATGGTATATGGCTTACCTAAAGCGACGTCGTAAGAAAGTTTTAATTTCTTCTTTTTAATCTTCGTTCCGGTCTTGACCGTAGCTCCCATATACCCCATATTTTGTACGGCTTTGGTTATTTCATTCTCCGAACGTTGGGCCAGAGCCTCATTGTATATTACAGGCTCATTGCCAATCTTGCGCAGGAACCTGTTCACCCATCGGGTCGAATCACGTCCGGAGAGGTTATAGATATAAAGCTGTATCTTTATTGCGTTAAACCACTTGGCATTTGGATTTTGCCTGACATAAGGTTGCAATGTGGAAGGTTTTACGTCTTTATTGTCTGTGTGTATTTTAACTTCATCCAATAGATATGACCCGTTAGCCACGTACTTGGTAGAAGAACATGAAGCAAATAAGACAAGAATATATAGTAGTAATAACCGGGGAAAACCTTTCGACATATATACGATAAATAACCGTTCAATATTAAATGATACACAGCGCCTTTTTATGGGCGTACAAATATAACCCATAATTTTTCTTTTAGAAAATAAAACGAAAAGAAGATAGGCTAATCCGTTAAAAAACACAGGGTTATTTCATTCTTTATTTGGATTATCTTTATAGCTTTGCTGCTCAAACCGGAATCCATGGCATTAAGTAAAAACAGGATCAAGTATATACATTCACTCGAACAGAAGAAAAAGCGTAAAGAAGAGGGGGTGTTTGTGGCCGAAGGGCCTAAACTTACAGGTGATTTGCTTGGAGTCTTTCCTTGTCGTCTCTTAGCGGCTACGCACGATTGGTTTATGACTTTTCCGGATGCCGGGGCAGACGAAGCCGTTGAAGTGACGAATGAGGAATTGTCCAGGGCCAGTTTGCTAAAAACGCCGCAACAAGTTCTGGCTATATTTGAACAACCGGAACATGATATAGAGCCCGATGTGATTCGGACATCGCTTTGTCTGGCATTGGATGGCGTACAGGACCCCGGAAACCTGGGGACGATCGTCCGGTTAGCCGACTGGTTCGGCATCGGGCATGTATTCTGCTCTCATAATACGGCCGATATTTATAATCCGAAGGCAATACAAGCCACGATGGGAGCAATAGCGAGGGTTAAAGTACATTACACTTCCCTCTCCCAAATCATATCTTCACTGTCTGATTGTCCTGTCTATGGAACTTTTCTGGATGGGAAGAATATCTATCGGGAATCCTTATCTTCCCATGGTCTGATCGTGATGGGAAATGAAGGTAACGGAATAAGCCGGGACATTGCCGGGCTGATCAACAAAAAACTATATATACCCCATTACCCCGGCGGCCGGCAAACATCGGAGTCCCTGAATGTAGCTATCGCCACAGCCATTACCTGTGCGGAATTTCGCCGGCAAACGCTCAGCGCCGATTCACGCGGCGGCGCAAATCCAACGGATTAACGCAGATTATCATTAGAAACAGATAGAATTACTCAGAACCCGGATAGCGGTGTCTGCGGTTGCTCTCATTCCGGAAAAATCAAACGGGTAGAGCCGGACGGCAATTAATTTCAGTGAATCCATGTTGTCGTATCCGGCCGGAAGTTCCGTTTTGTCCGCCGTCTCATCAAATGTGAGTATCCGGCTTTCGGAAAGGCAATCGTGTGGCATTAACCTGATTACACCCGGCACCCAGATAATCGACTCGATTTCCTCATCCAGATGATAAAGCGCCGCAACGTACCCGTCATCGTTTATTTCAACGACATATTGTCTGAGGAAACCCGATGATGATGTATAGACGTAGTGGGAAGCGAATCGTTTCATTCTATTACTTCTTTGACGGTTTCACTTACTTCTTTGACGGTTTCACTCCTTCGGGCCGGACGGGGTCTTTCCCCCTTCCGTTTCGGTTCGGCCGGATTCACTCTTTCAGGCAGCGGTTGAACCTGTTCTTCCGCCTGTTTGCCTTCAATCTTCTCAGAGGCCGTTTCAGGCGTATCGTTTTTAGTCTCTAACGTATCCGCTTTCTCTGAGAACAAGGAGTCATTGGAGTGATACCGCATGAGCGATATATGGTTGGCCAATAAATGCTCAACGGAATCTTTTCTCCCGGAATAGTACACATATCCCCTGACCTCTTTGATATCGCCCAACGTATCGGCCTGTAAACGGATAGTCTGTAATCCGGATTCATAAACCCGGTTTATTTTGCTTATTACGCTATCGTTGGCATACCGGATAGCCATGGACATCAGCGCAGGCCCGGCGCTGTCCGGCCGTGCACCCGGAAAGAAGCAACACATGCTCCATTGGATTGTGTCCCTGGCTTTAAAGTTCGAATCCGACGGTATTGCAAATGTAAGTTTGTTATTCAGGGGATTGCCGGTCAGAAGTATCATCCGGTCCGACAGCCAGAGGTCTACGCTGTCTCCCGGGGCGGATATCTTAGGCTTGCGATCCCTGACGGCAACGAGGTTATCTATCTCATTTTGTCCGGCCCTGAGCCTTTTGCCCACCCGTTCGTATATCTTCGACAATACATCGGCATGCCGGGTGTACCAGACCATGGAGGAGTCGAATACGGTTTCCGTCGTGTTGTGTTTCCGGAATACATATTCTATATACAATGCTTTTTTATAATTTTCATTATACGGCAGATTCTCGCCCAGGGCCTTTGCTATATGATAGTCATACAGCAGGTTCTCCATTTTGCTTTCCGGAATGACGCCTTTCGGCCTTCTGACCTGACAACCGGCCAGTATAAACATGAGAATCAGCGCACACAGTATATGGTATTTATCTGTCCGGTTCTTCATTCTGCTTCATTCCCGCATGATACGCGTTATTCAAATATTTACCGTAGAAAACAAGCAACGCAATAATGCCGCAACTGATGGCCGCATCTGCAAAGTTAAATATCGGACTGAAGAAAATGAAATGTTCACCCCCGACAAAAGGCATCCATGCCGGCCAGTTCGCCTCAATGATGGGGAAATAAAACATATCCACGACCTTCCCGTAAAGCCATGTGGAGTACCCCCCCTCTTCGGGCATGAACGCCGCGATTTGCGAGTGAGTGCTTTCATTGAACAGGGCGCCGTAGAAAACGCTGTCTATGATATTGCCCAACGCTCCGGCAAGGATCAGCGAGAAGCACGCGATATATCCGGTTTTAAACCCGCGTTTCACAATGCGATGGATATACCATCCAATCAGGCCTACCGCAATGATGCGAAACACGGTCAGGAAGAACTTTCCGAATATCTCCAGGCCGAACGCCATCCCGTTGTTCTCTGTGAAATAGATGTAAAACCAATCGGTGACCCTGATGCTCTCATGCCAGTACATGTGGGTCTTTACGATAATCTTAACGATCTGGTCTGCGGCCAGGACGAAACATATAATCAACAGGGATATATGGCCTTTTGTCAATCGTATTCTCATTCATTGCGTATATAAAAGAGACGTTATTTCTTACCGTCATTTTTCGCTTCGATGCTAAGCGTCGCATGCGGTACGGCGCGGAGGCGCTCAGCCGGAATTAACTTCCCAGTTTCCCGGCAGATACCGTACGTCTTATTCTCCACACGTATCAAAGCCGCCTGAAGTCCCTGAATGAACTTCAGCTGACGTTGCGCCAACCGGGCCGTTTCCTCTTTGGAAAGCGTGTTCGCCCCTTCTTCCAGGACTTTGTATGTGGGTGACGTATCATCCGTATCATTACCGTCTAAATTCATGATACTTCTTTTCAACTGTTCGTAATCGCGTTGCGCCAATTCCAGCTTATCCCTGATGATTGCACGAAATTCTTCCAACTCAGAATCAGAGTATCTTGTCTTTTCTATCATAATTTCAACTATTAACAGTTTGTTTGGTTATTACTCTTTTTCGATGCGGATAAACAAAGAGAAATCGTCAAAGTTCAATTCCGCCGCATTTTCCACTTTGTCCATCAATATTAGTGAGACACCTAACACCTGGTTGCAAATATAGGTATTATATTCTTTCACGGCATCATCCGTCTGTGGATTTTTGGATAAAGCGATTCTTATTCTGTCCGTTATCTCCAACCCGCTCGATTTACGGAGATTCTGGATACGGTTCACCAGTTCGCGGGCAATCCCTTCACGGCGCAACTCTCCGGTTACCGTAACTTCCAGTGCGACGGTGAGTTTGCCCTCATTGGCCACCAGCCATCCGGGAATGTCTTCGCTGATCACTTCCACGTCATCAAGTTCGATGACCGACTGTCCGCCGCCGGCCTGCAACGCATACCGGCCCGTCTTTTCCATTTCGGCGATGGCCTCCTGCGACATCTTTCCTACCGCCGCGGCGATGGCTTTCATTTGTTTACCGAATTTAGGCCCCAGCTTCCTGAAATCACATTTCACCCTCTTCACCAGAATACCCGCCGTTCCATCGACGAAATCGACATCTTTCACGTTGACCTCGCTTCTGATCAGGGATTTAACGGCTTCGATGTGCGCTTTCTGTTCGTCGTTCGGCACGGGTATCATGATGCGCTGCAAGGGTTGGCGTACTTTGATATTCACCTTACGCCGGAGAGCCAATACCATGGAGGTAATATCCTGAGCCATTTTCATGCGGGTTTCCAACTGTTCGTCAATCCATGCCGCATTGTATTCCGGAAATCCGGCCAGATGTACGGATATGCAGTCGTCGCGGCCCGTCGCCGCGATAAGGTCCGTATAGAGCTTGTCGGCATAGAACGGGGCGATGGGAGACATCAGTTTCGCAACCGTTTCCAGGCACGTATATAACGTCTGATACGCAGAAAGTTTATCCTTGCCGAACTCCCCGCCCCAGAAGCGTTTACGGTTCAGGCGAACGTACCAGTTGGAAAGATTATCGTTCACGAACTCAGCAATCAGGCGTCCCGCTCTGGTCGGTTCATAATCGCTGTAGCAGGCGTCGACCTCTTTAATCAGGGTGTTCAGCACCGAAAGTATCCAGCGGTCTATTTCCGGACGCTTTTCTATCTGTATATCCGCCTTTCTGTAGTCGAAACCATCCACATTTGCATACAGGGAGAAAAAGGAATAGCTGTTATATAAAGTGCCGAAGAATTTGCGGCGCACCTCTTCCACCCCTTCCAGGTCGAATTTAAGATTGTCCCAGGGAGATGAATTGGTAATCATGTACCAGCGCACCGGGTCCGCGCCATATTTCCCGATAGCCATAAAGGGGTCTACGGCATTTCCCAGGCGCTTGGACATCTTGTTTCCATTCTTATCGAGCACCAGCCCGTTCGAAACGACCGCTTTGAACGACTTGGCGTCGAATACCATCGCAGCGATGGCATGCAGCGTAAAGAACCACCCGCGCGTCTGATCCACACCTTCGGCTATAAAATCCGCCGGATAGACAAGTCCGCTATCCAATAACTCCTTGTTCTCGAACGGATAATGTATCTGCGCATAAGGCATAGCGCCGGAATCAAACCACACGTCAATCAGGTCCGCCTCGCGTTTCATGGGCTTACCGTTCCCGGATATAAGAATGATGTCGTCCACATACGGACGGTGCAGGTCTATCCTGTCATAGTTCTCATCGCTGTAATCGCCCGGCACAAATCCTTTGTCCTTGTACGGATTGGTTCTCATCACGCCCGACGCCACAGAACGCTCTATCTCATGATAGAGTTCTTCAACGGATTCTATACAGATCTCTTCGCTGTTGTCTTCCGTACGCCAGATGGGCAGCGGCGTTCCCCAGTAGCGCGAGCGGCTCAGGTTCCAGTCATTCAGGTTCTCCAACCATTTTCCGAAACGTCCGGTTCCGGTGGATTCCGGTTTCCAGCAAATCTCCCCGTTCAGCTCCATCATGCGCTCTTTGCATGCGGTGGAGCGGATGAACCAGCTGTCCAACGGATAATACAATACCGGTTTGTCCGTACGCCAGCAGTGCGGATAGGTGTGTACATGCTTTTCGATTCTGAAAGCGAGATTGTCCGCCTTCAGCATCATGCAGATCGATACGTCCAGCGATTCATCGGCTTCGGTCAGCTTCGGGTTATATGCGTTCTTCACGAAGCGTCCGGCGAATGGGCCGTACAGTTCCGCATTTACACGTGTTTTCACGAATCCGGGCTCCAATTCGTCCAGCTTGTAGAACTTACCGGACAGGTCTACCATCGGACGCAGCTCTCCTTTTCCGTTGAC
>JAIRNG010000169.1 GCA_031258135.1 Mediterranea sp. (in: CFB group bacteria)
TTTATGTTTGATATTACAAAGATACACTGATAACCTTTTATTTTTCCTCGTTGCAACAAAGTCAATCAAAATAGGGTGTTATAGATTCGAACAGGCTGATGATGTCGGGGCGTACAGGCAGCTTCCGAACGAAGAAATACGGAATCGCCTTTGTGAAGTTTTGTTATTGCACCGTTTTCTTTGATTACGATTTCACCCGCGTAAACATATCCCATGTAGTGCTCTTTTACCATGTCGGAATAGCTACTGGCATCGTCCATGAAACACGACAGAAAAATATTTGAATAATTGATTATTCTCACTCTGTCCATAATCACTCTTTTATCGCAAAGGTATAACAAATTTAGAAAAAACGTCTTTCGAAAGGGAGGACAAAAACAGATTTGCATGTTCAAGACGCCATTCGTCTTGAAGCTGTAAATTCCGCAGGCAGCTTCTTGATTTTTGCAGGCAGCTTTTTTAAATCCGCAGGCAGCTTTTTAGATTTTGCAGGCAGCTTTTTGAATTTTGCAAGCAACTTTCGGAGTAAATGCAAGCAACTTTTTAGATTCTGCAAGCAACTTTTCAGCAAATGCGTGGGGCATAAAAAAAGAGCCGTGACAAAAACCAACTTTTGACACGGCCCCTTTTCGTTAAGTCAACCTTTACTGACGCGGTTGCGCAGAGTAGTTGATCTTTAATGCATAAGCCTGGCGAAGAGCCTGTTTAATATCGGTTACGATACCCATCTTGGTTTCCTGGTCGATTTTCAGCGACACAGTCATAAACGGCTGGTCTTCTTCTTTCATGCTTAATCTTTCCTGAGTAATGAAGTCCTGAATTTCTGCAACTTCAGCAAACTGGTCGTTCAGCTGAATACGGCTTTCAGACCCCATCTTCTTACGAAATTCTTCGTTAGGTCTACCTACATAGATGAAAGTTACCAACGATTTCTTTTCCAGTTTCTCAAGCTCTGTACCTGTAGGAACCTTAAACTCAACCTTCAATGTCACTTCACGCATAGTTGTCACAATCATAAAGAAGAACAACAGCGTAAAGATAAGGTCAGGCAAAGAAGAAGTGTTCAACGCAGGCATTTCACGCTTGCCCGTTTTATTAAATTTCCCCATTACTTCTTTCCTCCGTAGTTTTTAGGTTCAGCTTCAGATATCTTTTGAGAATAGATCATACGAATTGCTTTCTTCTGTTCCTCATCCAACGCATCGTAGTTCTTCTGCCATTTCTCCTGAGCCAATTCATTTCTCAACTCATTATAAGCGGCGACCAGCTCATTCTGGACGTCTATATATGCCTGATATGTCGTACCGCGGTCGTTCAGCAAAGAGATCACATGGTTTTCCGTAATCATGACGTTACCAAAAAAGGGCACATCTTTTGCTTTCTTTTCCGGCATCTTTTCATCATTGTACGGATTTGCAATAAATTCCTTCGCGCGCTTTTTCAGGTCGGAAACCCGAATGTACTCGCCTCCCACCATCAATTGGTTCTGAGAGTTCAAAAGAACCTGAAGCACATTTCTTTCCTTGATGATTATATCCTCTATCTTCATATCCGGTTCCGGCGGACGGGGCAGCTGGCGCGCCAACCCTCTGTCCGTATCCATAGATGTCGTTACCAGAAAGAAGATCAGAATGATAAAAGCGATATCGGCCGTAGAACTTGAATTTATTTCAGGAACTTTTCTATTTCCTTTTGCCATTATATTCTCGTTTTAATAGGGTTATTGTTACGATAATGCCTTTTTAATGCTACTTCCAATCATAGCCAGAATACAAGCCGCAATCATGAAATAAAGTGTATAAAGGAACATATCTGTCAGCTTCAACCAGAAAGGCACGTTGTCCGTACCTTCATAACCCGGCAATACAAGCGTTTCCTCGCTACCTGCAGACCAGGTTGCGATCAGAACGATCACTAACAAAACAACACCTAATAATGACTTCAGGGCAGCCGCCGGATTATCTTTCAATGCTATGCCGAACTGTGCAATAAAAGCAATCACAGTTACTACTACCATAAAACCTAATAAGCCGTATATCAAATACAATAAAGTATCAGTATGTGCAGGGTTAACCATTTCCGGTACAAGCGGCGCACTCATCTCGCCGCCGAGAAAGAAAAGGCCCAACACTACAATTATAACTGCAAATATGGCATACAGTACGTAGTACGAAACTCTATATGTTAATTTACTCATTGTTATTCTTATTTTTGATATTTCAGGTTGTATTTAATCACCATATCGAGCAAAGTTACGGAAGAATCTTCCATTTCACTTGTAAGCGCTTCAATCTTGGAAAGGATATAGTTATAGAACAATTGAAGGATCAACGCGGCAACGAGACCGAAAATCGTTGTGATCAAAGCCACTTTCATACCGCCGGCAACGACTGTCGGAGAAATATCGCCTACCTGTTGGATCTTGTCGAACGCCAACACCATACCGATCACTGTACCCAGGAACCCTAATGACGGAGCCATCGCGATAAACAGAGTAACCCAGGAACATCCTTTTTCAAGGTAACCGGCCTGAACGCCGCCGTAAGAGACTACAGACTTTTCTACTACATCAATACCTTGATCAACTCTCAGCAAGCCCTGATAATAGATAGACGCTATAGGCCCCCTGGTGTTACGGGCCAGTTCTTTAGCTGCTTCAACGTCGCCTTTTTCAAGGTTAGCTTCGATACTGGCCACAAATTTCTTGGTATTGATTTCAGCCAGACTCAAATAAATAATTCTCTCAATACAGAAAGCCAAACCGACAATCAAAGCAATGGCTACCAAACTCATGAATGAAGCGCTACCTTCAATAAACTTAATTTTGATCTCTTTGTGGATACCACCGGTTCCTGCTGTGTCAGTTCCTGTACTTTGTTCCGTCTGTGCTGCAGGGGCGTCCTGCGCCTGAACAGGTTGAATAGATCCGAAAGCCAGGATTCCCATTACAGCAACAATTGTAAATAACTTTTTCATTGCGTGTCTAATTTTTAAGATTAATTAATTGGTTATTATATACTTATAAATTTATTACATTAAAGATTGAGTTTTAACGGCGGAGAAAGCGGGATTCGAACCCGCGATACACTTTAGGCGTATACACGCTTTCCAGGCGTGCCTCTTCAACCACTCGAGCATCTCTCCGAGACTTTAAAATCTCTCTAAAACGGTCGCAAATTACAAAAAAAATGCGAACCGCAAGCGATTTCGGGTATAAATGTATCCTTTTTTTTCTTCTTCTCCGGCATTATCGCTTTTTTCCATCCAATTAACCGGCCAAATTAATAAACTTTATAACCTTATACCTGTTTTTAGAGTATTCCAAACACTTTTAGAGTATTCATGGTACTTTGTTCCGCTGTTAACTCAGGAGACACGCCATATATCTCGGACACTTTCATCAACGTGTATCTCAAGTGGGCGCTCTCATTTCTCTTTCCCCGGTGAGGAACGGGAGCGAGGTAAGGAGCATCGGTCTCCAACACAACACGCTCTGCCGGAATATGCTTCAGAACTTCGGGAAGAGAAGAGTTTTTAAAGGTCACCACTCCATTAATGCCCAACATGAAGCCATCAAATTCCAGCAACCGGTCCGCATCTTCAACAGAACCGGTAAAACAATGAAATATCCCTTTCAAAGATGAAGCCTTATAAGGCTTCATCACTTCATATATCTGCTCAAAAGCGTCACGGCTATGAATAACCAGAGGCAGGTTATATTTCAACGCCCACTGTATCTGCGTATCAAACGCAATGATCTGCTCTTTCAGGTAAGTCTTGTCCCAATACAGGTCTAATCCGACCTCACCGATGGCAATATATGAATTGGAAGCGGCCAACTCTTGCTCCACAATGGCCAACTCCTTCCCGTAACTCCCGTCAACAGAAGTCGGGTGTAGCCCAATCATCGGATAACAATAGCCCTTATATTCGTTACACACGCTCAACAGCCGCTCTATCGTGGTGCTATCCACATTCGGAAGAAGTATTTGAGTGACGCCCACCAGGCGTGCACGTTCAATCACTTCCGGAAGATCCGCATCAAATTCTTCCAAATAAATATGGGAGTGGGTATCTATAAAATTCATGATTCGGAGACTGTTTCCCGTCGCTTTTCGTTTGAGCGATAATAATATATCAACCCATATTCCCGGCATATATCCAGTCGCTTTTCATTGGGTTGTACGTTCTCAAATTTCTTTTCTACCTGATTCCAGATATTGAGGATTATCTCATCGGCCATATTCCGCATAGACGTCAATTCTTCAAGACTGCGGCCGGTAATTAACTGGAGTTCTTTTTGTCTGGAGTAACCTTCCATAAAGATATCATAGTGTACTTTTACCTTGGCGATCGTCGGATTATAGATCGGCGCGCCTCCGCCGGCTTCCAGTCTTTTCCTCTCTCCCTGGATTATTTTTTCTCCCCATTCCGCAATGGTAGATTCGCTGGTTAAATCCGGAACATTAAAATTGTCCACGGATAAACCATACAGTTCCTTATGCGACTTTTTTATCTCCGAACGGAGAACGGACATGTTTAGAACCTGAATGAAATGTGAAATAAACAACCGGGCCATCTTTACATTCGTCTGATGTTTGCGGCTTGATCCCGACTGGTTGTCATAGCACTGCTTATAATATGCCTGCGCCCCTTCAAAGCGAAGCAGGAAGTTCCGCGCTTCGGTAAGAGTTTTTAGAGAAATAGCCAAATCATACACATCATGATTTTCGCACCTTTCCACGGCTGATTTCAGGGCCCGAACCCTCGCCAGGTCAGTATTAGGCAATCGTCTATAAGGCATACATATTCCTTTTATGTTCTAATTTCTACGATACATCAAATCATGTATCATATCTGTTAATTCGTTTTTCTTCTCCTTTTCTACGGATATTTTTTCCAGACAGCGCATAGCGTTGCCGTAATATTCGCGTATTTTGTTTTCACAGCATGTTTTAACCCCTGCTTCATTATATATATGAACAACCGCGGAGATTTTATCCTCCGGATTAAACGTTGTCATTTGCATCCATCTATCCAGTTCGGCCTTTTGTGTGTCATCGGACAGTTCCAGCGCTTTGATCATCAAATAGGTTTTCTTATTGCATAAAATATCGCCGCCGGTATTCTTGCCAAAAACAGCCGGATCGCCATATACATCCAGAAAGTCATCTTTCAATTGAAAAGCCTGACCGATATGAATACCGGATTCATACAACAAGTCGGCATCCTGTTGCGAAGCCCCGCCTTGTATAGCTCCCATTTTCAGGCTTGCTGCAAGCAAAACAGCAGTCTTCAGACGGATCATCTTCAGATAATCCTGTTCGGTTACATTATTCTGTTGTTCAAAGTCTATATCGTATTGTTGACCTTCACAGACTTCCAGGGCAGTCATGCCGAATAAATCCAGCATTTCTTTCAAATGTGCCGGCGACGCCTTGGCTATGTACTGATAGGCAAGGATCAACATGGCATCGCCTGATAAGATTGCGGTATTTTCATTCCACTCTTTATGGACTGTTTTCTTTCCCCGGCGCATATCCGCCTTATCCATCAAATCGTCATGCAGAAGCGTATAGTTATGGAATATTTCTATTCCGGCAGCAGGCGCCAATGCCTCGGAAACATCTTCTTTATACAGGTTGTACGCCATTAGCATGAGTACGGAGCGAATACGCTTTCCTCCCATAGATAACACATAATCTATCGGGGCATATAATCCTTCCGGAGCATGTATAAGGAACAATCCGGATATGTAGGCGTTTATTTGAGCATGTATTTGACCGGCTGTCAGCATCTATTAAGTTGGATTGAAAAAGATGGATGGTATGAAAAAAAAGGCTGCCGTAAGCAACCTTTTTTCACCTGTATAGCACAATTATTGTAGTCTGAACATTACAGGCACGGTGTACTTCACGCGTACCGCTTTACCTCTCTGCATACCCGCTTTCCATTTAGGCATCTGGGAAATTACACGGAGGGCTTCTTTATCAAGATATGGGTCTACGCCGCGTACAACAACGGGGTCTACGACAGAACCGTCTCTGTTCACAACGAACTGAACAGTTACACGGCCTTGTGTTCCGTTCTCCTGTGCAATAGTAGGATACTTGATGTTTTTGGAAAGGAACTGCATCAAAGCTGCATTACCACCCGGAAATTGAGGCATTTCCTCCACAACTTCAAAGATGGTTTGTTCTTCCGGCTCTTCCTCAACAACGATCGGAACGTATTTCACTTCTACTTTTTCGCCTAAATCTTCAGTAGATGCGATGGTCGTCTGCTCCACATTCGCATCATCTTCCACGATCTGCAATACTTCGGCTACGGAAGGCGCTTCAGGCGGTGGAGGAGGAATGTTCTCAGGCTGTTGGGTAAGAGGAATGATTTCTTCTTCGAATACAACGTCGACCAAAGCCTGACTTGTATCGATTACTTTATCGCGTTCCGTCCATTCGAACGCTACAAACATAAAAGCAAGCACGATCACGTAACCAACCAACATCCATGTTGACTTTTTACCTTCAAGGTCTGCCTTGGGTGATTTTTTAATTTCCATAATATAATAATTTTAACGTGTTCCTCATTTAGGGCAAATATAGCCAAATTTCAAATAATCTTCCAAATTACCCGTTCTTTTTTGCACTAACCTCATTGTATTTTTGTTTTTTTAATCCTTTAAGCCCGATAAAATGGTCTGTTTGTTATCCGGTTTAAGCCATACTCAATAAAATTGAATAATGCCGTAAATGTAACTCAGATATTTTAAAATGCCGTATCTTTGAACGCTTTTTTAATTGAAAAGATAAAAAAGAGAGGAAGAGGAATGAGAAAGATAACGATAGCAATCGACGGATTTTCATCGAGTGGAAAAAGTACAATGGCAAAGGATCTGGCCAGAGAAATCGGATATATCTACATTGACAGTGGCGCTATGTACCGGGCTGTAACCTTATATGCCATGGAACAGGGTTTATTTAATAGTGACGGGATAGATATTGAAACGCTGAAAAGCCGGATACGGGATATTCACATCTCTTTCCGGCTCGACCGGGACACGCAACGGCCGGATACTTATCTGAACGGCGTGAATGTGGAGGATAAAATCCGTAGTATGGATGTTTCTGCAAAAGTAAGCCCAATCAGTACGCTTGGCTTTGTCCGTGAAGCCATGGTTCATCGACAACAGGAAATGGGAAAGGCCAAGGGGATTGTTATGGACGGAAGGGATATCGGAACGACAGTCTTCCCTGATGCCGAGCTGAAGATTTTTGTTACGGCTTCGGCCGAAACACGGGCGGAACGCAGATATGAAGAATTAAAAGCTAAAGGACAGGAAGCCTGTTACGACGATATTCTGAAAAACATAAAAGAGCGCGATTGTATGGATCAAAGCCGTGAAATCAGCCCGTTACGAAAGGCGGATGACGCTATACTTTTAGACAACAGTATCATGAGTATCCCCCAGCAAAAGGAGTGGCTTATGAAACAGTATCTGCAAGCCATACGATGATGGGAACCGTGGTCGGGATGGACGAGGGGTCGGGCTTCTGTTTCGGGGTGGTCAATGCAATCAGGAAGGCGGAAGAGGAACTGGCAAAAGGAGAAACACTCTATTGCCTGGGCGACATCGTGCACAACAGCCGTGAAGTGGAACGCCTGAAAGAGCTTGGACTGATCACCATCAACCATGATGAATTCAACGTGCTGCATAATGCTAAAGTGCTGCTCCGGGCGCATGGAGAACCTCCCGAAACGTACGAGACCGCATGCAGGAATAACATAGAGATCATCGATGCAACATGCCCCGTCGTGTTGCGGCTTCAAAAAAGAATAAGACAGGAACATCCGGATGACCGGACCGGAAACGACCAGATCGTAATTTACGGCAAGGAAGGGCATGCCGAAGTCCTTGGGCTGGTAGGCCAGACGGGGGGCAAAGCGATTGTCATCGAAAACACGGATGAGATAAATAAACTGGATTTCAATAAAAACATCTGGCTATACTCTCAGACGACCAAACCACTGGATGGTTTTGCAATCATTATTGAAGAGATCAGGAAACGTATTTCCCCTAAGGCTACATTCGTATATTACGATACGATCTGCCGGCAAGTGGCTAACCGCATACCCAATATCCGGCAGTTTGCTGCGACGCATGAACTGATCTTCTTCGTCAGCGGTAAAAAGAGTTCAAACGGTAAGATGTTGTTTGATGAGTGTCGTAGTATCAATTCAAATTCCCATCTGATAGAAAGCAGGGAGAACATTGATGACGCTTTACTGAAAGGGGTGGGGTCGATAGGGGTCTGTGGCGCGACATCTACGCCTAAATGGCTTATGGAAGAGGTCTATACGTATATCCGGTCGAAAGTCTGATGTTCATGTAGAGAAAAATAAGTTATCTTTGTACCGTCAAATTTAAACGATTAAGAAAAAAGAGGCTATGGGAATTGTCAAATGTGTCGGAATATTGACCTCCGGGGGCGACGCACCGGGAATGAATGCCGCCATTCGTGCGGTGACACGTGCGGCCATTTATAATGGTTTGCAGGTAAAAGGCATATACAGGGGATACAGGGGCTTGATTACCGATGATATCGTTGAATTCAAGAGCCAGAACGTAAGTAATATTATTCAGTTGGGGGGTACCATCCTCAAAACCGCACGTTGCAAGGAGTTTACCACTCCCGAAGGGCGTAAGGTTGCATACGAGACCATGCAGAGGCATGGCATCGATGCGCTTGTAATCATCGGAGGGGACGGCTCCCTGACCGGCGCCCGCATCTTTGCACAGGAGCATAATGTTCCCTGTATAGGACTTCCCGGAACGATAGACAACGATCTGTACGGTACGGATACGACCATCGGATATGATACGGCGCTGAATACGATCCTGGATGCTGTGGATAAAATCCGTGATACGGCGACCTCGCACGACCGTCTGTTCTTTGTCGAAGTCATGGGACGCGACGCCGGCTTCCTGGCCTTGAACGGCGCGATCGCTTCCGGTGCGGAAGCCGCCATCATCCCTGAATTCAGCACCGAAGTAGACCAACTGGAGGAGTTCATCAAGAGCGGATTCCGCAAATCAAAGAACAGCAGTATCGTGCTGGTTGCCGAAAGTGAGCTGACGGGAGGAGCCATGCACTACGCCGAACGCGTCAAGAACGAATATCCGCAATATGACGTACGGGTGACAATCCTGGGACATCTCCAGCGCGGAGGAAGCCCTACGGCTCATGACCGTATCCTGGCCAGCCGGTTGGGCGCTGCGGCCATCGATGCAATCATGGAGGATCAACGCAACGTGATGATCGGCATCGAGAATGACGAAGTAGTCTATGTTCCCTTCTCTAAAGCGATCAAAAACGATAAGCCCATCAAACGCGAACTGGTCAACGTGCTCAGAGCGCTCTCTATCTGATCTTCACTTACAAGCTGACAGCAGATTAACGCAGATTATAAGTTTAAAGACCTGCGTTAATCTGCGTTGGGAATTTTATTAAAATATGACATCCGGTCATATTACCATTCCATCACTATATCCTTGGAGGTGAACGAGTAAGCGCCAAAGTAGCCCAATGCACCTCCTTTAATATTACCCGTTGGATTCGCCAACGCATCTTCAACATTGTATAAAGTCTCGAAGAAGGTATAAACGCCTTTATCCAGGCATTGCATTTCCACAGTAACCACATCGCCCTGATGAACCGGGTCGTCATCCCTGTCCACCTCATAATCAATGAATACCGGCCGGTGGATGGCGTCGCCGTCGGCAAACGCGGTAGAGATCAGCCGGTCTTTCAGCCGGTCTCTCAACGCCGCCGGCCGTACGCCGTTGATGGACAGTACGCAACGGTAATACCGGTTTTCCTCTCCTGCGGGGTCCTTGAAATGAACTTGCGGATCGGCAGTCTTCTTTATTGGCATCTTCCAGACGGTCAGCGAGTCGATTTCCACCCGGGGCGGCATATAAGAAGTGGCCGTGTACTGCACATCTTCATACGTAACGGACAGGTGATACGTCGTACGCTCCGTACCTTTTATGGTCTTTGCCACATATCGTCCCTGACCGTTGCAAGACAACGTTTCCGACTGTTGCATGTTGTCGTCGGTAATTACAACCACCGCGTCCGTCACGGGCGGATATTCATTGGAACCACTGAACGCTTTGGACTTTGTGATAAGCACTTCCGCAGGCTCTCCCATACGGATCACGCCTTCAATAACCAAGCGGGGCTCTGCCGTACGCAGGTCGACATCAATCATATCTTCACAGGAGGAAGTTGTACAAAGGGTTATTACCCCCGTCAGATATATAAGTATAGCTTTCTTTTTCATAAGGGTTGATCGTTAAAATTTAAAGTTCCATGAGATGGACGGCACATACGTGAATAATGCATAGCGGTAGGCCGACGTTTTACTTGGGTCATCTTCATTGGTCTTGAATTGAATCATATATGCGTTCCGTCTCCCGTATGCGTTATACAGGCTGAATGTCAGTTCAGACTCGAATTTCCTTGTCTTCTTCAACAGGCATGTGGCTCCCAGGTCCAGGCGGTGGTATGCAGGCGCACGATAACCGTTCCTTTCGGCATAATACATCACATCTTTTCCATCCACCTGATATTTGCCGCTCGGATACGTAATCGCATTTCCGGTATAATATATCCATGCGGCGGAAAGCGTCCACTTTCTGTTCAACTCGTAGATGGCGACCAGCGACAGGTCATGTGTCCTGTCCTGATATGCATCGTACCATGCGTTCCCGTTAATGCCATCTATCTTTTTCTCCGACTTGGACAGCGTATAGCTCAGCCAACCGTTCAGTCTTCCTGTGCGCCTTCTGAGCATAAACTCTATCCCATACGCCCTTCCTTTACCCATACGTACTTCGGTGTCTATCACATCCTGTCCCTGAAATTCGGCATGATCTTTAAAGTCTATCTGGTTGCGCATATCCTTATAGTACGCCTCGACGCTGAATTCATACGTATTATCCTTGAAGTTCCGGAAATACCCCGCAGTGAACTGATCGGCTATCTGAGGCTTGATCGTATTGGAGCTTGAAGTCCAGCGGTCAAACGGCGTTCCCCGGTTTACGTATGTCAGCAGATGCATATTTTGTGTGGTACGTGCATAAGAGGTCTTTACCGACGATACGTCATTGAGCTTATATACAGCCGATAACCGCGGTTCCAGCCGGATATAGGTCTTAACGAATTTACCGGAGCCGTACCATATACTGTCCGTCACTTCCCGGTTTTCATCCAGTTCATAATACTCGCCCTTTCCCAAAGCCGAGAAAACGGAAAGGCGTAAACCGTAAAGCACCTCCAGGCGTTCGCTCAACCTCAGTTGGTCGGAAATGTACAACCCGCTCTCCCACGAATACCGGTGATGCAGGTTGACCGGATTTTTCCCGTCGGAGCTCATATTGAAATTACCCGGTGCGATGTCATGGAAAGTAGATTGCAATCCTATCCGCCAGAGATTGTTGACACCGGGCTGATACTGAAACTCCTGCTTAAACCCGTAGTCCCGGATTTCGGCGTTTCCACTGGTCTCCGTTCCCATATCCATGTCAAAGTCATAGGAATACCGGTTGTAGAGCAATGAGGTGGTTGAAAGCCACTCCGGACTCAGGGTTCTTATCCGCCTTGCGTTCAGGATCATGTTTCCCCATCCCGTATTCGCAATATCTTTCAGGGTCATTTTGTCGCGACCCAGATAGCCGGATACGGAGAGCTGATCCTTATCCGACAGGGCGAAATAGAGTTTCATGTTCAGGTCGTAAAAATAAAGGGAAGCGTTCTTCGCCTCCTCAACACCCGATGAACGCGCCAGAAGATCGGCATACGTGCGCCGGGCGCCAAGCATGAACGATGATTTACCTTTTTGTATAGGCCCTTCGACATTCAGTTTGGATGCGATCAGCCCGATGCCGCCGGATACACTATATTCCTGCATATCCCCATGCCGCTGCTGCACGTCGAGAATGGAGGACAGGCGCTCGCCATACTGCGCAGGAATGGGGCCTTTATACAGTGCCACATCGCGCAGCACATCCGAATTGAACGTGGAGAAGAAACCCATCAGGTGCGAAGCGTTATACACCGAAACATTATCCAGCATAACAAGGTTCTGGTCGGCCGTACCCCCACGGACAAAGAAGCCTGTATTTCCCTCGCCCGCGCTTTTTACCCCGGGCATGAGTTCAAGCGACTTGATCACATCCCGTTCCCCCATCAGAACCGGAAGTTTATTCAACTGTTGCACTTCCATCCGGGTTACTCCGGTCTGCGCATTAGACACATTGCTATCCAAACGTTTGGAAGTAACCAGCACTTCATCCAGTTGCAGGGATGTCTGGGTCATGGCTACATCTCTTTTCACATCGCCATTCGCCACTGTTACCGTTACTTCCCGGCTATCGTAGCCCATATAGTTGAAAAGCAATACATACTCGCCCTGGGGCAGGCTCAGGGTGAATTTTCCGTTACTGTCGGTCGTGGTTCCGTTCAGTAATCCTCCTTTCGGAAGAATAGAAACTCCGATTAAGGTTTCGCCTGTTTTTGCATCCGAAACCTGACCGGTCACGTTGAAATTCCGGGCAAGTATCGCACCGGAAGCCAAACTAAGAAACATAATAAAGAAAACGCGAATCGTAATAAATGATTGCATAGGTTTAGGTTTTATATAGTTATTGTTTAACCGCAGATTAACGCGGATTCGCGCAGATTATACATTTTAAGAATCTGCGCGAATCCGCGTTAATCTGCGGTCAGTTTTAGTATTGAATTGTAAATAGTAAATCGTCTGATCGTAAATGTGATTACCAGCCCGTTTCCATCCAGCCGGCAGCCTGATACCATTGAAAGGTTTTGTACGATTCGCGCAACGCCGGATTACCGGCAGACGGAACGTATGTGGAAACGCCGCTGTAACCATTGACAGAAAACAAGCCGCCGGAAAACTGGGTGTAAATCTTTTCCGTAGATTCCGCATAAGGTACAACAGCTTTGTATGCGGCAGACCACGAGGCCAAATCCTCGGTGGGATTATCGACCAACGACCTCATCAACTGATCGAAATCATAATAACCCACATAACTGCCGTTGGATTTAGGTCTCTTATCGTAATTCAGTACACCGTCCACAGGGATCGGCGCGCCATTTTGTATGAACGTAGGTAAAATAGATCGGGTAGCCGCCGCCAACTCCTCAAGTTTATCTGTTTTTATAACCGATATGGCCACTCCACCCGTCCAATTGCTTGATGACACCCGAGTCTCTTCTGTGTATAGTTTCTCGTAATACCCGTAATAACCACGGGCAATTGCTATCGCCGGATCACCCTTTGCAAACATCGCGGGCGCTACTTCCTGATAAGGCGCCCCCGGGCCGGGTATTTCCGCAGGCGAACCAATGAAGTAACCGGCATGTTTACGCAACTCGTAAGCCACTTCGACAGATTGCATAAAGCAAGCATCAAAAAGAATAAATTCATAATAAGGAATGACGCTCAACGCCTCGTCCAATGTAGAAATACTCAACGTAGCGCTATCATCCTGGCCTATCCAACGGGAGGAAAGCGTGGTGGAGCCAGGCTTCCATCCTTCACCGTGAGACCACAAGACGAGGCCATAACTCTCTGCCGGATATTCGTTGTAGACGAAAGAGAAAACTTCTTTCATTTCGGATAGACCGACAGAATTACGCTCCCGGTCATACGTTTCGATCAGGTCTTGAGCAATTGCGCCCTTCTTGTCCTTATACATACGGAACAGCCTTACGGAAGAGCCGTCATCAGCATATACCAGAAGATTATTCTGAGTCAGGTCGATCTTGGCGGCGCCTTCGGTCATTTCCGATATATCTTCATTGACGAACCGGTCCAACGAATTATCGCCCATAATATAAACCAACACCGTGCGGCTTTTTACCACCGGGTCGTCGTCATCACCGAAACAGGCGCTCAGGAATAGCGCCAGGCTCATCAGCACATAATGGAATTTAATTTTCATGTTTTGCTTTCTTCGCCTTCAATTTACGTTTCAATCTTCAGGTTTCCTGAAAGAAAACTCGGCCTGCTTCAGCTCTTCCGGCCTTATGGCCTCATCTTTCTTATACCTGTCCAACAGTTTAGCCCTCTCTTTAGAAAGTCTTGCCGGATTGTTGGAGAAATAGATCATACAGGTTCTGTTTTTCTCCCCTTTCTGATATTCCAGGTAGTTCTTCAGCTGATAGCTATAATGGTCTCTGTAAGGCAGGAAACCGTTTTTGTCCAAATGTACGCTATCCAGCACCTGAATTTCCGTACAATACACAACAGTGTCTGTGAACGACGCCGAAAAGCCAAACGCATATACAGGTTTACTTTTCCTGGAAGCGGCAGAACATACCATCAGGACTGCGACAGACAAAAGAGCTATTTTAGCGAATTTCATATTTTAATTATTAATGAGCCGTAAAGTAATGATTTGCAGGAAATAGAACGTCTTAATTTATCCCAGATAAGATTTGAGCAACTGGTTACGATTACTTGTTCTTAGTCTGCGGATTGCTTTTTCCTTAATCTGACGAACGCGCTCACGAGTGAGTCCGAACTTATCGCCGATCTCTTCCAGTGTCAGTTCCTGTTGTCCGATACCGAAGAACATCTGCACGATTTCTTTTTCCCTGTCGGTCAACATAGACAGCGCTCTGTCGATTTCCTTCGCGAGAGATTCGTTTACCAGCGTACGGTCTGCCATCGGAGCGTCGTCGTTAATCAGCACATCCAACAGGCTGTTGTCTTCACCCTCTATAAATGGGGCGTCAACGGAGATGTGACGTCCTGATACCTTCAACGTATCGGAAATCTTATCTACCGGAATGTCCAGCTCCTCGGCCAGCTCTTCGGGAGAGGGGCGGCGTTCGTTTTCCTGTTCGAACTTGGAGAAAGCTTTGCTGATCTTGTTCAGCGAACCTACCTGATTCAACGGAAGACGGACAATTCTCGACTGTTCCGCCAATGCCTGCAGAATGGACTGGCGAATCCACCACACCGCGTAACTGATAAACTTAAAACCGCGTGTCTCATCGAATTTCTCCGCAGCTTTGATGAGCCCCAGATTACCCTCGTTGATCAGGTCGGGCAAACTCAAACCCTGGTTCTGGTACTGTTTAGCTACCGAAACAACGAAACGCAGGTTTGCACGGGTTAGTTTCTCCAATGCCACACGGTCTCCTTTACGGATGCGTTGAGCGAGTTCGACTTCTTCTTCAACCGTAATCAGGTCTTCGCGGCCAATTTCCTGTAAATACTTGTCAAGAGAAGCGCTCTCCCGGTTAGTGATACTTTTAGTAATTTTTAGCTGTCTCATCCTAAAAAACAAATTTAGTGTGCGAAATTACAAGATTTTATTCATTTCCATGCAAAAACCAACCATCTTTTTGGATAAATTAGAACTTGGGAGGCAGGCCGGCACATACAAAGACCTCCTGAAAGAAGGGTGATCCCCCGGCTTCCAACTCCTACAAATAACAATAAAGAGCGCTAACAGGTTTAACCGCCGGCGCTCTTTTGTCTCACATTAACTTTATTTGAATCTTTTTACCTTATGCTGCGACCCTCCCGGCCGCGATGACCTATCCTATGTTTTTTACCGTTAATCCTGCGACAGATCAACTGCATAGCTGGCGCGTTTCCCTGACGGGAACATACCTGAGATGAACAGTACCTGTTCGGGTGATTTCACGGCAGCTTTAAATATCTCTTCCATGTCGCTCACCTTACGAACGGTTTGATTGTTGGCTTTCAGGATGATAAATCCTTTACGGACGCCGGCATCTGCCATCTTACCCGCATTTACCCCTGTTACTTCAAGGCCCGAACTCAGGTTGAGCTGCTTTTTCGTTCCGTCGGGCAATTCCCTGAAAGCAGCTCCCAGAATTTCCATATCGGTATTCTTCACCACTTTGGTCGTACCCTGTTCGTTCTTTAGCGTTATTTCAACAATCTTTTCCTTCTTATCACGGATCAGCTTCACTTTCACCTTATCGCCCGGACGATGTTTCGCCAGAGACTCATGCAGGTCGGCCATGGTCTTAACGGGCTTACCGTCAATACCTGTGATCACGTCGTCGATTTTAATATCAGCTCCTGCGGCCGAACCTCCTTCGATAATTTCGCCAACCAGTACACCGTCTACCACGTCAAGCTCTTTGGCCTTTTTCTGCAATTCTTCACTCAGGCCCTTATGGCTGATGGAAGAGCCGCGAATGCCGAGAATGGCGCGTTGTACGGTTCCGTATTGTTTCAGGTCGCTGACGATCTTGGTCATGATACTGGTCGGGATAGCGAATCCATATCCGGTATAGGCTCCCGTAGGTGAAGAAAGTACGGCATTAATGCCGACCAGTTCGCCTTTGGCGTTGACCAGCGCGCCGCCGCTGTTCCCTTT
>JAIRNG010000157.1 GCA_031258135.1 Mediterranea sp. (in: CFB group bacteria)
TCAGAATCGTCTGCCCGGGCCATCCGGTCTGCCCGGACCGCGAGGTCCTCCGTCTCCGGGTCCGAATCCCCTGCGGTTGGGGACGTTTGCGCCAAATGTGTTCAGCCGGTAGATGAAGTGAACCATGAAGTAGCTGTTGACCATGTCGTACTGGCTGTCCTGCCGCATGCTGGCCGTAATGGAACGGTTCAGGTTGGTCTGTTGCCTGAGCAGGTCGAACACCTGCAGACTGATGGTAGCCTCTTTCTTTTTCAGGAAGCTCTTGGCCAGTTGCACGTTCCAAAGCGTCTCCGAACGGTCGAGTTCGGCGCTGTAGCCTTTCTTTCGCGTCAATCCCAGATCGGTGGAGAAGGACATGTCCCACGGAAGCGTCACGTTGAGTGTCGGCCCCACGCCGAAATCGAACGTTTCACGGTTGTTGTTCGACTGCAACGAGTTGCGCGAACGATTGTAGGAGATGTTTGCGTTAAGTCCCACTTCCAGCAGATCGTTGCGGAAGGAGCTTCGCACTCCCTGCCTCAGGTTGAGGCTGCGGGTAGCGCTTTTTTCGTCCTCATATCCCTTCTGCGAGGCGAAGCCCACCGAGTTGCTGTATCCGGCATTCGAGTAGGAACCTATGGTGAACTTTTTGTTCTTCAACGGCGTGTTGAAGCCGAACATGCCGTTGATGTTCCAGTTACCGTTGATGTTTTCCGGGCGTGTGGTTTCCGCGCCGCTCTCCGGATCGTAGGTCACCTTGCGGCTCACGCTGTTGATCGTGTTCGAGAAGTTGATGTGCGTCATGACACTCATCATCTTTTCGGGCAGAAAGGAGTTGTATGACAGGCGGAAGTTGTTCGAGAACGACGGCTTCAGCCCCGGATTTCCTTCGCGGATGCTCATCGGATTGCTTTCGTCACGAATGGGCAAGAGGTCGTCGATGCTCGGCTGGCCGGTACGCCCGCGATATTCGATGCGCAGTTGCGTCTGTTTGTTGAAGCGGTAACGGAAGTCAAATGTCGGCGTAAAGTTCACCACGCTGCGCGCCGTGTCCACCTTTTGTCCCAGCTTGTCGCCCTTCACACTGTTGTGCTGCGGTTGCAGGCTGACGCCAATGCTGTACTGGTATTTTTCGCGGATGGTGCGCAATGTCGTTTCAATCTCATGATTGTCGTATTCGTTCTCCACGGCGCGGCTCTGACTGTCATTGAGATGCGGCGAGCCGTCGCCGCCGATGTCATACGTCTGCCGGTTTGTCTCCTGGTAACGATGGTTGTAGCTGTAGCTGAATTGCAGGAAGCGGTTCGTGAAGATCGGTTCGCTGTAAGTGGCCTGCAGGCGGTAGCTGTAATTGTTCCCGTCGTTGGCGATGCGTTGTTCGCGCCTGCCGACCGAATCCCTCTGGAAATAAATCCCGCTCTGGTTGGAAAACGATTCGGAATCGCTGTCGCCGAATCCATACTGCAAACGCAACGTAATGTTGCGCCCCTTGCTGTTCAGTTTCCGGTTCAATTGCAGGTTGCTGCTGAAAGAGAGCGAGTTCCCGTTGCCCGACGAATAGGATCTGTTATAGTTGACGGCGGCGGTTGTCGGGTCTGTTTTTTCTGGACCCCAGCTTTCGGGGAAAGGGTTCCATTGGCTGACGCGCCATGCGTCGAAATCGTCTGCATTGCTGTTCCATGATTCGCTGTCGGACAAACTGTTCGTCCTGGTGTACGAGAAAGAGGGCTGGAGAATGATATTCGTCATGCTGTCGGGTTTCCATTCCATGCGGAAGTCCGAATTGAACCGCCGCTCACGGTTCAGGTTCGTGTTATTGCTTTTGGTAAACGAGGACCCTTCCTGCAAGAATCTTTCCGACCAGCTCTTCGTCCCGGTGTTCCGTTCCGAATCGTCGTAAGAGAAGCTCCCGCCCAGTTCAATCTTTTTCCGCTCCGTCGCAAAGTTAAATCCGCCGTTCTTCTTCTCCACCATGCCGTTGTTTCCACGCATCCCTCCGCGGAAGTTACCGCCTCCGAATCCGCGATCGTTGATATTATTGAAATTCACGATCCCTGTATATTGATCTCCGTCGGCAAAACGATTCAACAAGGCTTTACCCAGATACCGGTCATGGTTGCCGTAACCCGCGTCTAAATTCCCAAACCATCCCTGATTCATCCCTTTCTTCACCGTCAGGTCGAGCACGGTCTCTTCTTCGCCATCGCTGATGCCGGTGATACGCGCCAGATCGCTTTGCCTGTCATAGGCCTTGACGCGGTCGACCATATCGACCGGAATATTCTTCATCGCCACGCTGGGGTCGTTCGTAAAAAACTCCTTGCCTCCAACCATGATTTTCTTGATTTCCTTCCCGTTCACAGTGATCGTTCCGTTCTCAGAGACTTCGGCGCCGGGTAGTTTTTTTACCAGCTCTTCCAGCATGGCGCCTTGCGGAGTGCGATAGGCGGATGCATTGTAGACCAATGTGTCTTCCACTACCGTAACTTCAGGGGCTTCGGCGGTAATGACCGCCTCCTGCAAAAGAATCGCGTCGGATTCCAGGGTGATGGCGCCCATGTTTCTGTTCAGGTTGGATGAGGTGAGCTGTATAGGAATCTGCTTGCGCCGGAACCCGATGGATGTGATCTGAAGAACATATCTGCCCGCTGTCACTTTGGGTAAGGTGAATCGTCCCTTATCCGTTGTTGCTATCCCTGCAACGTATGCGCTGTCCGGTAGCGCCAGAAGCTGAACGGTGGCCCGGATAGCAGGTTCTTTCGTATCAGCTTCAATAACCGTACCTGTAACTGTGATGTTCTTCGTTTGAGCAATAGAAGATACGGCGCCGCTCAATACCAGCGCCATTCCTAATATTATTTTCTTCATGTCTGAATGATGTTAAATAATTATGATTAACTCTTTGACGGACTGACGGATAAAAGGTTTAATATGTCTCCTATAAAAGAAGACATAAGTTAACAGTTGTATCTCTTTTCCGTATATTTGTAAGCCAAAACCATTGATATACCATTTTATTATGAGTAAACAGGAAGTCATACTGAGCGAAGACCTGGCCGGGAGTCTGAAACAAGCCATAGACCGATGCCCCCACGACAGATTGTTCATACTGACCGACGAGCATACGAGCCGCTTGTGTATGCCCCGTTTGCGGGAGATCGGCTGTCTGTCGGATATGAATGAGATTGTGATTGGCGCCGGGGATATTCATAAAACACTCGATACGTTGGCCTCCGTTTGGAAACGGTTGAGCGATAGCGGGGCTACCCGTCACTCCCTTTTGCTCAATCTGGGCGGCGGCATGATCACCGACCTGGGTGGTTTCGCTGCGGCAACGTTCAAGCGCGGCTTTCCGTATATCAATATACCTACCACTCTATTGGCTATGGTCGACGCTTCCGTGGGTGGTAAAACAGGGATTAACTTCAACGGTCTGAAGAATGAGATCGGTGTTTTTGCTCCGGCAAGCGCTGTGCTGATCGATACCTGTTTCCTCCGTAGCCTTGACCGGCGTAACTTAGTCTCAGGCTATGCGGAGATGTTGAAACACGGACTTATCAGTACGGAATCGCATTGGGCGGAGTTGCTGCGGTTTGATACGGAGCAGGTAGACTATGACGGTCTGCGGGAATTGGTCGGCAGGTCGGTGCAGGTCAAGGAGGATATTGTCGGGCAGGATCCTTTTGAGCATGGCATCCGTAAGGCATTGAATCTGGGACATACCGTAGGACATGCCTTTGAGAGTCTGGCGTTGGAGAAGAACCGTCCCGTGCTGCATGGCTATGCCGTGGCCTGGGGGATGGTTTGTGAGCTGTACCTGTCGCATATAATGACCGGGTTTCCTGCCGGTAAGATGAGGCAAACCGTTCAGTTCATCAAAGAGAACTACAGCGCCTTCTATCTGGATTGCAAGCAATATGAAACGTTATACGGACTCATGCTCCACGATAAGAAGAATACGGCAGGTATTATTAACTTTACGCTGTTGGAAGATATCGGCCGGATATGTATCAACAGGACAGCCGGTAAAGAAACTATATTCGAGATGTTCGACTTCTACCGTGAATGTATGGGCTTGTAACAATTTCCGGCATTTTATTTGGGAATTAAAAAGGAAGACTTATCTTTGCAACCGCAAATCGGGGTGTAGCTCAGCCCGGTTTAGAGTACTCGTCTGGGGGGCGAGTGGTCGCTGGTTCGAATCCAGTCACCCCGACTTGCATCACCGCAATTAATTAATTGTATATCGATTAATTAATTGCGGTGATTTTATATCCCGCCTTTTTTCAATGATCATTCATCATGATGTTCTTCTCCTTCATGGCTCAATTCAATATCACGAGTTAAAATCGCTTCATTACCTGCTGCATCGGTGCAATAGACCATCAGGTGGTAATGGCCCGGAGTTGCACCTTCGGGAATGTCGATTTCATGATGGTCAATATAAGCATTCTTCTTTCCGGCAAGGCTCCACGTCTCCTCAAAGTAAAAATCTGTAGTTCGGGTGGTACGGCTGTGTGTGTGACCATCGAGATTAGGGTGTATTTCCACTTTATAGGATGACAGCATTTCGTTGTCCGACACTTCCATCTCGAAGTGCACGTCATCTCCGATTTGCAGAACGGCGTCTTCCTCCGGTTCGATGAGGTCGATCTCAGGCTTGGTGGTGTCGCCGTCGTCATGACAAGAGGCGAAAAGCGAAAAGAAGGTTATCACACTAAAGATAACTAAGAATAGGAAATTATTTTTTGTTTTCATTTTAAACTGTATTTAAAAGGTATTTTAATAAATAGTCGGATGTTTCGTCCCGGTTCCGGGATTTCAACTTTCCGGTAAAAACTTAAGTGATTGTAATACTTGGCATTCAGCAGATTGCGCAAAGAAAGCGTCAGTTCTGCGTTCAACCCGCCTATGGGCAGGCTCAGGCTGCCGCCCAGGTTGAATAGATCAGCGCCACCGGTGACGCTTTCGTTCTTCGCGACCCTCGTTTGTTTGGCGATGCTTTGCAGCTCGGCGAATACCTGTACTTTCCTGCTCTTCCATGTCAACGTATTGTACATGGAGGCGGGAGGCGAGAAGGCCAACGGGGTACGCTCATCGCGGTTATGGGTATGCACGTATTCACCCGTAAACGAGTAGTTCAGACAGTTGAGAAAGTCTGCATTAAACGAAAGTTCCGCTCCTGCGAAAAAAGCCTCCGCTCCGGTATAACGATAGATCTGTCCGCTATGAGGAAGCACGGACCATTCTCCGGTTGGCTTCAGATAGATATAATTATTGAACCAACTGAAAAAGGTAGTTGCAGACAGGGAAAAGCCTTTCGCTTCGTACAGATACGACGTATCGAACTGCCACCCCCGTTCGGAGGAGAGCGACGGGTCGCCTTGCTCATGCCGGAATGTTCCATGGTGTACGCCATTAGCTGCCAACTCATTGGCTCCGGGTAGCCGGAAACTGTGTCCGATATTGGCCTTTATCCGATGGGCGCCTTCCGGATTCCACGACAGGCCTACCGAACCGGAAAAGTCGCCGAAGTCACGTTTCACAGGATAGCTTCTCCATTTATATTGCCTGATCAACTCATCGTCATATCCCATACCTTGCAGATGGGTTTCAAGATAAGGGTCGGTATAAGCCGAAATATCGACCGAACCCAGATCGTAACGAAGCCCTCCGCTGACGGATAATCGCGAGGAAGGACGCCAGGTGGAAAGCCCGAAAAGTCCCGTCGTGAACCTGTCATATCGGGGTAAAAGGAACGAATAGCCGCCAATCCGGTTTTGCTGGAACTGCATATCCCATCCGGCAGTATGCTCCCATGGGATAGAAGGGATGAACCTCAACTTCATGGAAGAACCGAACGTGTTCAATGAGAAATCAAGTTCTTCATCCGGATGATGCTCCGGCGGGGACTGGTTCCCGTAATGGGTATGGAATTTACTCCATTCCTCACGGTGGTTGTTCTGGTAACCCATATCCCATGAACCGATCAGGTTATGCCATGAATACTGTTGCTTCGTGGTTGCTTTCAGATGGTTCACGTTGCTATAAGGAAACTCGATATTCCGGTGGTCGCCATCGTCCTGCACCCGTGAAACATCGGGTACTCCGTGTGCGCCCGAAAAGAATCCGGTCTTCTGGTAGACGTTGCTAACGGCATAGTTGGAGTAATATTTCCCATTCCTGTATTCGGTGTACAGGTTTGCGCTCCTCTCCCGTCCGGCAGTGTTCTTCAGCTTTCGGCCATAGACCGGTATTCGCATGGTCAGGTAGACAACCGTATCCGTCGGAACATGGTAATCCCCGAAATGCTGTTCCGAATAACGCACTTTGGTATACCAGGCGCCTTTCTTTACGCCCAGCATCAAAGAACCGCCAAAGCCGCTGTTCACACTTTTGCACAGCAGACCGGCTTCGCCGAAGATTTGATTATCGGCAGGCGCAGGTGGCACACTGATCTCGATCGCTCCACCCATGGCGTCGCTTCCGTAGAGGAGCGATGAAGGCCCCTTGCGGACGGTTACACGTTCGATGCTGAAGGCGTCTATCTCCAGTCCATGGTCGCTGCCCCACTGCTGGCCTTCCTGTTTAAGCCCATTTTCGGTAACAACCACACGGTTGAATCCCATGCCCCGGATCATCGGTTTGGAAAAGCCGGAACCGATGTCCATGGAATGTACTCCGGGTATATACTCCAATGTTTGCATGAGATTTCCTGTGAAATGCCCGGTCAGAAAATCCTTTTCGGCCACTTCGACCGGTAGGACAGCGTTGCGGTTTATTACCTCTTTGTACGAATCGGCGGTAACCGTCACACTTTCCAATGCGATGACCCGGATGGAATCCGCTTCCTGGCTGCTGACAGGCCATACAAACACAAACATGAGCATAACCGGAAATATTCGGGTATGCATGTCAATACTCGTTTAATGATAATGATGTAAATGGAATGGCGGGATCGCGGATCCCTGCTGCACGTGCGATTACACAACAGGAGGAGCGCGCAGTTGATGCGAAGATACCACTGAACCGAATCCCTTTTCCTGATGGAGAATAAATTCAGGGCGATGGAACACAAATTGTATGATCTCCGAAGCGCTTAGCCGGACTTCCGTGAAAGCGGATAGCACAAAATTACAGAGCAAACAGGTGTTACAGTCATGCGTTGCATGATGCTTATGCTCATCGGAATGTGAACAAACTTCCTCCTCGCATTCATTCTGGTAGATATGAATGACACGGGTCGTAGACGGTATGGAAAGAATAACCGCAAACAACCACGCAAGGAAAATCCGGTGATTCGTCTGTTCTTTCACGTTCGCGTTATTATTCGGAGCCGAGAGCCGGACTCGAACCGGCGACCTACACGTTACGAATGTGTTGCTCTACCAACTGAGCTATATCGGCAATAAAACGACGCAAAGTTATGGATTTATTTGTTTCCGGCAAGAGGATGAAAAAAAAATCTGTTGAGGTCGGGTTATTCCATCTCTTTTGGCAAATACATAGGCCGGCATTCAGGTTCCACACGTGTTTTTCCGTACATTTGCCTCTATTCAATTTAATCGGTAAAGAATGGATGAACTTTATGACGCGATAACGCCTGAAACAGAACAATTCATTCTTGAGCGCCAACACGATGATGTCCGCACGTTGGCGCTTCAGGCAAAGAGGTATCCCGGTATAAATATGCCTGTTGCCATCAGGCAAATAGCCGGCCGGCAAACGGCGCAGCATAAAATCCCTTCGTGGTATGCGGCCAAAGGCATCATTTATCCCTTGCATCTTTCCCTGGAACAATGTTCCTCGGAGTTGACAGCCAGATACAAAGCCGGATTATTGAGAGGTGAAACCCTTGTCGACCTTACCGGAGGTTTCGGCGTGGACTGCGCTTTTCTGTCAGCGAACTTTAAACAGGTAACCTGTATCGAGCGGCAGGAGGAGTTGTGCAATATGGCCGCCCATAATTTTAATATTCTCGGGCTTCATCAAATCGTCGTAGTCAATAAAGATAGCGTGGAGGCGTTGGCGGACCTCTCTCCTGTTGATTGCATCTTTATTGATCCCGCCCGTCGTGATGAACACGGAGGGAAGACGGTGCTGGTGTCCGATTGCGAGCCTGATGCGGAAGCGTTGGAAGACATGCTGCTCAGAAAAGCCGGGCGGGTCATGATAAAGTTATCCCCCATGCTCGACCTCTCTTTGGCTTTGCGTAGCTTGCCTCATACCTGCGAGGTGCATGTCGTTTCCGTACGGAACGAATGTAAGGAGTTGCTTCTGCTGCTGGAACGCCGGAATGCCGGAACGGAGAAGAAAGAGATTCCCATTTGTTGCGTCGACCTCGCCGGCAATGGAGTCCGGAACTTCACGTTTACGCGGGCGGAGGAGGCTTCGGCCGTTGTGAGTTATACCCATGAAGTAGATGCGTTCCTTTACGAGCCTCATGCTTCCATACTTAAAGCCGGTGCATTTCGTTCCGTCGCCGCTCGTTTCGGGTTAAAGAAACTACATCCCAATAGCCATCTTTACACTTCAGACCATTTGGTCGATGACTTCCCCGGAAAGGCTTTTTGCGTGCAAGCCTCCTCATCCAACCTGAAAGAGATTATCGCAGGGGTGAAGAGAGCAACGATTGTCGTTCGTAACTTTCCGGTTACGGTTGCCGGTCTGCGAAAACGCTCCAAACTTCGTGAGGATGGGGGACTGTACCTTTTTGCCACCACCCTCCATCGTGGGAATAAAGTCTACATCATGGCCACAAAGGCTGCATATTGAAAATTGAAACAGAATAGCAAACAATTTGTCATGTATAGTTAAGCGTTTTGTAAAGGGCATGAAACCTGGTCCTGTTATTTTCGCTCCCGTAAACAAATTAACGCGAATATATATGAAACAGGTAATCAAATCTTTATTCTTCTTTTTATTATTGCTGGCAGGTGGTATAAACAACGCTTATGCCGGTGAAAAGGTGAACGTCGTAAAGCAAGGTGCAGTCCGTGGACGTATAGTCGACACCGGAAATCAGACCCTCCCCGGCGCTTCTATCTATATTGAGAATCTGCAAACAGGTGTGACCAGCGACATTAACGGGTTCTATACCTTTTCCAATCTTGAGCCAGGTACGTACACGTTCAAGATCAGTTATGTAGGATACTCTCCCGTTGAGGTGGAAGTGAAAATCCCCGAAGGCAAGACGCTCGAAAGAGACGTGGTGCTCAATGAAGGCATCCAGCTTCAGGAAGTTGTTGTTGGCGGAGCTTTCGACGGACAACGCCGGGCCATAAACGCCCAGAAAAGCAATCTGGCCGTTACGAACATTGTCTCCGCCGATCAGGTGGGGAAATTCCCCGATTCCAATATCGGCGATGCGCTCAAACGTATTTCCGGAATCAATGTGCAATACGATCAGGGCGAAGCGCGCTTCGGGCAGGTACGCGGAACGTCTGCCGATTTGAGTTCGGTAACCATCAACGGTAACCGTATTCCCTCTGCCGAAGGGGATACGCGTAACGTGCAGCTCGACCTTATCCCTGCCGATATGATTCAGGTCATCGAGGTGAACAAAGTCGTTACGCCCGATATGGAAGGCGATGCTATTGGCGGCTCTATCAACCTCGTCACCAGGAACTCGCCGTATAGGCGTACCGTCTCGGCGATAGCCGGAAGCGGATGGAACTGGGTGAGCAACAGGGCGCAGCTTAATCTTGGCCTGGTGTATGGTGAGCGTTTCTTTAATAACAAGCTGGGAGTGATCATTGCCGCCTCATACCAGTATGCTCCCTCCGGTTCCGATGACGTAGAGTTCGCCTGGGAGAAAGACGGTGATAAGGTCTACCTGAACGATTATCAGATTCGCCGGTACTACGTGACGCGGGAACGCCAAAGTTATTCCGCCGCTTTTGACTGGAGCATAAACGAAAGCCACAAGCTGACCTTCAAAAGCATCTTCAACAACCGGAACGACTGGGAGAACCGCTACCGCATGACCCTCAAAGATCTGGATGAGGACGGCAATGCAACCGTGCGCATACAAACCAAAGGCGGTACGCCCGATAACAAAAACGCCCGCCTGGAGCGTCAACGTACAATGGACTTTACCTTGGGCGGTGAACATCTCTTCGATAAACTCGACGTAGATTGGAATGTATCTTATGCCGAGGCGGGCGAGATACGTCCCAACGAACGGTACATTGACTTTCAATTAAAGAAACAACAGTTCAATGCCGACCTGAGCGACAGGCGCAAGCCTTTTTACACGCCCAGGGAGGGGTCTACCCTGATCTTCAACGATAAGTTCAGCCTTAAGGAACTGACGGAGGAACAGGAAGACATACAGGAAAGAGACCTGAAGCTCTCCCTGAACTTCGAGCTTCCATTGGCTCTTGGGAAATACGGTAACAAGATCAAATTTGGCGGCAAACTCATCCGAAAGAGCAAAGATAAGGAGAAAGACTTCTACGAGTACGAGCCGTTAGGCGGTTATGAGGATCAATTCCTGAACGGAAGTTTCTCGAATACCGGGAACCAGAACAAAAGCGGCTTCATGGCCGGCAGCAAGTATCAGGCCGGCGACTTTATAGACAAGCGTTATCTGGGTGGGCTGGATTTAAACAACAGCACCCTGTTTGATAAAGAACAGGTTGTAGAAGAAATCGCAGCGAGCTATGAGGCCAGGGAAACCGTAACCGCAGGTTACATACGCTTCGACCAGAAGATAGGCCGGAAGTTGGACGTGATGGCCGGACTTCGTGTGGAGGACACCCGTTTGAGGTACACCGGACGCATATACGATGCCGACGAAGACAAAACGACCACCTCTCCACAGGCAAAAGAAGGCTATACCAATCTGTTGCCCTCCTTATTGTTAAAGTATAACGTAAGCGATGAGTTTAAAGTACGCGCCTCGTTCACACATACCATTGCCCGTCCCAAATACTCCGCGTTAGTTCCGAGCATGAACGTTAACCGCGGCGACAACGAGATTACAATAGGTAATCCCGGGCTGAAACCCACCAAGTCCTATAACGTAGACCTGAACGGTGAATATTATTTCAGAAGCGTCGGCCTGATGAGTGCGGGTGTGTTCTATAAAAAGATCGAAGACTTTATGGTCGACCAAAACCTTAAAAACTACACGTATGAGGGCCATGTATATACCACCTTCACACAGCCCCGGAACGCCGGCAACGCCAATCTGTTAGGATTTGAAGTTGCTTTCCAACGTGACCTTGGTTTCGTAACCCCTGTGCTGAAATGCCTGGGAGTATATGGAAACTACACTTATACCTATACCCGGGTAAATGACTTCAACTTTGAAGGGCGTGAACAGGAGAAAGGCCTCAGATTGCCCGGTTCGCCCGAGCACACGGCCAATGCTTCCCTTTACTTTGAGCGCAAGGGTGTTAATGCGCGTCTTTCCTATAATTACGCCTCATCGTTCATTGACGAAATGGGTGCGGAAAAGTTTTATGACCGCTACTACGATGCCGTAGGTTATCTCGACCTGAACGTGAGCTACACGTTTGCCAAGCATTACACCTTGTATGCGGAAGCCAATAACCTCCTGAACCAGCCTTTGCGTTATTATCAGGGGGAGAAGGCGCAAACCATGCAAGCCGAATATTACGGCGCTAAAGTAAATCTGGGATTTAAAGTAAACTTTTAACTCAAAAACATAGAACTTACATGAGAATAAAATGTCTTTTCATCTGGTGTCTCGTCCTTGCCGGACACCTTCAGCTTGTTGCGCAACAACCGGACTACAGCCTTCTGAAGGATAAGTTCAATTTCTACGTGGCGAACGACTTGGGCAGGAACGGTTATTATAGCCAGAAACCGATAGCCGAACGAATGGGTGAAATGGCCGAAAAGATCGGGCCTGAATTTGTTATCGCCGCGGGCGACGTGCATCATTTCGACGGAGTGCAGAGCGTTAATGATCCGCTATGGATGACCAACTACGAGTTGATTTACAAACATCCGGAACTGATGATCAACTGGTATGCTATTTTAGGAAACCATGAATACCGTGGCTCCACCCAAGCTGTGCTTGATTATGCAAATGTCAGCCGGCGATGGTTAATGCCCGACAGATATTACACCAAAGTCTTCGACGAAGAGGGCGTCACCGTGCGGGTGGTATGGTTGGACACGACGCCATTGATTGATAAATATCGTAACGATAGCGTTCAGTATCCTGATGCTTGCCGGCAGGATATGCAGAAACAACTGGCATGGGTTGATTCCGTATTGTCGACTAAGCGTGAAGACTGGATCATTGTTGTGGGCCATCACCCCATATATGCCCAGACAAGCAAGGAAGACAGCGAACGGGGCGACTTGCAAAAGCGTTTGGATCCTGTCTTGCGCCGGCACAATGTAGATATGTATATGTGCGGACATATACACAATTTCCAGTACATTCGCGTACCCGGAAGCAACATAGACTATGTCGTCAATACTTCCGCGTCTCTATCAAGAGCAGTGAAACCCACGGAGGGTACGCGGTTTTGCAATGGCGATCCGGGATTCTCTGTCTGCTCCGTAGATAAAGAACATCTGAAGCTCTACATGATAAACGAAAAGGGCGATGTCGTACATACCATAACCCGTAAGAAGTGATTTTATGATTGATTGAAGTCCCGGCCTAACGCCGGGATTTTTCTTTTTCACTCTTCCGGTACTCCTTCGGTATTGTAATCTCGTCGCCGTCTCTTGCTGCATAATAATGTGGTGACAACAATTCAATGCCCGCTTCATTTGACGAGTCCTGAATGTTTTGGTGCAGGTCGGAGTAGATCTGCGCCAGCTTGTCGGCGTCCTTGATATACGCATTGATCTGATAGATGACATAGAAGTCATGTATCAATGTTTCCAGGACAAACGGCACAGGCTCCCGGCTAACCCCGGGTGTCTTCAGTGCGGCGTTGATCAGTAATTCATGCACCGTTTTCCAATGAATCTCGAAGCCGAAGCTCACCTCGGTATGGATGATCAATCCGTAATTCCGTGCCGATGCGCTATAGTTTACCGTATGCGATGACATGATAAACGAGTTCGGTATCGTTACGATTTCGTTCTTCGGAGTCTTGAGGCGGGTGACGAACGGCGTTTTCTCCGTTACGTTTCCTACCGTATCGTTCAGCTTTATGCGGTCGCCGATCTTAAACGGGCGCATGTAGGTAATGACCATCCCGGCCATGATGTTCCCTATCACAGAGCTTGAACCCAACGAAATGATCAAACCCACAAACACCGATACTCCCTGGAAAATGCCGGACTTGGAGCCGGGGAGGTAAGGGTATATCATGGCTACCATGAAAGCGTATAGCAGGAAACGTATGATCTGATAGGTGGGGTGCGCCCAGTCCGGATAGAATCCGGTAATCTTCAGTCTCTCCGAATGGATTTCGTTTGCCAGGTAGCCCAGGCCCTTGACCAAATACCGGATAGCCAGCCAGATGACGATGATCGTAAACAGGTTCGGAATATAATCAATAATGTCTATGGCTATTTCCCTGACCGGATTCCATATATAAGAGAATATCTTGTAAGCCAGGTCTTCCGTTTGCGGGAATATGGAGAACAGAATCGGAACCGAGAACATCAGTTGGATGAAAATAAACACATACCGGGCCAGGTTGGCGAAGAAGGTCAGGATGTGCACCTGCTTCTGTGTGTCGAACAGTTCGTAATCACGGATGGAAATGGCTTTCAGCCTGGAATCTTTTAACTGCATGATGCGGATTTTCCCCCGCCTGTATAGCCATGATGTACCCCAGATCAATGATCCTTGCAGGGCAATGACAAGAATGAAAAAGAAGATTCTCTTTAATAATTGCATTATCCCGTACTCTTTTTGCAACTCATAGAGTTTGTTTACAACAACGAGACGCCTTTCGCCGGCCAGTTCGTCGCGGGTGGTGTTTTCCCAAAGCCCGTCAAGGTCCGTAAACGAAGCGATAACTTTGTCTTTATACATAAGCTCGGTGGTAATATCGGTACTTTCGATATAGACCGAATCGGGGTTCAATGAGAACTGTTTTCCCAGCGAAAGTATCATATTGGCCACGCTGCCGGCTCTTGCTTTCGGGGAAACGCCTCCGCGTTTAGCATAAATATAATATAACGTGTCGCTTTCCACCACGACGGGAGTGGCCACGGTCACTCTTCGCAAAGAATCGATGCGCTGTTTGCTTTGCGCTTTTTTCAGGGAATCGGTAACAAAGGTTGCCGTTCGCAGCGTCTCCATTTCCATGCGGAGGTTCATCTCATTGATACGGGCTTCTTCCAGTGCGTGTTGCATCTCAAGCATTTTTGCCGGATCGGCGGCTATAACAAGCGTGTCTTGCGGTACCGTATCACGATTGGGGGTAGTAACAATGTCTGTGAATTGTGCGTTGGCGTTGCTGCTATGGAAGAATGTAGCCAACAAAACGGTGAATAACATGTTCTTTTTCATAAGTTAGAAACGATGAATAATCTCTATTAATACCAATCAGGAGTTAAGGAGTTAGCGCTTCGCGCAGTAGTTGTAGTTAAAGGAGTTATCAGGCGCTTCGCACCTTAGCCCGGATGGTAGTTGAGCTTTAACTCCTAACGAGCGAAGCGAGCGTTAACTCCTTTAACTACTGACTACTGATTCGCATTATTAATACTCCGACAGGAAAACCGGACAAACATACGCAATATTCTTGAAATAACGTCATCAGCCTCTTTCTCTTTCGACATTGGGATTGATTTTATTTTTGTTTCAAAATCCGTGAAATCCGTGTCAGATATTCTTTCAGACACGGATTACACGAATTTCACGGATTTTTTTAATTTTATTCCGGAGCGAAAATCGTCGGCGGGCCAACACATAGATGTTTTTGCTCCATGTAGTTGACGGCGAGCCAACACATAGATGTTTTTGCTCCATGTAGTTGACGACGATCCAACACATAGATGTTTTTGCTCCATGTAGTTGACGACGAGCCGTCACATAGATGTTTTTGCTCCATGTGGTTGACGACGCGCAAAAACATCTATGTTTTTGCTCCATGTAGTTGACGACGCGTAAAAACATCTATGTTTTTGTTCCATGTAGTTGACGACGCGCAAAAACATCTATGTTTTTGCTCCATGTCATTGACGACGAGCCAACACATAGATGTTTTTGCTCCATGTAGTTGACGGCAATCTGCCGCGGACGCCGCGGCTATTTACAATTAGACGATTTACTATTTACTATTTGAAACGCAGATTATAATTACTAAGTAAATGTTCAAAATTAAATGATATGATTATATCAATTAATTTTGTTTTAGTACTTAAGATTAAAAATCTGCGGAAATCTGCGTTAATCTGCGTTTCAACCTTTACGCCGCAAGGTAATTTTCAACTTTCAATTTTCAATTTTCAATTTACTAAGCGTTAATCTGCGTTTCAAATGTAGCTGTAAATATAGTGTAATTATAGATTAATATGTATTTTTGCCGGACTATTTACAACAAAAGATCACAGGAAAGAGATGAGAAAATGGCGTATTGAGGACTCTGAAGAACTTTACAACATCACGGGTTGGGGGACTTCGTATTTTGGTATAAATAACAAGGGACATGTGGTGGTTACTCCCCGTAAAGACGGGGTCGGCGTCGACCTGAAGGAGCTGGTCGACGAATTGCAGATCCGCGATGTGGCTTTGCCCATGCTGTTGCGCTTTTCGGATATATTGGATAATCGTATCGAGAAGACCGCGCGTTGTTTTGAGGAAGCCTCTAAAGAGTATGGTTATAAGGGGCAGAACTTTATTATCTACCCGATCAAGGTAAACCAGATGCGTCCGGTGGTGGAAGAGATCATCAGTCATGGAAAGAAGTTCAATCTGGGACTTGAAGCCGGGTCGAAACCGGAGTTGCATGCGGTGATTGCCGTAAATACGGACTCGGACTCGCTGATTGTCTGTAACGGATATAAAGACGAGAGCTACATAGAGCTGGCTTTGCTTGCCCAGAAGATGGGTAAGCGTATCTTCCTCGTTGTGGAGAAGCTGAACGAGCTGAAGCTGATCGCCAAAATGGCGAAGCAGTTGAATGTGCGCCCCAATATCGGTATCCGGATCAAGCTGGCCTCTTCGGGTAGCGGTAAATGGGAAGATTCGGGAGGCGATGCCAGCAAGTTCGGATTGACTTCGAGTGAGTTGCTCGAAGCGTTGGATTACCTTGAAAAGAAGGAGATGCACGATTGCCTGAAGCTGATCCATTTCCATATCGGCAGTCAGGTAACCAAGATTCGTCGTATCAAGACCGCCTTGCGCGAGGCTTCACAGTTTTATGCGCAGCTTCATGCCATGGGCTTTAAGGTGGAGTTTGTCGATATCGGCGGCGGGTTGGGGGTCGATTATGACGGGACCCGCTCGTCCGGTAGCCAGAGCAGTGTCAACTACAGTATTCAGGAATACGTGAATGACTCCATTTCCACACTGGTCGATACGAGCGATAAGAACAATATCCCGCATCCGAATATCATCACCGAGAGCGGCCGGGCATTGACCGCCCATCATTCCGTGCTTGTGTTTGAAGTCCTGGAGACCGCTACATTGCCGGAATGGGGAGAGGATGAAGAGCTTGCCGAAGACGCCCATGAGCTGGTTCGTGAGCTTTATTCCATCTGGGATACGTTGAACCAGAACAGAATGCTTGAGGCGTGGCACGACGCCCAACAGATACGTGAGGAATCTCTCGATCTGTTCAGCCATGGCATTGTGGATTTGAAAACCCGCGCCCAGATCGAGCGTCTGTATTGGTCGGTCACCCGTGAGATCAGTCAGATCGCTTCCGGTCTCAAGCATGTTCCCGATGAGTTGAAGAGCCTGTCCAAGCTTTTGGCCGATAAGTACTTCTGTAATTTCTCGCTGTTCCAGTCATTGCCCGACTCGTGGGCCATCGACCAGATCTTCCCGATCATGCCCTTGCATCGCCTGGATGAGCGTCCCGACCGTTCGGCGACTTTACAGGATATCACCTGTGATTCCGATGGTAAGATCGCAAACTTTATCTCTACGAAGAATGTATCGCATTATCTTCCCGTGCACTCTTTAAAGAGCAGGGAGAGTTATTTTATGGGCGTGTTCCTTGTCGGGGCGTATCAGGAGATACTGGGCGATATGCACAACCTGTTCGGCGACACCAATGCGGTGCATATTTCCGTAAGCGAGAAAGGGTATAGCATCGAGCAGATCATCGACGGCGAGACCGTTGCCGAAGTATTGGATTACGTGCAGTACAGTCCCAAGAAACTGGTTCGCACGCTTGAAACATGGGTGACGAAGTCTGTCAAGGAGGGCCGGATATCCGTTGAAGAAGGAAAAGAATTTCTTTCCAACTACCGTTCCGGCCTGTATGGTTACACTTACCTGGAATAGATTTGTACGCGGATTACGTATGAAACAGAAACTTACCATAATCAAGGTTGGCGGTAAAGTTGTCGAGGAGGAGGCCTCCCTGAACCGGTTACTCGACGATTTCGCCTCGATTGACGGGTGCAAAGCGCTGGTGCATGGCGGCGGCCGTTCCGCCACTAAGGTTGCTTCGCTTTTGGGTATCGAGAGCCGGATGGTCGACGGCCGCCGCATTACGGATGCCGGAATGTTGAAGGTTGTCACGATGGTCTATGGCGGATTGGTCAACAAAAATATTGTGGCAGGCCTGCAAGCCCGCGGCGTCAATGCTTTGGGACTGACGGGCGCAGATATGGATGCGATCCGTTCGGTGAAGCGTCCGGTGGAAGCCGTGGATTATGGTTTTGTCGGTGATGTAACGAGGGTAAACGCCGCTGTGCTGGCCGGTCTTATCGCAAAAGGCGTTGTGCCTGTGATGGCTCCGTTGACCCACGATGGCCGGGGTAATCTGTTGAACACCAATGCCGATACCATTGCCGGGGAAACGGCCAAAGCCCTTTCGGCCGGCTTTGATGTGACCCTGGTCTATTGCTTTGAGAAAAAAGGCGTACTCAGAGATGAGAACGACGAGGACAGCGTAATCCCCTGTATAACTCCTGCCGAATTTGAGCGGTACGTGGCCGGTGGAATCATCCGGGGCGGGATGATCCCTAAGCTGGAGAACGCTTTTGAGGCCATCGATGCCGGAGTTTCCGGGGTGCTCATCACCCTGGCGTCGGCCATTCACACGGCAGGGGGCACCCGGATAAAAAAATAATTCGGGAAAATAAAGACAGCGCCGTAACTTTCTTCCTTTTCGCCCGTCACCTTTATAGAGATGCAAGAGATCAGGTTTCGTGACGATATACTTCCGCTGAAGGACAAGCTCTTTCGGTTGGCATTGAGGATTACCTTCAACAGGGCCGAAGCCGAGGATGTTGTGCAGGACACCATGATCCGGGTTTGGAACAAGCGGGAGGAGTGGCCGCAGTTTGGTTCGGTCGAAGCGTATTGCATGACCGTTGCCAGGAATCTGGCCATCGACCGCAGTCAGAAGAAGGAAGCGCAGCATTTGCAGATTACCCCTGAGATGGGAGAAATGGGGGATGACAGAGGGGGTAGCCCCCATGAAAGGCTGGTGGGGGATGAGCGGATGCGCATTGTTCATGAGCTGATCAGCCGGCTTCCTGAGAAACAACGCCTGATCATGCAAATGAGAGACATCGAGGAAGCCAGTTATAAAGAGATTGCCAACGTACTGGGTTTGACGGAAGAGCAGGTGAAAGTAAACCTCTTCCGGGCCAGACAAAAGGTTAAACAACAATATAAACAAATAGATGAATACGGATTATAAGTACATCGAACAACTCCTGGAACGCTACTGGAAGTGTGAAACCTCCCT
>JAIRNG010000024.1 GCA_031258135.1 Mediterranea sp. (in: CFB group bacteria)
CGTATGTCAATTTGCCTCTATGCTTCGGAAAGCAATCAGATATCTGATCGTATTGCGCCTGTGTTATTTCCATGCACAAAGATAACTTTTTATTCTTATTTTATGCTAACACGACCTAATAAGGTAGTATTCGATATTAAAGAATTAATAGATGGGAAAAGATAAATATTACAGTTCGCCACGTTGGAGTAATGAAATAGCCGATTGCAGTATGCCTATGACGTTCGACACATACAGCAATTGTGCCTTTGGTTGTCTTTATTGTTTCTCGCAATTCCAAAGAAGTATAGGGGGGGCTAAAGATGATTACCTTGCGAAAAAGGTTGCTCCGGTAAACATAGAACGGGTAAAAAAAATGTTCCGCGAGCCGGATAAATCACAGTTTGGCGAATACATCCGGCAGCGTAAGGTAATGCAGTGGGGTGGGTTGTCTGACCAATTCGACGGGTTCGAGCGCAAATACGGCAAAACGCTTGAATTATTAAGGTTTTTCAAAGAGATTGATTACCCTCTTTGTTTCTCTACCAAGTCTGTCTGGTGGACAAAAGACGAACGATACATGGAACTATTTCGAGGGCAGAAAAACTGGAATGTCAAATTCTCTATTATTACCCTTGATGAACGTAAAGCAAAAATAATTGAAAAAGGTGTGCCAACGCCTGTAGAACGTTTGGAGGCTATAAAGCAGATAGCTAAAGCCGATTGCGGAGGAGCAACACTCCGTTTGCGTCCATTCATCATAGGGATAAGTAACCCCTCATATTTGGACTTGATAAAACAGGCGGGAGAACGTGGCGCAACGGCATTAAGTACGGAGTTCTTTTGCGTTGAACAACGAAGTAACCAGCTAAAAAGTTATATGCCTGTATTTAACGAACTATGCGGATTTGACTTGATGAACTTCTACAAAAGATACTCTGTTTCGTCAGGTTATTTGCGATTAAACAGGAAAGTCAAAGAACCTTTTTTAATAAAAATGAAAAAAGTTTGTGACGAACAGAACATGCGGTTCTACGTATCGGATGCACACTTCAAAGAGATGTGTGCTAATGGCTCATGTTGCGGATTACCGACAACATGGAATTACAGTCGTGGGCAATGGTGCGAAGCGTTGCAGATTGCAAAGAAAAATGGACGAGTAAAATACTCTGACGTAAAGCAAGATATAGAGAATTTACTTTCCGGATTTCAATGGTCAAGAGCCGAAGGATATAACTGTAACAGTTCCGGTAAACGGGCTAAATTTTACGGTATGTCAATGGCGGATTATATGCGATGGTTGTGGAACAATCCGCAAAGCGGGCAAAGCCCGTACACGCTTTTTGAGGGTATAATCATCCCAACGGAAAAGGACGAAAATGGCGATTTAATATATGAATACAAAGTATGATACCGATATTTATCCCCACAAAAGCGCGAGCCGGTAATCAGAAAACAGCGGCATTGCTCCAAAAAATAGGGCTTCAATACACACTCGTTGTAGAACCACAGGAGAAACATTTATACGCAGGACACCTTCTGGAAAACAACAGGGGGCTTGCTCATTCACGCAACTACATACTAAACCTCCATGGGGTTATTAGCCATGCTTGACGATGACAAAAAAGTTATGAGTGAGTTTCAAAATAGAATACGTCGGCAAGTCCGGTTATCACGGCTTGAAATCGTGTCCGAGTTGTACAAGCGCGGGTATAGCTACCTAAAGATAAAGGACGAAGTAATGAAACGGCTCGGCATATCGACATACTCCCTGCAAACCGTGCATAGAGATGTTCAATTCTTACTCAAAGAATGGCGCGAAAACCGGATAAACGATACAGACCAAGCAATTCAACTTGAATTGGAACGGATTGATGATGCTGTACGCGAGTTATGGGGGCAGTGGGAGAAATCAAAGCAGGATTACACAAAAACATCGAACAAGCGTAAAGGCGCTCCGGTTTCCGATAAGAAAAGCGGGGCAAGCACGATAAAGACATTTCAGAAAGAGGAAACAGAAACCGAAGTTATCCGACTCGGTGATGTTTCCTATCTCGCTGAAATCAGGGCGCAACTCGCCGAACGCCGGAAATTGCTCGGGTTGTATGCACCGGAAAAGAAAGATGTTGTGGTTAATGAATTCGACTTTAGCACATTGACACAGGAACAAAGAAGTATACTGTTACAGGTTGGCGAACAGGTATTAAATGAAAAAACAAGTTGATAATGAGCTTTATAAAGCATACTTATTGCAAATCGTGGCTGACGAATGTAAACGCTCGTTTTTCTACTTTGTAAAAACATTCTGGGACGTGATAATAAAGGAAAAACCGGTTTACAATTGGCACATACCCTACATTTGTAAGGAGTTGCAGGACTTGTCTGTTTTTATCGTGAACAGGCAAGAGAAGCCGTATGACCTTATCATCAACATTCCTCCCGGAACGACAAAATCAACTATTGTAACGATAATGTTTCCGGCATGGATTTGGACACAAGATGCGACAATCCGTGTTATCACAAACTCATACTCATCTGATTTATCCATTGAACACGCCGTAAAAAGCCGCGATATTATCACTTCGGATAAATACCACCTGCTATTTCCGAACATTGTTTTACGGCGCGACAAATCCGCAAAATCATCGTATGAGAACACTGTAACCGGAGCGAGATACACCACATCAACGGGCGGTACTATCACAGGTAAGCACGCACACCTGATAATTAACGATGACCCGTTGAATCCTGCGCAAGCTGTATCAGATGCGGACAGGGAAACCGCCAATGAACATACAAAAACGCTCGCCAGCCGTAAGGTTGATAAAGCAAATACACCAACTATAACCATTATGCAACGCCTGCATGAAATGGATGTAACCGGCTACATCCTTTCAAAAAAGAGCGAAAAGATAAAACACATCTGTTTACCGGCAGAACTTTCCGACAATGTGAAACCCGCTTCGCTCCGCGACAACTACATAGATGGGCTTCTCGACCCTGTCCGGCTCTCCCCCGATATATTGGCGGAACAAAAAACCGATTTGGGCTCGCGCAGTTACGCAGGGCAATATGAACAAAGCCCCATTGCGGCCGGAGGAAATATTGTCAAAAACGAATGGTTCAAATATATCACGCCTGAAGACTTTTCACGCATGCACGGGAGAGAACCCATTCACTTTTTCGTCGATACCGCTTTCAAAGAGGAGGAAAAAAAGAGAAAAACAAGAGAAGCAAGGAACGACCCTTCCGGCATTATCGGTACTTGTCAAATCGGGCGTAACATGTATGTAACCTGCGCGGCGAGCGTGTATATGAAATTCCCCGACTTGGTGCGGTTTATTCCAACTTTTGCAAAAGCAAACGGCTACACAGGCGACAGCACGATAAGAATAGAACCGAAAGCCAACGGAATTTCCGTAGTGGATTATCTGCAAACAGCGACCGACCTGAATGTATGCGAGATAAAGAGCGAGCTAATACAGGACAGTAAAGAAACTCGTTTAACGGGACAATCCGCAAAGGTCGAGTGTGGGCGTGTGTTCCTTGTTGCCGGAGCATGGAACGATGAATTTGTAGGGCAGATTTGCGGCTTCCCCAATAAGCCGCATGATGAATATGTCGATTTACTATCCTATTCTGCGGACTATCATCTGCGGGATAAAACCGATAAACAAGAAGACTTACAAGAATTATTAGATAATTTATATTGATATGGAAAAGGAAGAAAAACAGCAGCAACAAACGCAGGAGCGGAATATCGCTGATATTATAGCCGAGCGTAAAAATAAGAGTATTGAACTCAAATCATGGGAAACCGAACTCAAAAAAGAGTATTACCCGAGTTTGCACCCGGTTATGGATACCGCATTATATCCTGATAAGATAGGGAAAAACGGGAAGAATGTAAAGGTTACGCGGGCTACTCGCGGGCTTCAAAGACGGGCGGTGAAAATTATGACCGGAATGATGTTCGGGATACCGGTTGAACGCGTTTACACTCAAACGAACACGGACAGTGAAGATGAAGCAAAGGCGGCGAAAATCATTGAGAAGATATTGGAGCGAAACCGCATTGACAGCATCAACATCGACAGGGGTATAAAACTATTCGCTTCATGTGAAATTGCTACTCTCTGGTATGCCATAAAAGAAGATAATGTGCTGTACGGCGAAAAGAGTAAACTCAAAATCAAATGCCGGAACTTTTCCCCGATGAGCGATGAAAGCATTTATCCACTTATGGACGAGTACGGGGATATGATTGCACTTTCCTTTGAATACACCCGCAAGGAAAACGGGAAAACCATTACTTATTTCGATTCCTACACAGCCACAGACCATTTGAAATGGCGTTGTGGGGACGGACAATGGGAGGAAGTTGAGAATGAGGCAATAACCTTAATCGGCAAGATACCTGGTATTTACGGCAACCGTATCACACCAATTTGGGAAGATTCAAACAACGTTACGGAAATTGAATGGGCATACAGCCGGAACGGGAACTATCTCCGCCGGAACTCTGTACCGGTGTATGAGGTATGTGATGATGAGAAAATAAACTTTGGCAATGAGAAAGATGATGACGAAAGGATTATCCTGAAACTTTCATCAAAAGGCAGTTCCGGTTACAAGACATGGGAACAGGCAACCGAGAGCCTTAAGTTCCAAACGGAGGGACTCGAGAAAGGTTTCTTTTCTGATATACAGTTACCGAATTTCAGTTTCGACGAAATGAAATCATCACCCGCGAGCGGCGAGGCAAAGCGATATATGTTCGTGGATGCCATCATAAAAGTACTTGAAGAACAGGGAATGTGGCTTGAATATTTCGACCGTGAAATCAACGTTATCCGGGCTTTTGCCAAAATCATGTTTCCAAAATTGGCGGACGCTTTCGATGCTATACAAGTAAAGAATGTGATAACTCCGTTCACTATCAACGACGAAAAGGACACAATCAGTAACAGCACGACCGCAACGGGTGGGAAGGCAATTGCAAGCCGCAGAACCGCCATTAAACGGCTCGGCTGGGTTGATGATGTGGATGCTGAAATCGATGAAATAGAGAGAGAGGAAACGATTGATTCTATGGAACCGACTATTTGATATGGCAGCAATAAGACGTAAGGCAGAACCGGAGAAACCCGCGTACACTTGCCGGGATTGCAAACATAGTTACGATTGGCACGAAAAGAATTGGAAAGGTGAATTATTCATGTGCCGTTGCCGGTTTAGCCAATGGAGTAAGTTTTTGAGCGGGAAACAGTGCGAAAAATTTGAGTTGAAATAGCGGTATATGGCAGGAAAGCTCAACAAATGGGATAAACGGCACTTGCTTGACATGGCGGGTTATGCGAAAGAGATAGACAGGCTTTATCAGGAGGCTGTCAGGGAAGCCGCACGGATAAGCGCGACTGTGCCTGATTTCAACCCCGACAAGCCGTTTTCTTTCGCACAATATCCTGCAATAAAGGAAAGGGTTGAAAAGTTGATAAACGGGCTTAGTGCAAATGTTACTACGGTGTTGGGAAACGGTGTTGTAACACAATGGAATCTGGCCAACAAAAAGAACGACGAACTCGCCGGCTTTATCTTCGGTAATAAAGCAGCCAAACTGCCGGAAGATAAACAGAGGCAGTATTTCAGCAACAACAACAAGGCTTTGGAGGCTTTTCAAGCGCGTAAGACAGCCGGATTAAACCTTTCCGACCGCGTGTGGAACTATACCGACCAATTCAAGACGGAAATAGAGTTTGGGTTGGATTTTGGTATACGCGAAGGACTTTCCTCCGCCGAGATAGCACGTGATCTGAAACAGTACCTCAAAGCTCCTGACAAACTGTTCCGCCGTGTCCGGGATGAACACGGGGAGTTACAGTTATCAAAGAATGCCAAGAACTATCACCCCGGAGCTGGGGTGTATCGCAGCAGCTATAAAAATGCTATGCGCCTTGCCCGCACAGAAACAAACATGGCATACCGCACATCAGACCACACACGCTGGCAGCAAATGGACTTTGTTGTCGGGATAGAAATACACCTATCAAACAATCACACACTCAACGGGCGAGCATTTACGGACATCTGCGATGAACTGCAGGGGAAATATCCAAAGACGTTCAAGTTCACCGGTTGGCATCCGGCCTGCCGGTGCTTCGCGACAACCATTCTGAAAACAGAGGAGGAACTCGAAGCCGATAATGAGCGGATAATGAATGGCGAGGAGCCGTCAGAGGATAGCGCGAACATGGTTAAGGACGTGCCGGATAATTTCAAAAAATGGGTGACTGACAATGAAACCCGCATAATAAAAGCGAATGAAAAAGGTTCTTTGCCTTATTTTCTTAAAGACAACCGGAGCGCATGGAAGGATTATACATCCATCGAACTAATAAACAAACAAGTAGTTTCAAAAACAGTAAAATATGCCGATTCCTTAAACGCGGAATCTGCAAAGTTAGCGGAAAAGCATGGGGTATCCGTTACTCCCGTAAACATAAAATCAGAGAAACGTATTTTTGATAAAGCAATTGCCGAGTATTACGGCGATATATTTAAGGTAAATGATATTATTCGTAATACATTTATCGCTTCAGAAGATAAAATCCCAGCGGTTATTGCAGAGATAGAAAAACGATTCAAGGTGATTAAACATAAATCTCAATCGGACAATACGGGATATACAGGGGATTTGTTTAAAATTTTGGTACAGGACGGAATTAAAGGAGAAATACAGGTAAATACGCCTCAAATGATATACGCCAAAGAAACCTATGCAAAGGAAATGCTTGGAACGGACTTGTTCAATAACATTAAAGAGAAATCAGGACTTCAAAACGGCTTGGGGCATAAATACTATGAAGAATACCGGCAGTTATCGAAAGCCGAACAGATGTCAAAGAAAGGCCGTGACTTGGCCAGTAAATCAAAGGTTTATTATGAGAAGATAAGAGCGGTTAAATTGTGAAAATCATAACGCTTGTTTATGGAGTTCACAACTCGAACTTACACCGTCTTTATATATCCATTCCTTACCAAATGTGTCGTAATCATCCTTTGTTATTTCATAAGGTAAACTCATATAATCAGGATTACCTAACCGCATATCGCTATTTTTACCTAATTTATACTCAGGCTCTAAATAGTAATGTCCCGGATAGTCTGATGTCCATAATTTAGCAAAACATTCGCCGTTCTCATCTTCCCTGATTACGGCGTCTTCTTCATAATGTGCAAAATATTTCATATATAAAAAGATTTTTAAATAATCGTTTGGTCAGCCACTCGCATCCCACCGCCTTGTTTCATGCGCCATCTACAAAAGTAGAAAGCCTTGTCCGCTGTAACGATTATATTGTTCAAATTTACAAATTATTCATTTAAAATGGCGACAATTCAAACATATTAAATCCGTCCATTCCATATTATTTCACATTTTTCATTGTCTTACAATTCACTGCGCAGCCTGCAACTCTTTTTCTATTGAATTAAGAATAAAAGAATTAATACTTGTTCCTTTGCTTGCCGCCACCATTGCAACCTTGCAATGAATATCCTGTGGAATACGAATATTAAGCGTGCCGGAATAGGATTTATGAGGCTTTCGTCCGCTGTTTTCGCACAGTCCCAAATAATCATCCACAGCGCCTTTAAAATCTTCATAGAGTTCAGACGCTGTATTACCCTCATAACTGATTAAATCCTTTGGCATACCAAGTACCTTACCGTAAAGGCAATTATCCTCTGCGCTGTATTCAATACTGCCGTAATAACCTTTGTACTCTAACCTGTTCATGTTCTATAATTTATTATGCTTTTTCAAATAATCTAAAATCTGCTTCATCTGATACCCTTTCATTGTATTATCAGGGTGTGGCTTATGAATTACAAAAGAATCATCTGGGCTTTCAAATTCAACCCTCGACCCGGAAGTTTTGCCCTTGTTGTTTAGCGAATAGCCTAAATATCGCATCATTACTACCAACTCATCAAATGAAAAGTCTCTTGGCTGCAATAAAAAACGTTCGAGTAATTTCTTCTTTGAACTCATATATCATTGTAATTTCATGTAAAGATACTAAAATAGTACCATACAAACAAACATTTTTGTGGTTATTTTTTGAGATAGCAAAAAAATCCTTTATATTCCTCCTTTTAATGCCCTGCAAGCAACAAATAGTGCTAAAGCCGTAGCCATAGCTGTGATTACAATAGCAGCCGCTGTAATAACCCTGTACCAGTCCACAGGGTTACGCAAAGTTGGATTTTCCGCATAGTACGCTATTCCAATATAAGTCGCCTTTACGTCGACTATTTCGTTGTAGTTGACGATTGCATTCACCATTCCCTTTTGTTGTAGCGACAGTACACAAAGAAAGTAACAGGCATTAGTTATTCCTGCCGGGCATTCATTCCCTTTCAGAATAATACAGCGAAATACTGTTTTTTCGTCCTTTGTCAAATATATTTTCATGCGTAAAAGTACGATTTCACAAATTTACAAATTATTTATCAATTGAATGAAAAGCAAGGGAATTATCTCCCTTGCTTTTTCCTGTGCAACAATTCCCTTGTTATGGTGCATTTCCGCCCGATATACGGGTTTTCTACGGTTATCTTTAAGTTCCATAACCTTTGTACTTTACAGCCTATTTGAAAAGGCGTAAACGTGTCGTATATGGCGGAAAGCGAACCGAAAATATAATCGGTTTTCCCGCGGATAGGTTCTTTGAACGATACCCTGTAAACATGCGTTTTTATTCCCATATTGTCAATTCTCATTTTTAAGTAAGCATTTAGCGCAATCAATCGCTTTGTTCCTTCTCTCAGTTGAATATCTCAATTGTAATTTGCAAAGCCGCCTATTTTCAGATTTCAATACTTTGTTAGCAATCTCCAAGGCATTGATATATTGTTCATCGGACATTCCGTTTCGGCTTATTGTACTTACTGGTTCTGTTCTTGTTTTTACTGTATATATATTATTATTGCCCATAACCTTGTTATTAATTGTTACGTTTAATTTCTTCTTTCAGGACATCAAGGTTATCCTCGATATAGTCCCGAACTTCCTTGTTACATTTTCCCTCGTTGTATAGCCACATCAAATATGCAGCCGGAACATTCGCCATTTTTTCACCCTTATATTTACCGAAAGGCATAGGGCTGTCATCGTATAATGCCATATCATGCAATCTCCCATTCTTTTATGTAGTAATGAATAGGCGTATCAGGCTCACCCTCGAACTCCCCATTACAAGCAGAATATAATTCTGGTGAATCACTTCCAAGCGTAACGTCTTTCCACAACCTGCCATTTTCATCCTTATAAACAGGTCTATCCCAACTGTCAATGCCGATAAGTACTAATTTCATCTTTTCCATTTCTATAATTGATTTTTTGTTCATCTAATATTTTATCCATTTCTCGACCTCATATACAGCCATTAGTTTTTGCGATTCCATATTCCAAATTTTTAAGCCCGCAAATCGTGCTAAAACACGGTTTGCGGGCGGTTAATACTTGTCAGGCAGTTTTTACCCGATTCAACAAAGCCCCTGATATTTCGTGTAATTCGCGGCTTCTACGCGGGTCAAGTTCACGGGCGTGTGCCGTGATAGCCTGTGTCAGTTTCCAAAGGGTTGCGCCCCCTTGTACACCGTCGTCAGGATTGTTACGCATGAGTATCTTTTCAACGCTTTCACTGTCCGATTTCAACAAAGATCCGGATTTTACGAGGCGTTTCAACTCATCATTCATATCAACATCAATATCGCTCGCTCCCTGTATCTCGATAGCTTTCTGCAGAATGTTGTCTTTGCTGAAAAGCCCCTTTGTCAAGTCGCGAACGGCTGAAACAGTTGTGCGGGTGTCAAGTTCGTATGTCCGGTTGCTCAATTGCAGGTTATCGGGCAGCTTTGAACCCAAATGTACCTGTTTCATCACACTCTCGCGAACCATACCATTAGTGCAAGCCCCGTTCAAAAGGAAAGCCCGCATATCAACCGCCCCGTCACCGTAATCGGATGTGGAGAACCGTGCTCCAGCGAAGATAATCACATCACCGTTTTTCTTTGTCGGGATGGTTATCGGTGTCGGGAGTATGGTTTCCGCCCAAACCTTTGTGTCGCTCATATAGGCATCAGCAACTACCGCCCCCTGCCGTCCGGCTTCCTCAATAAAACCGGTGATAATCTCAACGCTGTTCAACCGACGGTAGCTATCGCTCAAAACGCCTCTCACCTCTTGCCCTACCGAGCGAACGAGTACCCGTGTGCGCTGTGTCCAGCCCGAATGTTCGTTCAATACAGTTGCGGCAAGCTGCCGTTGCCATTCTTTGCCTGTCGCAAGCTCCCGTAAGTACCGTGCGGGGATACCCATTTTTTCGGCGAGTTGATAAACGGCGTTTTCGTGCAATGAATATTGATTGTCTTGCATATTCATCAACACGTGCCCGTTTGCCCAGAAAGTGATAACGGGTTGGTGGTCGTTCATCCGCAGGTTCACCCCGATAGGAGCGATAAAGTCCTGTGCGATTTTACCCTCGTTTACAAGGCGTTCCATTGTAGCCTGTACGCCCGGTTGTCTGTTTTCAATCATCTGTTGAACCTTGTTTACTACAACTTCGTTCAAACCTTGCTGCATTACTGTCGCTTCCATAAATCTGTTATTTAAATGGTTATTAATGTATATTTTCATATTTCTTTTTTAACTCCAAGCTAACTTTCTCATACTCGGCTTCACTATATTCAGCCTTAGGTATTTTAACGACATTAGTTCCTGTACGACCTTTCTCTCCTTTCCAGTATGTCGATAATCCCGTTTCCTGCTGTATCCTACTTGTTATATTTCCTGCATAATTGTATATTTCAACTTCATAATAAGTGGCATAATACTTCTCTCTGTATATTTTACGAACCTCATTATGTATTGATGCTATTTCATCAAGTGAAAGTTTTTCTATTTGATTGATTATAACCCTCGTTTCCATTTTTTTCCTTTTTAAAGTGAATATTTGATACTGATTATCTCTTTTGATTGTGCTATCATAGCGGCGGTGTCAACGCCGAGCCGTTGATAAAATGCTTCCCTGCCGATGAGTGATTCATAAGCGATTTCAATCACCCTCTTTTCTTCGCGGGAAAACCCGAAAGGGAACGTTTTGATGATTCCCAACGCCCCTTTCAAGTCTCCGGCGGCAAACAGCCTTTTAGCTTTGTCTGATTTACTTGCGATTGGCTTAAAAAAATTTGTTCTCATATCTGTTATTTTTTTGATGTTATTATTAAAGCACTTATAATATAAGCATCACGTTGCAAATATAAGTGAAGTATTTTTATCATAACAAACTTTTTCGCAGAAATTTAAACTGAAAGTGATATAAAAAATGTTAAGACGTTTTATCGCGCTGATATTCAGAGCCAATTATTTGAGAATATTTTGCACTTATATTGTGAGCACGTTTTAAATAATTGATTATCTTTGTGCAAAATAATACTATCAGTTAATAAAAGTATGAAGCAACTTATTTTAAATGCGCTGAAAACTAAGTTTGTAGGTGTCAGCGAAAACATCTTGAATAGGATGGCCGAGAAATTGGCGAAGACTATCACGAAAGAAGATGATGTACAGGCGGCAGTAGACGCCGTTACGTTTCAGCAGGTGATTGACAGCGAATCCGACCGCAGGGCTACCGAAGCCCAACAGACGGCAGTTGCCAATTACGAAAAGAAGTACTCTATTAAAGAGGGCAAACCTGTGGAAGGGGGCGGACAGGGAACGCAAACCGAACCCGAAAAAACACCCGAACAAGGGGGCGACATTGCAACACAGATTGCGGCAGCTGTCAGAGCCGCTGTAAGTCCTTTGATGCAAGAAATCGAAACCTTGAAAAGTGGTAAAGTTGCCGATACCCGCAAGCAACAACTTGATGCTGTCATTGCAAACGCATCCGATAAATTCAAAAGCCGGATTGAAAAAAGCTATTCGAGAATGGCATTCAAAGATGAAGCGGATTTCAACGCTTGGCTCGAAGAAACAAAAACGGAAGCAGAGGAAGATTCCGCAGATACGACAGCGCAAGGGGCTGTATTTGGTCGCCCGAAAGTAGGACAGCAGAATAACAATAAGGATGAAGTTCCAAAACAAATTCAGGACTACTTGGACGGCAAAGGAAAGGCAGAGGGACAAGCATTTTAAAGTTAAACTAAAAGCGTTACACAAATGACAATGACAGTCAAAAGACGTAAAGACACGTCTGTTAAAAAAGTCTTTCAGCATAGGATTGCTGATATTCGTGGTGGCGTGGGTATTAAAACCTCCGAATTAGGGGGTGATTACCTTTTTGAGGGTACTCCGCTCGGCGAAAAGGGAGGCAACGGGCTTTGCTCTGTTGTAAAATACGCAATAGTGGTAACAACCGTTGCTGCCGATGCAACCACTATTGAAGTTGAGAAAGGAAGCCATTTCAAAGTTGGTGATTTTGTCACTTCGGACGAAAAGAAAAAAGCCTATGCAATCACGGCTATCGACAAAACGAATGCCGAAAAAGATGTTATCACTATCGGAACCACACTCGGCGAATCAATTGCCGTTGGTGGGTTCATTGTTCAAGCTACTGCACTGGCCTCCGGAAATACTTCCACATTGAAAGTAACTCCGCAATCTCTCAACGGAACAGGATATCACGTAAAACAGAATGACAACATCTTCACGGATGCTTGGTTAATTGGTGTTACGTCAGGGAATAAACTTCCCACCTGTATCGCTACCAAATTAACAGGAATCATTAACATTTAATCCATAAATACATGATTACAAATACATTGATTCAAGGATTGAATGAAAAAATCCTGCAGGCAAAAGTAAATAAGATTGATGTTAAGCCTTTTCTTTTCGGTACGCATTTCCCTGTGAAAAAGGTAAATGCTTTCACGTGGAAAACCTTGACCAATCAAAACGGAAAGGCGAATATTGCTGCTGATATTGTTGCCGACAATGCGACTATTCTTCGCAAGAAACGTCCCATCTTCCAATCGGCAACCGGTGATTTGCCTAAATTGGCAATCTCCCGTGAGTTGAAACGTTCCGAAATCAAAGAGTACCAAGTTGCACTTGCCCTTGCGGGTGATGCTTTCGCAGTCGAATTGATTCAATACTGGGCTAATGACGTTGACTTCTGTTTCAACGGTATACAATCGGAACTTGAATATATTGCATGGGCTTTGGCTTCCAACGCCGGTGTGTTGACGTTCACAAACACGAATAACGCCGCTGTTGCGACTGAATTTGACCTCGACTATCAGGTTGAGGATTGGCAGAAAATGGCAACTTCCGTATCGTTTGCAAACCCGGCAACGGCTGATGTAATTAAGACATTTGCCGACGCTGTAAAACGCGGAAAGGAAAACAATTCAAACATTAAGTTTGCGTTCACGAGCATGGATAACTTCTATCGCATTGCAACGAGCGAACAGATTATCAAGAATTGCGCTTCCTACATCCAAAACCTCACTGCAACTGCGCAAACTCCAAATCTCGCCACTATCAACAATATGTTGCGTAACCAAGCATGGTTGAACGGAGTGCAACTGATTATCGTGGATACGAATGTTACCCGTGAACTTGCCGACGGAACTCAAGAAACGGGCAACCCCAACCCGTTTGCAGACCACAGGATTATATTCTCTGAAACCCCGACACTTGGTTCTACACAGTACGACATACTGCGCGAAAACAGCCAGGTTGTTATGCGTGCGGAACGTTCTCATACAGTTGTTAAAAAATACTCGACACCCGAACCACTTACGGAAGTTACCCTTGCGGAAGCAGACGCGTTGCCGGTATTTGATACCGCTTATAAGAATATTTATGTAAAAACCAATGCAACTAATTGGTAATTGGTATGGCAATGACTGTTCTGCAATCCTTAAAAAGTATAACCGGCTACCCTATTCCTCTGTGTACGTTGCAAGACGTAGCGGAACAGCGGGGTATAAACATTGAGAGCGAGGCAACTTTAGAAGTGCGAGCAAATAACAATTTCAGACTTGCGAAAGCAGACGTGCTTTTTTGGTTAGCAGATGCTCCCGATGTTTCCCAAGCCGGTATATCTTACAATTTCACCGACACGCAGCGGAATAACTTCCGCCGCCAAGCGACTGAAATATACAGTGATTGTGGAGAGCCGTTGCCTGCCGGTTCTGCTGATTCTTCGGGATATGTAGGTGAAAGGTTTTAAGCTATGATTATCGTAAACGGTAGTATAACAGCAAAGGCAAAGACAGGAGGTGGTCTAGACATGGACGGTTATCCTGTCAAACCGGCTGAAACATGGGGGCAGCCTATTCCATGCAATGTCAAAGTGAACAAAAGGAATAATCTCGGTAAACAGAATGGGAACACATTTAAAATCGCTTCGTATGAGGTGCTTATCGAACCACAACCGTTTGAGTCGGAGCGGGTAAGATTAACGGAATACGGGCGTGATTTAGGCGAATTTTCTGTTATGTGGACTGAATACCTTGACGCTGTTGGAGCTTTGAAAATTGTCGTATGATATGCCTATTAAACGTTTGACACCGGACAGTG
>JAIRNG010000037.1 GCA_031258135.1 Mediterranea sp. (in: CFB group bacteria)
CCGGCGATAGGGTAAGGTTCAAGGTTTCGCGGGCTTACACGTATAGTGGTAGCGCTTTTACCAACACGTTGCATACGGGTGGTGAGTATACCGGCAGGTTCAGTGCGGAAGTGGTCTGGACGGATGCAGCCGTTATTGACGGTACGCCTTCGGTAATCGGTGCCGGCAGGAATACCAAGGTGACGGTCAAGACAAAGAGTGGCGTTTCCGGCAATGCGGTGGTGAAGATTTACAAGGCGGGTGATACCGCTAAAACGCCGGTCTGGTCCTGGCATATCTGGGTGACCGATTATACGGGCGCCGCTACCTGGACGAATCCGAATCAGACGGCTTTTATCTTTATGAATCGTAACCTGGGGGCTACTGCGGCTACGCTTTCCCTTGCCGGTCGCGGGTTGCTCTATCAGTGGGGCAGGAAGGATCCGTTCCCCGGAGGCGCATCGGGTATTGCCGGTTATGCCGCCCGGAGTAGTTTTAAAGGTATGCCTGATGCGGGCAGTACGGCTACTGTTACTGTTTCCAGTTCTGATGTCGCCGGCGCTATTGTGGAATCCGTTCGGAATCCGACGACGTTCTATATACAGAAGGCGAATAGCGATTGGCTTCCCAAAATTGATAATAATCTTTGGAACACGACCAGCAGCCAGAAGACGATTTACGATCCTTGTCCTTCGGGTTGGCGGGTTCCTGCCCGTGTTAATAATGATTCTCCCTGGAAAGGTTTATCCGGTAAGTCTTATTCTACCGGCAATGCGGCCGGCGCCAATTGGGGCGCTAACGCCTTGTTTCCGGCGGCAGGATGCCGTAACAACACTAATGGAAAAACTGCCGGTGCGGGTGAGAACGGCTACCTTTGGAGTGCATCCCCCTCCAGTAGTGGCAGTACCGCCTCGAATATATACTTCTATAACAATGCCGGCATCAACGTGAATGACAACACCTACCGTGCGCGTGGGTTCTCGATCCGTTGCGTCAAAGAATAAAGGCCCGAAGGGAAATCCGTGTCATCCGTGCAATCTGTGTCCTTTAACTATGGATTTAGATACCGGCGACGGATACGGTGATGAAAACCGGCGCTTGCGCAGCCTACGCAAATTGAAATTGCATTTATGGTATTTCACGAGGTATTGCTAAAAACCCGGGGTGAAAGCAGGGAACTTTTTTATTTATTTCTACCTTTGCACTCTATATTTGCAAGCAATGGAAGATACCAGACAGCAATTTGAACGTATAATCGCCGTTTGTCGTGATTTGTTTTCAAAGAAACTGCACGATTACGGCCCTGCATGGCGCATATTGCGTCCCGCTTCTTTAACCGATCAGATATATATCAAGGCCAGCCGCATCAGGAGCATCGAAACGAAAGGCGTAAGTCTGGTTGACGAAGGGGTGCGCGGGGAGTTCATCGCCATAGTGAATTATGGGATTGTCGGATTGATACAATTGGAACATGGTTATGCGGAAGCGGCTGACATAAGCCATGACGAGGCTTTGGCGCTGTATGACAAGTATGCAAAGGAAGCGCTTGACCTAATGCTGGTGAAGAATCATGATTATGGCGAAGCGTGGAGAGGTATGCGTATCAGCTCATATACAGACCTGATACTGATGAAGATCCATCGCGCTAAACAAATAGAAAGTCTGGCCGGGAATACATTAATATCGGAAGGCATCGACGCCAACTATCTGGATATGATCAACTATGCCGTTTTTGGTTTAATTAAACTTGAGTTTGGAGAATAAGCGACTACATATCATAAGAGTGACGCTGATCAATGCCTGTCGTTTTCTGTTGGCGGCGTTATTTATCTTTTCCGGCTTCGTAAAGGGCATAGACCCATTGGGTTCTACCTATAAGATACAAGACTATCTGGAGGCTTTCGGGCTGTTGGCCTGGCTTCCTTCCTTCTTCCCTTTATTCGGCGCGATAGGGCTGTCAACGTTAGAGTTTGCGTTAGGAGTGATGTTGCTTTTTGGTATCAGGAAAGGAACGGCCACTTCATTGACCCTGCTCCTGATGTGTTTTATGACTCCGTTGACGCTTTATCTGGCCATAGCCAATCCGGTGTCGGACTGCGGATGCTTCGGAGATGCATGGATACTCACCAATTGGGAAACATTTGCAAAAAACATCGTTCTGTTGTCAGCGGCATTCGTCTCTTTTAAATGGCGCTACCTGATTATACGTTTTATCAGCCCGAAATCGGAGTGGTTGGTCTCTTTGTATGCCATTATTTTTATCATTATATTGTCGATATACTGTCTGGCGCGTTTGCCGATATTGGATTTTCGTCCTTACAGGATAGGGACGAACATCCGTGAAGGCATGTCTGTGCCGCCGGATGCACCCCCCGGCGTATATGAAAGCGTATTCGTCCTGGAAAAGAACGGGGAAAGAAAGGAATTTACGCTGGACAACTACCCGGACAGTACATGGACGTTTGTCGATGCGCGTATGGTACTGAAGGAAAAAGGCTATGAACCGCCCATACGTGACTTCTCCATGAAGAGTCCGGAAACGGGAGATGATATAACGGCAGAAGTTCTGAATGATGAGAATTATACTTTTCTGCTCATCGCCCATCGCATTGAGGAGGCTGACGATAGCGACATCGACCTGATCAATGAGATATATGATTATAGTATAGAGCATGGATATGCTTTCTACTGCCTGACTTCTTCTCCCGGTTATGAAATCGAACTGTGGAAAGACAAGACCGGAGCCGAGTATCCGTTTTGCCTGACGGACGATCTGACGTTGAAGACAATTATACGGGCTAATCCGGGATTGGTACTGATCAAGGATGGAACGATCCTGAAGAAATGGAATAGCCGTAAACTTCCGGATGAATATGTGTTAACGGATTCGTTGGACAAGTTGGAGTTGGGCGAGATACAATCTGCCGGAAACCTGTATAAAACAGGATGGGCGCTTTTATGGTTCGTCCTTCCTTTATTGCTGGTCTGGGGCTTAGACGTCTTTCTGGTAAAGAGAAGCGCCCGTTCCGCGAAAGAAAACAGAAGTTTAATTAACCCATTAATAAAAAACAAAATGAGAAAAAACATTGTTGCAGGGAACTGGAAAATGAACAAAACCCTTCAGGAAGGTATTGAATTTGTCAAAGAACTTAAAGACGTACTGACGGAAGATAAGCCGGATTGTGATGTATTGGTATGCGCTCCGTTTATCCATCTGGCCTCTGTCGCTACTATCCTCGAAGTATCAGATATCGGCGTAGGTGCGGAAAACTGTGCGGATAAGGTTTCCGGCGCATATACAGGTGAAGTGTCGGCGGCTATGGTTGCTTCGACCGGAGCGAAATATGTTATTCTTGGCCACTCGGAACGCCGCGCTTATTATGGCGAGACGGCCGGCATCCTGAAAGAAAAAGTGAAATTGGCCCTGGCCAATGGCCTGACGCCCATCTTCTGTATCGGCGAAGTATTGGCCGAGCGTGAAGCGAACAAACAAAACGAAGTGGTTTATACGCAGTTGGCCGATTCTTTGTTCGATCTTTCCGTTGAAGACTTCTCCGGGATCGTATTGGCATACGAGCCGGTCTGGGCTATCGGTACAGGCAAGACGGCTACTCCCGCGCAAGCGCAGGAAATGCATGCCTATATCCGTTCCGTGATCGTTGATAAATACGGTAAGGAAGTGGCTGAGAACACATCTATCCTTTACGGTGGCAGTTGTAATCCTTCCAATGCAAAAGAACTGTTCGGTAATCCGGATGTCGATGGCGGGCTGATTGGCGGCGCCGCATTGAAAGTTACCGACTTTAAAGGTGTCATTGACGGTTTCAAAGCATAAATATCGTACGGAAACACATACCTTATGAAAACTTATACCTTATTATATAGCTGTCTGTTCTTTCTTTCCTTATGTCCCGCCTGCGTGCATGCGCAGAACAGTCATATTGTGAGAAGTCTTAAAAGTGATGTTCCCGGGGAGGGCAAGGTGACAATTCATCAGGAACCCGGGATTGAAGCTTTGCTGGGAAGTCCGCATGGCCTGGAAACCTCGGATGACGGAACGATAAAAATGGCAGGATACAGGGTACAGGTTTATTCCGGAGGAAATTCCCGCGACTCAAAGCGGGAAGCCGAATCCGTTGCATCGAGAATGAAAAGCGGATTCCCGGAATTAAAGGTATATACCCTGTTTAATCCTCCCCGCTGGTTATGCCGGGCAGGTGATTTCCTGAGCATCGAAGAGGCCGATGCCATGATGAGGAAACTTCGTAAGGAAGGCGGTTTCAAGGAAGCGGTCATCGTAAAAGAACAGGTAAACATCCCTTTATAGTCCGATGGCAGAGAAAGAAGAACAGGCTTTCACGGGATTGGAAGAGCTTAAAGGCTACTACCGCAACATCATATCTTTATTGGGTGAGGATGTGGAGCGTGAGGGTTTACTCAAAACACCCGAACGTGTCACGAAGGCCATGTTGAAATTGACCGAAGGATACCGGATGGACCCGAACGAGATACTGCTGTCGGCAAAATTCAAGGAAGAGTACCGCCAGATGGTGATTGTGAAGGATATCGATTTCTTTTCTCTTTGTGAACATCACATGTTACCGTTCTATGGCAAGGCGCATGTGGGGTACATCCCGAACGGTTACATCACGGGGTTGAGTAAGGTAGCCCGTGTGGTCGATATCTTCTCACACCGTTTGCAGGTACAGGAGCGCATGACTTTGCAGATCAAGGAGTGTATCCAGAATACCTTGAATCCGTTAGGCGTAATGGTGGTGGTAGAAGCAAGGCATACCTGTATGCAAATGCGTGGGGTAGAGAAGCAGAATGCCATTACCACGACGTCAGACTTTACAGGCGCTTTTAAGCAAGCGAAAACCCGCGAAGAGTTTATGAACCTCATCCGCCACGGATAACGCCGTCACTTCAGCACAATCCGGTCTCCCTCTTTTTTCACCAGCACCCTGAGCGTTTCGTGCAGCTCCTTGTGTCGCAGCATAATGGTTCTGTACTGTTCCGGGTCGTTCATTACGTCGCGATCCTGCAGTCTGCGGGCGATATGTACAAGCTCTTCCCTCATAATGGCGCTTTTGAAGTTTGTGATGAACATCGGTACAAACTCATGCAGCCGCTCTTCATCGGCAACGATTTTCTGGGTCTTCGAGAATATCTTGCTCAGTTCATACCGGTTGCTTGCCAGTTCCGCCGCAAGTTTGCCGATGGCCGGGTCAGGGTGTTTGATGAAGTATTGTTGCGCAATGAAATTCCCGTTACGGATGTTCCCTGTCGCTTCAGCGAGGATGGTTCGGTGCAGCGGGTTATGAAAGGAGAGGTTGTCGTCCTTCAATTCGCCGTCGATGTATTCGATAACGGTGACTAAGTTCTCTCCTCCGGCTTTGTCGGGCATCCTGAATATGATCTTCTCCCCATACCTTATGATCGTTTGAATGATCTGTAGCTCGAACTGATAGAACTCCTGCCCTTCTCTTCCGTCTTGCGGGATAAACGTTTCATACGGGTCCGGCCCTGGCAAGGGAACATCCTCTGCTTCCGGCCCGGAAGTTCTCTCCGGTCTATGGCTTTTTTCCGTTATCTTTTCCCTTTGCTTGGCTATCTCCGTAATCAGGAGTTTCTGTTCCAGACGCAACAGTTGTCCGCACTCTTTGGCGTATACATCTCTCACGATCGCCTCCGGTATGACCGCTATACTCTTTACCAGATCGCTGATAAGTTCCGCCCGTTTCATCGGGTCTTTGTCGCTTTCATCCAGCAACAGGTTTGTTTTGAAGCGAATGAAGTCCACTTCATGCGCACTGATGTATGCCTGAAAGTCGGTTGCATTGTGTTTACGGGCGAATGAGTCCGGGTCGTCCCCATCGGGAAGCAATACGACTTTAATATTCATGCCCTCTTCCAGTAACATGTCGATACCTCTGACGGAAGCCTTGATACCCGCCATATCTCCGTCATAGATGATCGTGATGTTATTGGTGAAACGGTGAATGAGCCGTATTTGCCCTGAGGTCAATGATGTTCCCGATGAAGACACGACGTTCTCTACTCCGGACTGGTGCATGGAAATGACATCCGTGTATCCTTCCACCAGGAAGCAACGATCCTGCCTGACGATAGCCTGTTTGGCGAAATGGATTCCATACAGCTCGCTACTCTTATGGTATATTTCCGATTCCGGCGAGTTGACATACTTGGCCAGCTTCTTGTCCGCTCCGAGTATGCGTCCGCCAAAGGCAACCACTTTACCGGACAGGGTGTGGACAGGAAAAAGCACGCGCCCGCGGAAACGGTCTGTTAATTTATTGTCGTCCGTTTCGTAACACAATCCGGTTTTAACAAGGAACTCTTTCCTGAATCCTTTCCTCAGGGCTTCCTGCGCCAGAGCGTCGCGTTCTTCAGTGCAGTAGCCCAGTTGAAATTTCTCGATAGTATCATCCCTGAATCCGCGTTGTCTGAAGTAAGCCCTGCCGACACTTTTGCCTTCAGCATGGTTATTAAGGATGTTCCGGAAATAGTCGCGGGCAAACTGGTTGATGATGAACATACTCTCCCGGGTATTTTGCGCTTGCTTTTCTTCATCCGTCAGTTCCCGCTCTTTGAACTCGATGTTGTATTTCTTAGCCAGATATTTCAGCGCTTCATAATAGGAGAGCTGCTCGTGCTCCATAATAAAATGGACGACATTTCCACCTTTTCCGCAACTGAAGCATTTACAGAGCCCTTTTGACGGAGAAACGCTGAATGAAGGCGTCTTTTCATTATGAAAAGGGCATAGCCCGACGTAGTTTACCCCTCTTCTGCGAAGTGTTACAAATTCGGATACCACATCTACGATCTGAGCGGCATCCAGTATTCTGTCTATTGTGGCCTGATCTATCATTGAATCGACATGTCTGAATGAAGTATGGCTCATTCAAAGCGTACGCAAATGTACGCAGTATTTCTTGGATAATCAAGTGCGGGTACGGAACTCATTGTTGTTCGCCATGAGGCTGGCGGCATACCAGCCCATCCCCCTACATAGCGTTTTTTTGCTCAAAAAGTCCCACAAGTCCCACAGAGGCCTGTTAACTGTTTGATTTACATGGTGTTATGACGTGTGGGACTTTCGAAAAAAGTCCCACAGAAGTCCCACAAGTCCCACAGTCCGGTAAGCGAATTTATTTCAATAGAATCTGACAGCTTTACCTCCTTTTCTTTTCTTTATTTCTTCCTTTAATCCTTTGTGATGCCAACTAAATCCGTGTAGTTGTAAGCCTTTAAAGTTCCTCTCCACCTGGGTGTAGAAGGCGTCTCCATCCGGGTGGAGCGACCTTCCCCACCCGGATGGGGAAGACTCCTCCACCCGGGTGGGGAAAAGGTTAAGTAAACAGATAAATCATTTAAACAAACAGGTTATGCAGTTATCTGCCGGCCTGCCGAAAATCAGCAAGGGTAAAAAAGAAGAGAAAGCGCTTTATTTTGGAATTCCGGTCGTTTCGGGGCAGGTTGATGCCGGCCATTCAGAAGGATTCACGCAAATTATAACTTCTTATAGGTATTTCAATGGCTTCCATGCAAGCGGACAATGGGTCTAATTACCGGAAATCTTTTTTTCGTACCCATCGCCGGATCAATCTTTACTCATAAGAAACAAATTTATGAGTCAACCCAGAGCAGGACGAGACAGTTTGACCCGGATAACACGGATTTTCAATTCAACTATCCGTGTTATCCGCGTACCCATCTGTTATTAATATTTGATACGACATCATGGATCTTACTTAATTAACAGTCAATAATGATAGTTTCCTGTTTTCTGCTTACATTTGTGGCTTGAACAAATCCGAAAATAAAATTACTTGTGAACTTAATTATTGACATAGGAAATACATCAACCAAACTGGCCGTGTTTGAAAGAGACACACTGGTCGGGGCGTTTTCGGAACCGGGGCAATCCATGCAGACATTGCCCCGATTAATTTCCACATATAAAATTGAACGGGGGATTGTCGTGACTGTTGCCGATATCCGCGCGGATGTTCTTGAGCAACTGAAAAAACTTCCTTTTCCGATCCTTTGGTTAGATAAAGATACCCCTTTGCCGATAACCAATCTGTATGGAACGCCGGAAACGCTGGGGTACGACCGCATCGCGGCGGTTGTGGGAGCATACGACCGGTTTCCGGGGAAAGACCTGTTGGTTATCGACGCGGGAACGGCCATAACGTATGAATTTATCGACGCAAAAGGCCGGTATCATGGCGGGAACATCTCGCCGGGAGTACACATGCGGCTCAAAGCGTTGAATCAATACACCTCGCACCTGCCGCTGGTTAGTCCGGAAGGAGAGTTGTTACCCATGGGCAAGGATACCGAAACAGCCATCCGGGCCGGAGTCATGAAAGGAATTGAATATGAAATCCGGGGTTATATTATCTCGTTGAGGGATAAATATCCCGGACTTTTGGTTTTTTTAACGGGTGGAGATGGATTTTCTTTTGATTCAAAATTAAAAAACATCATCTTTGCAGACAGATTTCTGGTATTGAAAGGATTGAATCGAATATTAAACGATAATAATGGTAGGATATAGACAAATATTATGTGCAATTATGCCCGTGATATTATCAGGAGTTACCGTGGCTCAGAATCAGACAAATTCCCCTTATACGCGATATGGATACGGTGACCTCTCTTCCCAGACTTTCGGGAAGAGCAAGGGTATGGGCGGAGTTGCTTACGGACTGCGGGACGGTCACCAGATCAACGCCGTTAATCCTGCCTCGTACACGATGGCCGATTCGCTGACACTCCTGTTTGATGCCGGCGTTTCTTTACAGAACACAAACCTGAGTGACGGGAAAACCAAGCAGAACGCAGGCAATTCGGGCTTCGACTATGTAGCGATGCAATTCCGTTTACATCCCAGACTGGGCATGACGTTAGGGCTGCTGCCCTATTCGAATGTCGGGTATAACTTCTCCCAGGGAAATACGGAGGACCCTGATAATATCTATTATAAGACCTATTCGGGAGAAGGCGGATTTCACCAGGCTTTTCTGGGATTAGGATTTAAAGTCCTTAAAAACCTGTCTGCCGGAGTGAACGCCTCGTACTTCTGGGGGGAGATAATCCGTCAGGATCATGTGGGATTCGCCGATGCGGGGAAATATGAGATATGGAGGATCAACACACTGTCGGCCAAAGATTTTAAACTGGATCTGGGAGCACAATATACCCTGTCCGTCAATAAAAAGAATGACATTACCCTGGGAGTCGTGTTTTCTCCGAAGAACAACCTGAAAAATGACGCGTATCTGCAGACACAAACCGCGCTGACGTCTTCCGGCTCGGAATATACGGACAGTCATGTGGAAACAAAAGACCTGAATACGACCCACGGATTGCCCATGAGCATTGGCGCCGGAGTGGCCTACCGGTATGACGGGAGATTGACCGCCGCCGCCGACTATACTTTCCAGAAGTGGTCTGATGTGGATTATGCGGGTGAAAAAGCTCTTTATGACATGCATAAGGTGGCTGCCGGATTGGAGTATTTACCGGGTTTCACGGGACGCAGTTATTTCTCCCATATCAAATATCGTATAGGAGGATATTATTCTACTCCTTACTATAAAGTTCAGGACCCGGCGACGAAGGAATATTACAGAGCATCCGCCGAGTATGGCGTTACGGCAGGGTTTGCATTACCCCTGCCGCGTACACGCTCGGTGCTCAGCATTTCCGCCCAATATGTAAATATGAAAGGAAAACGGGCAATGCTGGATGAGAAATATATGCGCTTATGTATCGGCATAACATTTAATGAACGTTGGTTCTTCAAACGTACGGTAGATTGACCCTGTATTCATTCACTTTAAAATTTAAAATATAATGAAAATGAAAACGCTTGTAGCTATATTGCTCTTTTCGGCGGGGGCGATGAATGTCGTTGCACAGGATGACAACTGTAACGCCAACAGTAGTATTTCTCATGAGGCGGTAAGAGCCGGTAACTTTAAAGACGCATACATCCCCTGGAGGGCTGTATTGGATAATTGTCCGCTCCTTCGTTTTTATACGTATGCGGATGGATTTAAAATCCTCCAGGGTTTTCTGGATGCGGACAACGCGGCAAACGGGAATAAAAGAACCTCAGCTAACTATCAGAAATATTTCAATGAGCTGATGGAAGTCCACGACAGACGTATGCAGTATATTCCCCAGTTTCAGACGATGATAAAAGGGGTGCCTTCCGTTGCCGACGCATTGGGAACAAAAGCGATCGCATATTTAACCTATGCGCCGGACGTAGATGTAAATCAGGCTTATCGCTGGTTAAAACAGGCTGTAGACGAGGCGAAAGGCGAATCTTCCGGTACGGTGTTACACTATTTCCTGGAAACGTCCCTGAACAAACTGAAACAGGAACCGGCTCACCAGGAACAATTCATCAATGATTATCTGAGCGCAAGCCAGTATATCCAGGATGCATTGGATGCCGAGACCAAAGAGACGAACAAACAAAACCTGACGGTGGTGAAAGAGAACGCCGTGGCTATGTTCATCAATAGCGGCGCTGCAAGCTGTTCTTCCCTGCAAGAAATCTACGGGCCTAAGGTTGAGGCGAACAGAACAAATATGAAAGTACTGCAGGAAGCGCTCGATGTAATGAAAATGATGGGCTGTACGGAAGAAGAAGCCTATTTGCAGGCTTCACTTTACGCTTACCGTATTCAGCCCACTGTGGATGCGGCGTTGGGTTGTGCTTATATGGCATACAAAAAGGATGATATTGACGGCGCGGTGAAATTCTTCGATGAAGCCATCGGCATGGAACGGAATAATGCCAAGAAAGCGGATCTGGCTTACAGGGCTGCAGCGGTATTGACATCAGCCAAGAGATTGTCCCAGGCCAGGTCTTATGCTCAGAAAACGCTGGGGTTTGATGAGAATTTCGGGAAAGCGCACATCCTGATCGCTCAGCTTTATGCAACAAGTCCTAACTGGAATGAAGAGGTGGCATTGAATAAATGTACCTATTTTGTCGTTATTGACAGACTGCAAAGAGCTAAATCGGTAGACCCCGGTGTAACTGATGAGGCAAACAAATTGATTGCTACATATTCACGTTATACTCCGGCTCCTGCCGACTTGTTTATGTTAGGCTATAAGGCAGGCGACCGTATCACTGTCGGTGGCTGGATTGGTGAAACAACAACTATCAGATAATATAAGTTATGCCAATCAGTAGTCAGGAGTTAAAGGAGTTAGCACTCGCTACGCTCGTTAGGAGTTAAAGCTCAGATACCATCCGGGCTAACGAGCGAAGCGCCTGATAACTCCTTTAACTCCTGCGCGAAGCGCTAACTCCTTAACTACTGATTCGCATAAGTTCTAAGTTTTAACTTGCAACTCAAGACTCAATGAGGCCGTTTAAAGGTTCTTTCCTGTTGCTTTTACTGTTTATCTCCTGTAGCGTCGGTAAGAAAAACCTTGGCGAAGCCATTACCGAACGCGATTCCCTTCCGGTAATGAGTACGTTGGGAGTTACTACGTTCGTATCCGATTCCGGAGTCGTCCGGTATAAAATAATAACAGAGGAATGGCTGATATTCGACAGGAAGAAACCCTCGTACTGGTCTTTTGAAAAAGGCGTTTATCTGGAAAAATTCGATTCGGTATTTCAGGTTGAGGCGAGTATTAAGGCTGATACGGCATACTTTTACGACAAAGACAAGCTGTGGAAATTAATTGGGAACGTTGAGATACAAAACTTAAAAGGAGAGAGTTTTGATACGGAATTGCTTTATTGGAACCAGAACACGGGTAAGGTATATTCTGATAAACGTATCCGGATAGAACAGATTGACCGGATCATCACCGGCCGGGGTTTTGAGTCCAATCAGCAAATGACGGACTACAAGATTAATAACATGGAAGGGATTTTTTATGTGGATGAGAATTCCACTCCAACAGACACTATCGGGCAATGATCATTGTTTATCTTATAATCACCGTACTCTTTTCCGCTTTTTTCTCCGGAATGGAGATAGCTTTCGTTTCGGTAGATAAATTGCGTTTCGAAATGGATAAGAGACGTATTTCTTATCCCATTGTCTCTTTCTTCTTCCGTCATTCCAATAATTACATTTCCACCATGTTGGTGGGAAATAATATAGCGCTGGTTATTTATGGTATTCTTATGGCCCAGCTGATAGAGCAACACCTGCTGGCCGGGCTGATCCGTAATGAATTGCTGATGGTGCTTATCCAAACGGTTATATCTACGCTTGTTATACTGGTGGCGGGTGAGTTCCTGCCCAAAACGCTCTTTAAGCTCAATCCCAATCTGATGCTGAAGGTTTTTGCCGTTCCCTCGTTTATCTGTTATATCGTTTTGTTACCCATCTCATTTCTGGCGTCCGGTGTTTCGTTGCTCTTCCTTCGTTTGTTTGGAATGAGGATAAATAAAGAAACTTCCGCCGGAGCTTTTGGACGGGTCGATTTGGACTATTTCATTCAGACGGGCATAAATAACGCGGAAAGCCGGGAGGAATTGGACTCTGAGGTGAAGATTTTTCAGAACGCCCTTGACTTTTCGACCATAAAGGTCCGGGACTGTATTGTGCCGCGTACCGAGGTTGTGGCTGTTGACCTGACAACTTCCCTTGAGGAGTTGAAAAATAAATTCGTAGAGTCCGGCCTGTCGAAGATAATCGTGTATTACGGGAATATTGATAATATGGCAGGTTATATACACTCTTCCGAAATGTTTCGTAACCCGGAGGATTGGACTAAAAATGTCAAAGAGACTCCGATTGTTCCCGAAACGATGGCCGCTCACAAGCTGATGAAGCTCTTTATGCAGCAAAAGAAAACCATAGCGGTTGTGGTGGACGAGTTTGGAGGCATGTCGGGCATCGTGACGCTGGAAGACCTCGTTGAGGAGATATTCGGCGATATAGAAGACGAACACGACAATACTTTATATGTCTGTAAACAGTTGAGCGATGATGAATATGTACTTTCTGCGCGGTTGGAGATAGAGAAAGTGAATGAAACGTTCGGATTGGACCTGCCGGAGTCGGATGACTATATGACAATCGGCGGATTGATCCTGAATCAGTATCAACGTTTTCCCAAGCTGCACGAATTAGTGACAATCGGCAAATATCAATTCAAGATCATAAAAGTTACCGCAACGAAAATCGAGCTTGTCCGTTTGAAAAACTTAAAACCTAAAACCTGAAACTTAAAACTTATTTTGTATCTTCGTGCGCGATTGAAGCGGAACTAAAAAACGTAAAAACTTAAAAACTAAAATAAATGGCAACGTTACAGAACATTAGAACCAAAGGACCTTTATTGATTATTGTTATTGGTCTGGCGTTATTTGCTTTTATTGCAGGTGATGCATGGAAAGTTATGCAGCCGCATCAAGCGCAGGATGTGGGTGAGGTGAATGGCAAATCGCTTTCGGCGCAGGATTACCAGGCTATGGTGGAAGAGTATACGGAAATGATTAAATTCTCCAACAATTTAACTTCCCTGACCGATGAGCAGACAAATCAGATCAAAGATGAGGTCTGGCGTAATTATGTCAATAATAACCTGATCGGGAATGAAGCCGGAAAGATCGGCCTTACGGTCTCCAAGGCTGAGGTACAGACCATCATCGATGCAGGAGTGCATCCGATGCTGCAATCTACTCCGTTCCGCAATCCTCAGACAGGCGCCTTTGACAAGGATATGCTGAAGAAGTTCCTCGTAGACTATTCCAGATTGAGTGGCCAGAACGCTTCTTCCGAATACATTGAATACTATCGCTCATTGCATAACTTCTGGACTTTTGTAGAGAAAAACCTTGTACAAAGCCGTTTGGCCGAAAAATATCAGGCTTTGATCACTAAAGCCATGGCTTCAAATCCCGTAGAAGCTCAGTTTGCGTTTGATGCCAGAGTGACCCACCTGGATCTGTTGCTTGCCGCCGTACCTTATTCTTCCATTCCGGATTCAACGATTACAGTTAAAATGTCGGAAGTGAAAGACGTGTATAACAAAAAGAAAGAACAGTTCAGACAGCACGTCGAAACACGCAATATTAAATACATCGATATTCAGGTTGTCGCCAGCGCAGAAGATAAAGCCGCTCTTCAGCAGGAGTTGGTTGAGTATTCGGAACAGCTTGCCGGTATAAATGCAGATTATACATCGTTTATCCGTTCTACCGGTTCGGAATATCCTTATGTTGACCTTTACTACACGAAAGAGGCTTATCCGGCCGATGTCATTGCCCGTTTGGATTCCGTCGCTGCCGGTAAAGTTTACGGCCCTTACTTCAACGCTTCGGATAATACGCTTAACGCTTTCAAGAAAATAGCTAAAGTTATAGCTGCCGACTCCGTTGAATATCGTCAGATTCAGGTATTCAGCGAAGATGAAGCTAAAACGAGAACGCAGGCCGACAGTATCTATACGGCCCTTAAGGGTGGAGCGGACTTTGCCGAACTGGCTGAAAGATATGGCCAGACAGGTGAAACAAACTGGATCTCTTCTGCTAATTATGAAAACGGGCAGCTCGATGGTGATAACCTGAAGTATATCGCCGCAATTACCGGCCTGAATGTAAACGAGATATCAAATACTCCGATCGGCGTAGGCAATGTGATCCTGCAGGTTGTGAATAAGAAAGCCATGAAAGATAAATATAAAGTGGCTGTTGTAAAGAGACCTGTTGATTTCAGCAAAGAAACATACAATAAAGCGTATAATGATTTCAGCCAGTTCATTGCCGCTAATCCTGCATTGAACAAAATTGTAGAAAATGCGGAAGATGCAGGATACAGATTGCTGGAAAGGAATGACCTGTATAGCTCCGATCATGGAATCGGTGGAGTCAAAGGTACCAAAGAAGCATTAAGATGGGCTTTTGGAGCTAAACCGGGTGAAGTTTCCGGTTTGTATGAGTGTGGTGATAATGACAGATTATTAGTCGTTGCATTGGAAGACATAACCAAAGAGGGATACCGTCCGATGGAATCTGTTCTGACTCAATTGAGAACTGAAGTTGTGAAAGATAAGAAAGCAGAGCAAATCATGGCTGAAATGAAAGCATTGAATGTTACTTCTTTTGAACAGTACAAATCAATGGATGCCGCCGTAAGCGATTCCGTGAAGCATGTAACATTTGCTGCTCCTGCTTATGTCTCGGCTCTCCGTAGCAGTGAACCTTTAGTAAGCGCTTATGCTTCCGTAGCTTCCATGAATCAGCTAAGTCAGCCCATTAAAGGTAATGCCGGGGTAATAGTTCTTCAGCTTTATGCAAGAGAAAACCAGAATGAGACATTCTCTCAGGAAACCGAACAGGACAATTTGAAGGGCATGCATGAACGGATG
>JAIRNG010000011.1 GCA_031258135.1 Mediterranea sp. (in: CFB group bacteria)
AACCGGAGCGGAAACACGGGAAACGAATAAGAAACAGCCTGAACAAGATGAAAGCCCTGGCTGGCTTTAGCGTCTTCGGGATATAGGCGATTGCAATCTATCGTTGAACGAAAAGATACATTCGCAAGTAATATGTAAGTAAACTGAGACCTGAGACGATGATGATATAACGGGCGGACCGTTTTGATCTTTTGTTCATCCGTGTAGTTTTTGTCCTTTTTTTTGTACCGGTAACGGATAGATATCTGCATGTTCTCTTTGGGGTTAAACGTTGCTTTCGCCGATAAATCATATCCCATGGAAGGCGCATCGACCAGATACTTCCACCAGGGGAAAGAGAAGAAATCGGCAGAAAGAAAATATGTCCAATACCGGACCGGATGAGTCTCAACGGCCATATACCAACCATTTTCATTCTGTACATATCCACCCTCGGAGAACGAACGGGCAAACAGGTTCCAATAGTTATACGCATAATACCGGTGGAGCAACACCGCCCGGCAGGTCTGTCTGAAGGAATAATTGACGGAGTTCAGTGTGGCCAGCCTCCCACCCTTATCGACAGCCGACTCACCCAGAAAGGTGAAACGCCGCCAACGGTATCTGTAGTTGAAACCTGTATTATGAAAAGCGTTGCCCCGGATATTGTATTTGGAATACTCGCGAATCTGCGGAAGATAAGGGCGGTCAAAGAAATAGTATATACCGGTTACACCAAGTTTCAACCGGTTTTTAGTATATTCTATATTCCCTCCTGCCAACTGCATGACGAATACCTCCCTCCGGTCTGCCTCCTTCTGCGTTCGATGCAACCCCGTTTTATGGATCGAAGTGATGCTTTCATCCGTTGATATCCCATCCAACGAACGGTGCGAATAGAAAGCCGAAAGCACAAAACGATCGAGCTGAACGGCGCCCGCCGCACCCCGGAAATAATTATACTCATCCGTAGAAGAATGTTTGCGGATACTGTTTTTCCGCGTAGTCATGGAAAATATGGTGGAACTCTTTCCCAACATGAAGTCGTTACTTATCACTAATCCCTGGCCGAAGCTAAGCCGGTAGTTGCCTGCCGCCAGCGTTTTAAGTTTACGAAGATTACGAAGATAGATATAGAAAGAATAATAATCATAACCTTTGCCATTGTGCAAAGCAAACGCCGGCTCGCCGGCATCTTTTTCCGCCGTAACGCCTGCATAAACCATATCCTTATAACGGAAACCATAACGCAACGAATTGTAAACGGGAGGCCCAAGATAAGAAGTGTCATACCCGCTCCGCCGGTAGAAAGGAATATCTACACGGGTCAGGACCTCGTTCTTGCCATAAGAAAAGATGTTCTTCAGTGAAGGCAAAGGTTCTTTTTCCTTAACAGGCTGAACATGAACAAAGGGAAGAAGATATCGAATGGTTCTCCTGTCCATCTCTTCAACCAGTTGTAATTCGTGGATGGTTTTCATTTGTCCGTTGATATACAAATAGGCCAAAATGTTTTCTACCTGTAAATCGCTTAGAAAAGGAAATTGTTCCAATTCCTCTTTTGTTGCACTGTTCAAATTGATAGGTTCCCGTATCCGGTCGTAAAGATCTTCAATCTCGTTTTCCCAACCGTATGCTTCATCTTCATCATTCTCGTTCAATTGTTCAAATATTTCTTCCAAATCCGGTTCAACCGTCTGCTGAGCAGATAGAAAAGAGACGGGTACACATAAAAATAATAAGGTAAGGATAACTGTTTTTATATCATTCATAGAAGCTGTTTTGTTTATATTTATAAATGAGCGGCGAAGTTAGCTCAATAAAATGAGTACAGCAAGAAAAAAGAAGGATTATCCCGGAAGACATTACAAAAAAACAAATTAATCGTTTAATTTTGCACCCATGATCAAGCGGCTTAACCTACTTATTAACCTGTTCATCATTGCAGGAGCATCTCTTTGTCACGCACAGAACCAACAACAGGAGAAAATTTATCTCGTTCCCATGTGTGTGTACGAAGGTGATACGATTCCCTGTGTGCAACTAAGGGAAGTGCTTATCTTCAAGCCATTGAAATTCAAGAACGAGAAAGAAAGAAAGGAATACGACCGGCTGGTTCGTAATGTAAAAAGAACATTACCCATCGCCAAAGAGGTGCAACGCACCATTATCGAAACATACGAATACCTGGAAACCCTACCGAATAAGAAGGAAAAAGACAAACACATCAAACGGGTGGAAAAAGGACTGAAAGAACAATACACCGCTCAACTGAAAAAGCTCTCTTTCTCGCAAGGCAAACTCCTCATTAAGTTAGTCGACAGGGAAACCAATCAGACATCATACGAATTGGCCAAAGCTTTTCTGGGACCCTTCAAAGCAGGCTTCTATCAAGCCTTTGCCGGTCTGTTCGGCGCCAGCCTCAAAAAAGAATATCGCCCATCGGGAGAAGATAAACTCACCGAACAAGTAGTATTGCTGGTTGAAAACGGACAACTATAGAAATCTCAATTTATTAAAGATTTCCCATATTACAATCCCTGCGGCGACAGACACATTCAGTGAATGTTTCGTTCCGTATTGAGGTATTTCAACACATCCATGAGAATGATCAATGACTCCCTGTTTTACTCCTTTCACTTCATTTCCCATAACCACTGCATACTTCTTATCCCTCTCTAAGACCAATTCATGAAGCATTACACTTCCTTCAGCCTGTTCTACCGAATATACCATATATCCTTCCTGCTTGAGTTCTTCAATAACATCAACCGTATTTTTCACGTATTTCCAGTCGACCGTAAACTCTGCACCCAATGCTGTTTTATGTATTTCGGGATGCGGAGGAACGGCAGTAATGCCACATAAATAAATGCGTTCAATGCAAAAGGCATCGGACGTACGAAATACCGAACCTATATTATGAAGACTCCGGATATCATCCAATATCACTACCAAAGGCAGTTTACGGGCAGCTTTAAATTCTTCGGGCGTTATCCTGTTCAGTTCGGTTATCCTCAGTTTACGCATGGATTTGAAGTTGAAGTTTTGAACAAAAGTACATTGTTTTGTGAAAAGGTCTGTGGAATGTAGTGAAAAACTTACTGATAACCTTCTAAAGAAATCATCGCCGGATATTTTGAAATTCAGTTCTTATGTATAGAGTCATCAGAGAATGAACAATCCAAAAAACTTCACGGGAATTTCTAATCGTATATTAAACTCTTTTTCAACCATAAACAGGGCGTTTATGGCATAAAGTTCTTAACTTTGTATCTTATCAACAGATTGTTGAAACCGTATAATAGCGCTTGATAATCAATATACAAAAACTTTTTCGTCTTGTTAATACTAAAGGTTTCAAGACTAATATATTAAGAAGCAAGAAAAACAAATCCCAATTAATAACATGATTAACAGGCTACTATTATCATCATGGATTTTATTTTCAGAACTAAAGAATAAACTATTTAATAATGAAAGAAGAAGAACGGTTGAAAACCGGTTTCGTCAATGAACCGGTGGACAAGAACGTTGACTTGAAAGTGGCGATCAATCAACTTAAGAGACAGAAAAACGCTATCATTCTGGCTCACTACTACCAAGCAGGTGAGATACAAGATATAGCCGATTGTGTTGGAGACAGTCTGGCGCTGGCTCAATGGGCGACAAGAACAACCGCTGATATTGTTGTGTTATGTGGTGTTCATTTTATGGGTGAAACGGCAAAGGTGCTTTGTCCTGATAAGAAAGTACTTGTTCCGGATCTGAACGCCGGTTGTTCATTGGCCGACAGTTGTCCTGCCGACCGGTTTGCACAATTTGTCAGAGAACACCCCGGATATACCGTTATATCTTATGTAAATACGACCGCTGCGGTCAAGGCAGTGACGGATGTGGTGGTCACTTCTACCAATGCCAGACAGATAGTGGAAAGTTTTCCTGAAGATGAGAACATAATCTTTGGGCCGGATAGGAACCTGGGGAATTATATCAATTCGGTAACGAACCGGAATATGTTGCTTTGGGATGGCGCCTGTCATGTACACGAACAGTTTTCTGTGGAAAAGATAGTAGAGTTGAAGGCAAAGCATCCCGATGCTCTGGTGCTTGCTCATCCGGAATGTAAAAGTGCGGTCTTGAAGTTAGCGGATTATATTGGTTCTACGGCAGCCCTTTTGAAGTTCGCCACGAAGAACGATGCCGTAACATTTATCGTAGCAACCGAATCGGGTATCTTACATGAGATGCAAAAACAGGCGCCCGGTAAGACGTTTATTCCGGCTCCTCCTGACGACAGTACGTGTGCATGCAACGAATGTAGCTTTATGCGGTTGAATACGTTGGAAAAACTTTATAATTGTCTTAAATATGAGCTTCCGGAGATAAAAGTTGATCCTGAAATTGCGAAAGAAGCTGTGAAACCAATCAAACGGATGTTGGATATATCTGAGAAATTAGGACACTGATGGAATGAGAGTTACAGTGGGCTATTGGAACCATTTATAATTTATGTTCATGTTCCGTTAGGATAATAAAACAAAACCGATATATTTGCAATTGAATTTTATTATTTAACTAATCTGAGTATATTATGAGCGTAGTGAGAAAAATTACTGTTGGCGGTGTTATTAAGGAAGGAATTAACATCGGTATAAAGAATTCGCTTTCCTTGTTGGGATCTACATTGTTGTGGTTGATTACATTTTGGATTCCTTATCTGAATGTAGGTACGACTATTGCCATAAACACTATTCCTATTGAATTAAGCAAAGGAAAGGTCATTTCCCCTACTTTTATTTTCGATGCGAAGTATAGGAGATACATGGGTGAATACTTCAATCTGATCGGTTTGATGTTGATGTCTCTTATACCGGCTTTCTTTTTTATGATCATTCCCGGCTATGTAATTATTATCGGTTGGTCTTTGGCTATCTATATTCTGTTGGATAAAGGTGTTTCCCCAAGTGAAGCGTTGATACAGAGCAATAACGCTACTTACGGATACAAGTGGACAATCTTCTTCGTTAATTTGATTATGGTTGTGATTTTCTATGTCCTGCTTTATGTATTGCTTTCCATTTTCGTTTTTAATGAGAATATTGGTATTTTTTTGGCTGTAGTTCTATATTTGCTATTGATTGTTATTAGCCAGGGTTGTTCGGCTGCTATTTATAAGGGACTGACCAAGGATGAAGTTACTCCTGCAGAATAACTTTAATTTGTGGCGCTTTCTTTAAATTAAATAAGTAAGGCATGTAAGGACAGTAAAGTGAGAATAATATTCAAACTTTACTGTCTTTTGTTTGTTTGGATTCCCAGAAAACAGCTTAGTTTTTTAATAGCCATGGCCCGGTGGCTGATTCCATTCTTTACGTCATTGCCCAGTTCCGCAAAGGTTTTATCATAACCTTCGGGTACGAAGATAGGATCGTATCCGAAACCTGCCTCTCCCCTTTTCTCTCTGATGATCGTTCCTTTGATAACTCCTTCGAAGAGATGTGTCCTGCCATCCATAAAAAGTGCAATGACAGTACGGAATTGTGCATTACGGTTATCGATACCTTCCAACTTTTCGAGAACTTTCAGCATATTGGCCTGAGCGCTTTTATCTTCGCCTGCATAGCGTGCAGAGTGAACGCCCGGTTCATTGTTCAGCGCTTCTATTTCAAAACCTGTGTCGTCTGCGAAAACGTCAAGTCCGTAGCTTTTATAAATATATTCTGCTTTGAGTAGTGCATTTCCCTCTAATGTATCGGCTGTTTCGGGGATGTCCACATCACAATGGATGTCTTTAAGGCTCAATATTTCTATTTCATCTCCCAGGATTTGCGATACTTCTTCCAACTTATGTGGGTTGTTGGTAGCGAAAACAAGTTTCTTTTTCATACTCTATTTTACTTTTATACGGTCGAATCCTTCGCCATATACCCCGATGACCGAACTTTGGGAAATAAAGGCATTGGGATCGATGTCTTTTACCAACCGGAATATATTTACCGACTGACTTTTCTTGGCCAATACCACAAGCACCTTCACATCGTTTTTGCTGTACCATCCCGTACCGTCCAGCACGGTTACTCCACGATGAGTATCTGAAATGATGCGATCGGCAATCTTCTGATATTCTTTTGAGAAAATAAGGAATTGGACGGATTGGCGCGCACTGTTGATGACCATGTCCAGAATATAGCTGATAACAATTAACGTCACGAAGCCGAATACTACCCTTTTCCAGTCTTCGAATACGAAGTAACAGGAAGAAATGATGATGATATCGCAGTAGAGTATCATGCGACCGAATGTTATGTCACGGTATTTATTGACCACAGCGGCGATAATATCTGTTCCTCCGGTGCTTCCGTTGTTGATGAACACGATGCCCAATCCTATTCCGCACAGTGACGCCCCTACAATACACGCCATAAATTCCTGTCCTTCACCGAGTATCTTCGTGTCTCCTATGATCTGTTGGAAGAATCCTAAGAGGAACGTAAGCATAAAGATGGCGAAAGCGGTTTTTATGGTAAACTTAGCGCCCAGGATTTTTACGGAAGATGCGATAAGTACGGCATTGATGATGAAATAACTGTATTGTAGAGGGAAGTTCGTGGCATAGTAAATAATGGCCGAGATACCGGTAACGCCCCCTGTAGTTATCTGATAGGGCAGTAGAAAGGCCGCCCATCCCATTGCATAGCAACAAAGCCCGAATGTGATAAAGATCAGGTCTCTGAACTCGCGTAAAATGTCGGATTTAGTAGGTTTGTACATGGTGGTCAACTATATATCAGATTACAACATTAACTATCTTTTTCGGTACAATAATGATTTTCTTCGGTTCTTTGCCTTCCATCCACTTCTGCGAACGTTCATCGCTGAGCACAGTGGTTTGGATGTTTTCGTTCGTTGTACCGGCAGCAAATTCGATGTTGAAACGAGCTTTACCGTTGAAAGAAATAGTATAATTTATAACATTTTCTTTCAGATATTGTTCGTCATATACCGGCCATTGTGCATCGAAAACCGATCGTTCGTTGCCCAACGTATTCCACAGTTCTTCACAAATGTGAGGCGCAAACGGGGAAAGGGTGATGATCAGCCTGTTCAATATTTCTTTCTTGCTGCATTTCAGTGTGAAAAGTTCGTTTACACAGATCATGAAGGCGCTTACCGAGGTATTGAACGAGAATTGTTCAATATCTCCCGTTACCTTCCTGATGAGTTTGTGCAACGATTTCAATTCGTCTCCGGTAGCCGGTTCACCGGTCACCAAGTATTCTCCCGTACGGCTGTAAAACAACGACCAGAATTTACGGATAAAGCGGTAAACGCCGTCAATGCCGTTCGTGTCCCAGGGTTTGGATTGCTCCAATGGTCCAAGGAACATCTCGTACATACGTAATGTGTCCGCTCCGTATTTCTCTATAATGACATCGGGGTTCACCACATTGAACATGGATTTACTCATCTTTTCGACCGCCCAACCACAAATGTATTTACCATCGTCTTCCAGGATAAATCCGGCATCGGCAAATTCGGGACGCCAGGCTTTGAAAGCGTCGATATTGAGGATATCGTTTGACACGATGTTCACGTCAACATGTAGCGGGGTTACATCGTATTGTCCTTTCTTGTTCAGCGAAACGAATGTATTGGTATTCTTGATACGATACACGAAGTTGCTGCGGCCCTGGATCATGCCCTGGTTGATCAGTCTCCGGAAAGGTTCTTCCTTGACGGCTATACCCAGGTCGAACAGGAATTTGTTCCAGAAACGGGAGTAGATCAGGTGTCCGGTAGCATGTTCCGTGCCACCCACATACAAATCTACATTTTCCCAGTAGCTGATGATGTCCGGGGCCACCAGATGATCATTGTCTTTGGGATCCATATAACGCAGGTAGTAGGCGGAAGAGCCCGCGAATCCGGGCATTGTGTTCAACTCCAGCGGGAATATGGTCATGTTGTCTATCTTATCGTTGGCCACTACTTTTTTGCCGGCCGTATCCCATGCCCAGTCCGTAGCGTTACCCAACGGAGGTTCTCCGGTTCCGGCAGGCAGGTATTTGTCTACTTCGGGAAGTTCCAGAGGCAGACTGTCTTCGTCAATCATATAGGGCATGCCGTCCCTGTAATATACCGGGAACGGTTCTCCCCAATAGCGTTGGCGGGAGAAGATGGCGTCACGGAGACGATAGTTCACTTTTACTTTCCCCAATCCTGTTTCGGTAATGTATTGCTTGGTCCGGGCGATGGCTTCTTTTACGGTCAGCCCGTTCAGGACCAGTCCGCCTTCGGGAGCGCCCGGACGGGGCGAGTTCATCATGATTCCCTCTTTGGCGTCCAGACTTTCTTGGGATACGTCGCAACCTTCAATCAACGGACGTATTTCAAGTCCGAAGCGCTTGGCGAAAGTGTAGTCACGGCTATCGTGCGCAGGTACGGCCATGATCGCTCCGGTGCCGTATCCGGCCAGTACGTAATCGCTGATCCATACCGGAATGGTTTCGTTTGTCAACGGGTTGACGGCATAGCTTCCGGAGAACACGCCGCTTACGCTGCGATCGGCTATACGGTCGCGTTCGGTACGTTTCTTCGTTCGTTCCAGGTAAGCGTCTACCTCTGCTTTCTGTCCGGGTGTGGTCAATTGGGCGACAAGTTCACTTTCAGGGGCCAGCACCATGAAGGTAACCCCGAATACCGTGTCGGCGCGGGTTGTAAATATAGTAAATTCAATGTCCGAGCCTTTCACTCTGAATTGCATTTCGGCGCCCTCGCTACGGCCAATCCAGTTGCGTTGCGTTTCTTTCAGCGATTCCGTCCAGTCTATGGTATCCAATCCGTCCAGCAAGCGTTGTGAATAGGCGGACACACGCAAACACCACTGGCGCATGACCTTTTGGGTAACGGGGAATCCTCCGCGTTCGGAAAGTCCGTCGACGACCTCGTCATTGGCCAATACCGTGCCCAGTCCTTCGCACCAGTTTACCATCGTGTTTCCAAGATAAGCCATACGATAGTTCATCAGGACTTCCTGTTTCTTTTTCTCATCGAACGCTTTCCATTCTCCGGCGGTAAATTCCATTTCTTCGCCGCATGCGGCATTAAGGCCTTTGCTGCCGTATGTTCCGAAAGCGTCGGTCAGCTCGCCGATTGGGCGGGCTTGCTTTTTGTCGTTGCAGTAATAGCTGTTGAACATCCTGATGAACGCCCACTGCGTCCATTTGTAGTATGCCGGATCGCAGGTGCGCACTTCGCGGCTCCAGTCGAACGAGAAACCTATTTTGTCTAATTGTTCGCGATAGCGTCTGATGTTTTCTTCGGTAGTAATGGCCGGGTGCTGTCCGGTTTGAATGGCATACTGTTCGGCAGGCAGACCGTACGCATCGTATCCCATCGGATTGAGCACATTGAAACCCTGAAGCCGTTTGTAACGCGCATAGATGTCCGATCCGATATATCCCAGCGGGTGTCCGACGTGTAATCCGGCTCCGGATGGGTAAGGGAACATGTTGAGGACATAGAATTTCCGTTTTGAATCATCCTCTGTCACTTGGTAGGTTTTTTCGTCCACCCATCGTTTCTGCCATTTCTTTTCGATCTCCCTGAAATTGTATTCCATAACGGTAATTCTTGTTTTGATTCGGGGTACAAAGATAATGATTAATCAATTGAAAGTTGAAAATTGAAAATTGAAAGTTGCCATGCGGCGGATTTATGGACGGGTCTCACCAATTTACTGTCCCGGTGGCGGCAAAGCGACAACTCCTTTAACTCCTGACAGGCATTTATCCGTATTCGTTGTATTTTGATTATATTTGCGTGCTAATCATTTAATGCAGGCAAATGGCCATAGACAGCGATATCGTTCTCACCCCAATGATGAAGCAATTTGCGGAGTTGAAGGCGCAGCATCCCGATGCTGTGTTGCTGTTTCGTTGCGGCGACTTCTATGAAACCTACTCCACGGATGCAATCGTAGCATCGGAAATCTTGGGGATTACACTGACAAAACGGGCTAACGGAAAGGAAAAGACAATCGAGATGGCCGGGTTTCCTTATCATGCTTTGGACACCTATCTTCCCAAGCTGGTCCGGGCGGGCAGGAGAGTGGCGATCTGCGATCAGTTGGAAGACCCGAAGGCTACGACGAAACTGGTGAAGCGCGGAATCACCGAACTTGTCACTCCGGGAGTTTCCATCAATGATAACGTACTGAATTATAAAGAGAACAACTTCCTTGCCGCCGTGCATTTCGGCAAGGGCGTTTGCGGAGTGGCTTTCCTGGATATATCTACCGGAGAGTTCCTGACGGCCGAAGGTCCTGTGGATCATGCGGATAAATTGTTGAATAACTTTGCTCCCAAGGAGGTGCTTTTTGAACGCGGTAAGCGCGGGCTGTTTGAAGAGAGTTTCGGCAACCGCTTCTTTACTTTTGAATTGGATGACTGGATGTTTACGGAAGCTTCGGCCCGCCTGAAATTACTGAAGCATTTTGAAACGAATAACCTGAAAGGATTCGGCGTCGAGCATCTCAGGAACGGGATCATTGCATCGGGCGCTATTCTTCAATATCTTGAAATAACCCGGCATACGCAGATCGGACATGTTCTTTCCCTGTCGCGTATTGAAGAAGACAGGTATGTCCGTCTGGATAAGTTTACGGTTCGTAGCCTGGAACTGATATCCACCATGAACGAAGGGGGTAAGAGCCTGCTGGATGTGATGGACAGAACGATGAGTCCGATGGGCGCCCGTATGCTGAAACGTTGGATGGTGTTCCCGTTGAAAGACGAAGCGTCAATCGATGACCGTCTGAATGTGGTTGAGTACTTCTTCCGCCACCCGGACTTTAATGAGTTGATCGAAGAGCATCTTCACCAGATAGGCGATCTGGAACGCATCGTGTCTAAAGTGGCCGCCGGCCGTGTTTCACCTCGTGAAGTGGTGCAACTCAAGGTTGCCCTGCGTGCTCTCGAACCGATAAAAAAGGCTTGTCTGGAGGCCGGTAATGCAAGTTTGAATACGATAGGAGAGAAGTTGAATCTTTGCCTTTCGGTTCGCGACCGGATAGAAAAAGAGATAAACAACGACCCTCCGCTGTTCATAAACAAAGGCGGCGTGATCAAGGACGGGGTGGATGCCGATTTGGACGAGCTGCGCCGGATGGCCTATTCCGGTAAGGATTACCTGCTTAAGGTGCAGCAACGCGAGAGTGAGGCCACCGGTATTCCCAGTCTTAAAATAGCGTTCAATAACGTCTTCGGATATTATATCGAGGTTCGTAATATACATAAAGACAAGGTTCCGAAGGAATGGATGCGTAAGCAGACGTTGGTGAATGCCGAACGTTATATCACCCAGGAACTGAAAGAATATGAAGAGAAGATATTAGGCGCCGAGGATAAGATAGTGGCGCTCGAAACGAAGATATACAACGAGCTGGTCGCCGCGCTGTCGGAGTTTATACCTGAAATTCAGATCGATGCCGGTCAGGTAGCGCGTTTGGACTGTTTACATTCGTTTGCGAAAGTAGCCCGTGAGAATCATTATATCCGTCCGGTTATCGTTGACGATGACGTACTGGATATTCGCCAGGGCCGCCATCCGGTCATTGAGAAGCAACTGCCGGCAGGGGAGAAGTACGTTGCAAACGATGTGATGCTGGATAGCAGGCAACAGCAGATCATTATTATCACAGGGCCTAATATGGCGGGTAAATCGGCGCTTCTGCGTCAGACGGCGCTCATTACCCTGCTTGCGCAGATTGGTTCGTTCGTTCCGGCCGAAAGCGCCCATATCGGTCTGGTAGATAAGATATTTACCCGCGTCGGGGCCAGCGATAACATTTCGGTGGGCGAGTCCACCTTTATGGTGGAGATGAACGAGGCGGCCGATATATTGAATAATGTGTCGTTACGCAGTCTTATCCTGTTTGATGAGTTGGGTCGCGGTACGTCTACCTATGACGGTATTTCTATTGCCTGGGCGATTGTGGAATACATTCATGAGCATCCGAAAGCAAAAGCGCGTACGCTGTTTGCAACACATTACCATGAGCTGAATGAAATGGAAAAATCATTCAACCGGATTAAGAACTATAATGTCTCTGTGAAGGAGATAGACAACAAAGTGATTTTCCTGCGTAAACTGGAGCGGGGCGGAAGCGAACACTCTTTCGGTATTCATGTGGCAAAAATGGCCGGCATGCCTAAGAGTATCGTGAAACGCGCCAATGATATCCTGATCCGGTTGGAAACGGATAGCAAAAAGCAGGGCATATCGGGTAAGCCACTTACTGAGGTAAGCGGAAAACGCGAAGGTATGCAGTTGAGCTTCTTCCAGTTGGATGATCCTGTTCTCAGTCAGATACGTGATGAGATTCTGAATCTGAACGTGAATAACCTTACCCCGATGGAAGCGTTGAACAAGCTGGATGAGATCAAGAGGATAATAAAAAGGTAAATAAGGACAGGGATTAAACAGCGTAATTTTTATTCTTTTTATTTGTGGTGATTCAATAAATTCAATACTTTTGTATTGACATA
>JAIRNG010000138.1 GCA_031258135.1 Mediterranea sp. (in: CFB group bacteria)
GGAATTAAGAAGAAAATGACTGACCGGCGTATTTGAAATTCATCTCTTTGGCTTACGCCGACCGCCGGAAATGTTCGACGAATGATTGAAAAACATAAGTCAACGTAATAATTCAATAACTCAACGTAATAATTCAATAACTCGTTGACTTATGAGAATATTACGTTGAGATATTTAGTTAGATCGCCAATCTGCTTTCCGATTTGCAGGCAGCTTCTTGATTTTTGCAAGCAACTTTTGGGGCAAATGCAAGCAACTTTTGGATTTTTGCAAGCAACTTTTGGGGTAAATGCAAGCAACTTTTTGGGTAAACGCAAGCAACTTTTTAGATTCTGCAGGCAACTTTTTGGATTCCGCAGGTATAACGTTACTATATGCTACTGCCTGGAACGAATGCAGGATAAGTGGCGGCACGCTCAGCGTACCGTATCGTTTAACCTGCAGGTTTGGTTTTGACGTATCCTTCTTTTTGTAGCAATTCCAGGACTTTTTGTTTGAAGTCGCCTTGAATAATGATTTCTCCGTCTTTGGCTGCTCCTCCTGCTCCGCATTTGGCCTTCAGAAATTTACCCAAGTCTTTCAGGTCATCTTCCGTGCCGACAAATCCCGTGATCAGGGTAACCACTTTCCCGCCCCGGTTCTTGCGGTCTATCTTTACACGCAGGTTCTGTTTCGAAGGCTCCGGTGTTTCCTGTTCTTCGTCATATTCTCTTTCGTAGTTATAATCGGGATTTGTGGAGTAAACGATGTTCAGCCTGTTCTTCCGGTCATTATTCTTCTTCATGCTTTTTTTTATATTAGGTGATTTTGTTTGAGTACTTATTTGAGGTCAAAAATAACATTTAGTTCTTACTTCCGCAATTTTTGATTATTTTAGTCGTCTGATTGAGAATTATATAACATATAATATGCGATTCAAAGTTATATTGATAGGAGTCAGTCTTGTCTCTCTGCCTGCTCTTTCACAAGTGTTTAAGGGAAGAGTAACGGCGCAGGATGGTGATCCTGTACCCTATGCCACGCTTTATATACATGAAATCAGCGCCGGTTTTACAGCCGATGATAAGGGCTATTTCCATGCCACATTGGAGCCTGGCGAATATACGTGTGAAGTATCCTCTTTGGGATATATGCGCCGGCTTGTTCCTATCGACATGGCTAAGGATATGGAAATAAATATTGTATTGAGCGAGCGTATCTATCAGTTGCGTGAAGTGAGTATTACAAAAAATAATGAAGACCCTGCATACTCCGTGATGCGTCAAGCCATTGCGTATGCCCCGTATTACCGTTCGTTCGTCAGGAATTACACCGCCGGCGCCTATCTGAAAGGTACGGGTAAACTCAATCGTGTGCCCGCCCTTTTCAGGATCACTAAAAGCGCCAGGGAAGAGGCTAAGAAATACATTGGCCGGCTGTTCGTGCTGGAAGAGCAACGGCGGGTGACCTTTACCGCTCCCAACACATGGAACAATGAGGTGAAAGCCTATACCAACTCTTTTCCTGACGGAATGCAGATCGCCCTGGAAACGGTAAACGTCAATCTTTACCAGCCTGCTCTTTTCGGCAAAGTCTCTCCATTGAGTCCGGGGGCTTTCTCGTATTACCGGTTCAAACTGGAGGGTTCTTATATAGAGGGAGAACATTTGGTGAACAGGATACGGGTGATTCCCAAGAAAGAAAACCCCGAATTAATATCCGGTTATCTCTATATTATCGAGGATTTGTGGTGTCTTTCGGCCGTAGATGTCAGGATGAGCTATTCGGGATTCGATGCAACAGTAAAAGTAACCTGTAAAGAGGTCAGGCCTTCTGTGTTCCTGAACACCTCTACAACGTTGCAAGCCAACATCGACATGATGGGAATCGAAGCGGAAGCTTCTTACCTTTCGGCCATTCACTATACCCATGTCGGGATTGATGAGACCGCTTATGTTCCCGGGAAGAACATCCGGCCGGCAGATACAGCCGATACTTCTGTGAACGTGTCGCCGGAACCGACAAGAAAGCAACTGAAGCTCCGACGGCAAATCGATGCATTAAGCCGGAAAGAAAATTTTACGACCCGTGACGCCTATAAACTTTCCAAGCTGGTGGATAAGGCTGTGGAAGAGGCGGATACCACCCGTTCCAAACATAAATATGAACGCAGACCGTGGAATTACGACCTTAAAAAAGATTCTCTTGCCGATAAGCGTGATTCGGTTTATTGGGCTACCGTCCGTAGCGTGCCCTTAAAGCCGGAGGAAGTAGAGAGCTATGCGTATAAAGAGAAACTAAAACCGTTGAATGATTCGTTAGGCGGGAACGTCAGGAAAGAAAAGGTTTCCGATGTAGTTGTGCAGACGCTTCTGTTGGGCAGGACATTCAAAAGCAAGCAAGATAAAACATGGATTACATTGGGTAGTCTGGGTTCCTGCATACCGGAATACAACGTTGTTGATGGTTATTGGGTCGGGCTTAAGCTGACGGCCGGCATACAGTTGAACCGGCAAACGAAGTTAAGTCTCACTCCTGAGGCTTATTATACTACGGCCCGTAAAGAATGGTTGGGGATGGGCACACTGGTTTTGGATTATGCGCCCCGCCGGTTGGGGAAATTATCATTGAGCGGCGGCGTCCTGTCGGCTGACTTTAATGGAGAATGTGGAGAGAGCCGGATCATCAATGGCCTGTCTTCTTTGCTCTTTGCCCGCAACGATATGAAGTTCTATGACAAGCGTTTCCTTTCCATTGATAATGAAATCGAGATAACCAACAGCCTGTTGTTGTCCGCCGGATTTACCTGGCAAAAAAGAAAAGCCCTGGAGAATGTGGTAGAGGTAGCCGTATTCAGGAAGCGTGTCAATCCAAACGTGCCCCGCCATCCGGATGCGCCCCGTCTGCAGCAGAGCGAACTGATGAAAGCATCCGTTGCCTTGCAATATACGCCGATGCATTATTATCGGATGTACCAGGGACGTAAAAACTATCTTCCTTCAGCCTATCCTACCTTTACGGCGAGGTATGAAAGAGCGTTTTCGCATGGTGGCGCTGAGACGCTGTCGCCAACATTCCATCGCACGGAACTTTCCGTTGAACAGGAAATAGAGTTCGGGCTGTTCAATCGCATCCATTGGTTTGCAAATGGAGGCGCCTTCTGGGATGCCGACAATATGCAGTTCCCGGATTATAAACATTTTGCCGCGACCCGTATTCCTGTTACGGAACATTCGCTTAAACGGGGATTTGCTTTGCCGGATAATTATGCGTATTCGGTCAATACCCGCTGGGCACAGGCCAACATCGCCTGGTATACCCCCTACCTGTTGCTGAAACACCTGCCTTTCCTCAAAAAGAAGCGTTACGATGAAGCGTTACACATACGTTCGCTGCTCGTTCCCAATAGGTCTCCCTATTGGGAAGCAGGCTATTCCATCGGGTGGTCCGACTTCTATCGGATAGGTATCTTTGTCGGGTTTGAGCATGTTAAATCCAACGCTGTTGGTGTTACCGTATCCCTGCCTTTGTTAAAACTTCTGGGAAAACAGTAAGGCTTTTCCTGTTAGAAAATGTATTTTTGTCGGAGATAGAACGTTAGAGAAGAAGAAATAATAGCTATGGATACCCTGAAACGTCATAAGGATAGGATAAAAGTACCGGAACCGACCCTGCGCCGGCTTCCCTGGTATCTCTCTAATGTAAAATTGCGAAAGCAAAAAGGAGAGCAATTTGTCTCTTCCACTCAGATATCGAAGGAGATTAACATGGATGCTTCGCAAATCGCGAAAGACCTTTCTTATGTGAATATTTCCGGGCGGACACGCGTTGGGTATGATGTCGATACGTTGATTGATGTGTTGGAAGACTTCTTGGGGTTCACTAATGTACACCGGGCTTTTCTTTTCGGGGTAGGTAGTTTGGGCGGGGCGCTGTTGAGCGACTCCGGTCTTAGCCATTTTGGGTTGGAGATTGTGGCGGCTTTTGATGTTAACCCGCAGAAAGTCGGGACAAGTATTAACGGTATTCCGATCTTCCATTCCGATGAATTCCTGCAGAAGATGGCGGTATATGATGTGAATATCGGAGTATTGACCGTTCCGATCGAAATTGCGCAGCAAATTACCAATACCATGGTTGGCGGCGGAATAAAAGCCGTCTGGAACTTTACCCCCTTCAGGATACGTGTACCCAGGAACATTGTCGTTCAGAATACGTCGCTCTATGCCCACCTGGCGGTTATGTTTAACCGGTTGAACTTTAACGAATTTGAATAATGAAGATTATTGCTGTAGGAATGAATTATGCCCGGCACAATAAAGAGTTGGGACATACTGTTGTCGGCGAAGATCCTGTTATCTTCATGAAGCCGGATTCTGCCATACTGAAAGATGGTAAACCGTTTTTTATCCCGGATTTCTCGGATGAGATTCATTATGAGACGGAGTTGGTGGCGCGTATTTGCCGGTTGGGAAAGAACATTGCATCGCGTTTTGCCTATCGTTATTATGACGCGGTAACGGTGGGGATAGACTTTACAGCCCGTGATTTGCAGCGCAGGTTCCGCGAAGCCGGCAATCCCTGGGAGTTATGTAAAGGCTTTGACAGTTCGGCTGCCATCGGTACATTTGTGCCGGTCGACCGGTTCTCCGGTAAGGAAAGCCTGGAGTTCCATCTGAAGATTGACGGAAAAGAAGTACAGCGGGGCAATACCGCCGATATGCGTTTCCAGATAGATGATATTATTGCATACGTCAGCCGGTTCGTTACATTGAAGATTGGCGATCTGTTGTTTACGGGGACTCCTGCCGGTGTAGGCCCCGTTTCTCCGGGTCAGCATCTGGAGGGATATCTGGAACAGGAGAAATTACTTGATTTTCATATCCGGTAAGCAACAACAATTCATTCATAGCATGAAGATAAGAGTAGGATTCGGTTTTGATGTTCACCGGTTGGTCGAAGGGCGGGAATTGTGGCTCGGTGGTATCCGTCTGGAACACGAAAAAGGGCTGTTGGGGCACTCCGACGCAGATGTACTGATACATGCCATTTGCGATGCGCTGTTGGGAGCGGCCAACATGCGTGACATCGGATATCATTTTCCCGATACAGCCGGCGAATATAAGAATGTAGACAGCAAGATACTGCTCCGGAAAACCGTGCAACTCATTGCCGGAAAGGGCTATACGGTGGGAAATGTTGATGCCACCATCGTTGCCGAACGTCCCAAACTGAAAACCCACATACCCGCGATGCAGGTAACCCTTGCCCGACTGATGGGAGTGAATGAGGACGATGTGTCCATCAAGGCGACCACCACAGAGAAACTCGGATTCACCGGCAGGGAAGAAGGCATCTCTGCATACGCAACCGTGCTGATTGAGAAATGCTGAGGCGGATTATTCATTAAAGATTCGCAGGATAAGCCGGCCGGAAAGCAGTTTTCTGCCCGTTCTTTTATGGATATGGATAGTCCTTTCTTTTCTATTCCGACATTCATAATCTTTTGATACCCGGATTTCAGGGATATTAAAGAGTGGTAATAATATGGACCTCCCGCATACTTCTTACCTATAAATTGCGATAAAAAACAAAAAAATACCTCAAAAATGGTATTTAAAAAATAAATTATTGTCCGGTTCTTTGTGCATATAAAGAATGCTGGCATTATGAAACGTGTTTTTATTATTATCTCCTTAGTTTTCGTCCTGATTGCTTGCCGTACAAGGCATATATACAAAGATGTTTATACTGTACCGGTAACCGACAGTTATTCGTGTGTTTTGATCGACTCGATCCTTCAATATGGCCTCGATCACGAAGCCTTATATACGTTGTTAGGAACCATAAAACCTATGAGTTCGTTGATTGATTTATCTTTCCCGATTGCCAACTCCGACACTTTTTCAAGCGTAAACGGCGAAATTCTAAGCAGGGAGAAACACGGAGCATATCTGGATAGGATCCGGATTGTTCAGAAAGCGGTAAACGACATCCGGCTTCCGGATATTAAGTTCGTGATGATACCGTATGAATCTCCATGGAGAAATAGACGTAACATTCAACTTAATGTAGTACGTATCAGTGCCTTGGACAGCCTTTTAAAGGCAAAAGAGAATTTCTTCGGACAGTTTGGTTTCGTCCCTGGAACCGATCCTGCTGTAGTGGTAAATACAATTGAATATTCCGGCCGTTACGAACGTCTTCGGGGATACGGTTATTTGTTTGGCTATCCGGATCATGCCGTTGATTTTTTTGTTAAGGCGTTTCGAACCAATGATAGCACCGGTCAGTTTGTAGAAAGAAATTTTTTCCAGATACCGGTCTATTCCAAGAATAAGGGCTATTTCGTGTATGCCTACCCCAAAGATATGGAACCGACCGCTGCAGTAGATTCCATTCTATATCACAGGGCAAGCCACGTATTGGAACAATACAGGAAAATCAGGCCCGCTTATTTGAATGTAGACAGTACAGTACAGGCGTATAAACTGCTTAAGGATTTAAATAAATGAAATTGTTTAATAAAAAAAGACAATCAAACAGTAAAATAGGCGTTTTTACAGGTATTTCCATTGTTGTGGCCAACATGATAGGAACCGGTGTTTTTACTACGCTCGGCTTTCAACTGGAAAAGCTAAACAATACGGCGGTGATATTGACCTTATGGGTCTTTGGTGGCATACTGGCTTTATCGGGAGCGTTCAGTTATACTGAGGTAGGGACTTTCATCCGGAAATCCGGTGGGGAATATACCTTTCTTTCTCATATCTATTGTCCGGTAATAGGGTATCTTTCCGGATGGATTTCGTTGACAGTTGGTTTTGCGGCGCCTATTGCACTTGGCGTCATCGCTTTTACAGCGTATTTCCCTTTGCATACGTCTTATCCTAAGGTCATTGCCATAGCATTGCTTATTGTCGTTACATGCTTCCATTGCAGAAACCTGAAAGTCAGTTCCGGGTTTCAGAATATTTTTACATTATTCAAGATCGCATTAATTGTATCCATGTTGTGCATTGGAATCTTCATGCCTTCTAATGGCGGAAGCCCTATCAGTCTCGGACAGGACTATTGTACGGAACTTATATCAACCGCATTTGCCGTGAGTTTGATTTATGTTTCCTATTCTTATTCGGGATGGAATGCCGCAGCTTACATCACCGAAGAATTTAAGAATCCGGTTAAGGCCTTGCCTGTTGCACTGATCGGAGGTACGGTGATCGTTACCGTTTTTTATACCTTGTTGCAATATGTTTTTTTGAAGCATGTTCCTGTTTCCGCATTGACAGGACGCTTGAATGTCGGGGCAATAACCATGGAACATATATTAGGCGAAAGCGTAGCGCCGGTATTCGGCGGAGCAATATCCTTGTTATTAATATCGGGGATCAGCGCGATGGTATGGATAGGTTCCAGAGTAACGGCAAGTATCGCTTCGGAATACAGATTATGGAGCTTTTTTCAACAAAAGGAGAACAGCGTTCCGGTAAGAGCATTGGTTTTGCAAGGAATCATAAGTGCTTTCTTAATTATAACGGGCACCTTCGAACAAATCATGATTTATTGCGGTGTTTTGTTGAGTATTTCTTCCCTACTGGTTGTCGCCGGCGTATTTGTTTTACGATACAAGAATAAGCAGGGATACACTTTTCGTACGCCCTTGTTTCCACTTTTCCAGATTATCTTTATTCTGGCATCCCTTTGGATGATTGTTTTTGCCTTTCTCAATGAAACGAAAGAAACGTTGCTGGGATTATTGAATTTAGGTTTTGGATTAATAACATACGCGATTAGTAAACGAATATAATTAACTAAAAATAAAAAAGAATGAATAAGATAAGAAAAAAGAAGCTGCAATACCGGAAGACGGGTTTCCAGATGTTTTTGCTATGTGCTTTTTTTGCATGTTCATCGGTGGTTTATGCACAAAACGGGCACAACGTATCGGGAACGGTGTATGAGCTGGAAGACGATGGGACACACACACCACTCGTATCAGCAACGGTTTCGCTGGGCGATTACTCTATGGTTGTTTATACAGATGCGGATGGACGGTTTGCTTTTCAACATGTACCCGAAGGAAAAGCTACGATAATGGTCAAATTCTTAGGAAAAGAAACGATTGATAGGTCTATTGAGGTAACAAAAGATCTTGATTTACCGTTTGTGCTGCGAGATGATAATTTCCGGTTGGAAGTAATAGTAGTGACGGCTGAACGAAAGAAGTCCGGACAATCGACCGCTTCACACGTTTCAAGAAAGGCGATGGAACATTTGCAATCCAACAGTTTAGCTGATGTATTGTCGCTGTTGCCCGGCGGACTGATTCAAGAGCGTAACCTGAACAACGTAAGCCAGATTAATATCAGGACAGCTAACGAAAACAATATGAATGCCTTGGGTGTATCTATCGTATCGGACGGAATGCCGCTCTCCAACAATGCTAACCTGCAAGCAATGAGTCCTACCGTTGCAGGAAGCGCCGTGGCATTGACCAATGGAGCGTCTCCTGCCGGAGGGACCGACATTCGTGCCATATCAATGGATAATATAGAGTCGATAGAGGTAATCAATGGCATACCTTCGGCCGAATATGGAGATGTTACCGCCGGCGTTGTGTTGATTACGTCCAAATCGGGTATAGAGCCTTTATCGGTAGCGGTACGCGCCAACCGGAACGTATATGAAGCCTCTGCCGGAAAAGGATTTTCGCTCGGAAAGAAAAAAGGAATACTGAATGTAGGTTTCAATTACGCGCACAACACCAAGGATCCGGTGTCGTCGTATCGATATTACCAACGTTCGACAGGTAAACTAACCTATTCTAATCTTCTGCTTGATAATCAAGGGAGAACAAAAACCTCTCTCGACCTGATTTATGGGAGAGACAAGCAGAACGAAAATCCCGACGATCTGTTATACCGGCGGGCGAGCAACGGAGAAGAACGCGGACTAAGATTCAATACAACCGGAGCATTTGTTCCGAAAAACAGCGGGATACTTAAGAATTTTAATTATACGCTTTCCTCAGGATTCATAGCAAAAGACAGTTATTCGCAAGAAAATTATTCGTCGGCAAACGCGCCGTATTCTATGACGACAACCAACGGAGCTGTCTTGTCGAACAAACCCAATATGTCTGTCAATGACGAAAACGGGAAAGCAATTACCATTCCTTCCTCCGATGCCACCCATTACGCCATCTACCTCCCTGCTGCCTATTTCGGACAGTACACTATCGAAGGGCGGGAATTTAATCTTTTTGCAAAAGGCGTATTCAACTTTTTCAAGAAAACAGGGATTGTAAGCAACCGTTTCTTGTTGGGAGCCGATTTCAAATTAGACAAAAACTTCGGAGCAGGAAAGACTTTCGACCCGACAACTCCGCCTTACAGGAACTTGTCGGCACAAAACGCCACTTTCCGCCCGCGGAAATACAGCGACATTCCGGCAATCAGGCAAACCGGACTTTTTGCCGAAGACAATTTTACGCTCAATGTTGGCAACCGGCAACTGAAAATACAAGCCGGCCTGCGATACGATTATGTTTCCGTTGTAAAAGGAGCGTTTTCACCACGTCTGAATGTTTCTTTCGATGTGATTCCCTATCTATTCGTATTAAGAGGCGGATACGGAATTACAGCTAAAGCGCCTACATTGCTTTACCTGTATCCGGAAAAGGCTTATTTTGAATACATTAATATCAATGAGCTGACCAATGAAACTATTCCTGCCGACGATCGCGTGTTTATGACGACTACCCGCGTCTTGGAAACACAGAATAAAAACCTGGAAATAGCTAAGAACAAACGGGTCGAAATTGGTTTTGACCTGAACATCGGCCAAGCGAAATTGAATGTAACGGCCTTCAGCGATCGTTTGAATAATGGTTATTCACTTGGTCATACACCTTCTGCTTTTAGTCCGTTTACCTACAAATCGTATGAACGCGAAGGCGATCATTTCAAGTTGGCGGAAACAGCCCCTGTTTTATCGGCTTATTATATGCCAACCAACAACCTTGCAGTACACACCGACGGATTGGAATTTGACCTGGATTTGGGACGTTTCCATGCAATACGTACCGCTTTCTCCGTTAATGGCGCGTGGATGCAGACAAAAAGTTACGACAAGGGATATTATTTCTACGATCCGGGCGAACTCTCATTGACAAGTAGGACGCATGTAGCATTGTATGAAGAGGGGTTGTATAAACACAGTTATGAGCGTCTCAGCACAGCGGCAAGAATTACGCATAACATTCCCGAATTGGGTTTTGTGGTTACGCTTACCGGACAAACGATTTGGTTGAACTCGGATTGGTACGATATTGGCAATACGGCAATGCCGGAGAAATACATTTCGGTTAACGATGGCAAAGTCTATCCTTTCGATCCGGCGAAAATCAACGAAAACGAGTTTAAATCCTTATTAATGAATACAAACGATAAGTTGACGATTAAAGAAACAAGTTCACCTGTCTTTTGCTTCAATATTAACATAACAAAAGAAATCGGAAAACAGGCGCGTCTTTCGTTCTTTGCAAACAATATGTTCCGCAGTTATCCCATTTCAGAGTCGAAGCGGACGCCCGGTTCCTATCGTATGGGAAACGAAAGCTTGTTTACGTTTGGAGCAGAATTGGTCGCTACATTTTAAATAAACAGATTTAGATATGAATACAAGATATAGTAAAATAACATTTTTATTCTTTACAGCGCTGCTGATATGTGCCTGCAACGCTTTTGAAGATGCGGCGGATACGAACAAGGTTGAATACATTACGATCAATCTTAAAACCGATTTACTGATTCCGGACCTGGAGGATTTCTCTAACTTGAAAGTTACCCTGAATAATTACGATGAGGGCATTGTTACCGAAAGACCTTTTGTTCGCAATTTGGCTATTGATAGCCTGATTCCCGGAATATACGACGTACTGATTTCGGGACGGGCGGAAAACGCTTCAGGCGAAGCATTTTTAATGAGCGGATCACTTGAGAAAAAAGCCCTGCTGACAGATGGGGAAGACATTCTGATTTCGGCAGATGGCGTAAACGTAAAACCACTGGTTTTCAAAGAAATATATTATTGCGGTTCGAAAACGCTTTCCAATACAAATTGGTTCCGCGACCAGTTTTACGAGATATATAACAATTCGTTGGACGTGATATATTTAGACGGATTATATTTTGCCAATCTTTTTCCGCCGGCCGCTACGGCAGCACTTCCCATCTGGCCCGAAGCTGACGGCAATAAATACGTCTATGCCGAGCGTATATGGAAAGTCCCCGGAAATGGAACAGACTATCCTTTGGAACCGGGTGAATCGTTTGTAATTTCACAATTTGCGGCAAACCAGCAATTAGCTATTTATAACCCTAATTCGCCGGTAAATTGTTATTCCTCCGATTTTGAATTTAATATGGACAATGCCAATTTCCCCGATCAACCGGCTGATGACATGTTGCATGTTTTTTACAACGGGAAAGCGATTAAGGGCAGCGTTCCGCAATATCTGACCTCGGTTTTCGGGGGCGCTTATGTTATATTTCGCGTTCCGGAAGGAGAGACTTACGATCCGGTAAACAATCCGGAGCTGCAAACAAAAAATCTGGCAAGCGGTTCTACTGTTTATGGAAAAATTCCGATTGCATACGTTCTGGATGGCGTTGAAGCGGTACATAATGACGCCTATGCGCAATATAAACGGATGCCCGCTATTCTGGACGCAGGCATTACTACCGTGGGAAATACTTATGTGGGGCAAAGTGTTGCCCGTAAGTGTATCGGGCAAAATCCGGATGAAACGCCTGTCTTGCAAGATACGAACAATAGTACGGAGGACTTCGACCGTAATCTCGTTCCGCAATTCCGCCGCTACGGTTCAAAAATGCCGCGCTGGAATCATACATTATCAGAACACTAATTTCAAGCAGAATATGAATAATAACAGATATTACAAAAATATAGCCTGCCTGTCGATAGTCGCAGGAATTGTGACATACACAACACAGGCGCAGGAAAGCGCAAATTCTCCGGCGGCGTTTGAACGAATGAAAACCGAGAATCTTTGGAGCCGATCGTCCAATGCAGGGGGAATCTTATTGGATAATCCGATACAATACAGTATATTCGATGTATCATACCACTCGTATGGTGGGAAATTTCATCGTCCACAACAGGGACAAGAAGGAAATGAATTGTATTTTTCCGCCGAAGGCGGTATAGCGCTCAAAAAATTATATGTTTGGGGAAATTTCGAATACCGGAAAGAAAATATCCGGGAAGCCAATTTCAACTCTTCTATCATCGACCCGTATCGGGGGATGCCATACTATACCGCCGACCTGAATGCAAGCAATTGGAATAACCAATTCTACAACATGCAGTTTAAAGCAGCTCTTTCGCTGAGCAACTCCATATCGGTAGGATTAGACGGCATATATAAGGTTGCTCAAGCGGCGAAGCAACGTGATCCCCGTACGTTGAACCATTTTTATTCCCTCGAGTTGAAACCCGGTATTGTTTTTTCTCCGGCAACGGCTCATCGCATCGGTTTGAATCTTGAATATTGCAACCTGAAGGAGAATTCATCCCCCTCGTTAGTCAATGTGAGCGATTACCAAACCTATTACGAACTGTATGGTTTGGGTACGGCAATAGAAAATATCGGAACGGGAAAAGTCGTCAATTATGTGGGTGACAAGGTGGGTGGAAACCTGCAATACAATTACCGGAAGCCTGCTATCAATCTCCTGCTTTCGGGTGGATATTCCTTCAGAGTGGAACAGGCGGAATTTTCGTTCACTACTCCCGAAAAGTTCGGAACAGCCAGAGAGAAAGAATGGAATATCAGGGCATTGCTGGGTTTGTCGGGAAATATATTTTCGCATCATCTGCAGGCGGTTTATACCCATGCCGGAATCGACGGTATTCAATATGTGAAACGGAATACAACCAATCAGGGCTGGCAGGTTTTGCATCGTTATGTTCGCTCTACTTACCAAACCGAAACGGCATCGATTGATTACACGTTGACGGCCAACCGTGGCAAAGAATATAAATGGAAAACAGGTGCCGGCGTGCGTTATCTGAAAAAGAACGATGCATATCTGTTGCCTTACTCCGTAAAAGACGCTGAAAATCTACTGTTCTCTGTCAATGGCAAAGCGCTGGCTTTTTGCTCGGATAAATTGTCGCGCAGGTTGCTGCTTGGCCTCGAAGCGGGGTATAATCAAAACCTTTCGGGCATTTATTCCTATACGGGAAATTATGCGGGTTATGATATGGTTACCGTATTGGAACATAATGACTTGAATTACCTGGTCTCCGATTTTTATTTTCTGGAGGGAAACATAACTTATTCTCAGAAAATCAGGGAAGAAGACAAGGCTAACGTATATGTTAAAGGTTCGTTCAGCTACCGGAAAACAAATGATTTTGAGTTTAATCACCGCAGTCTCCTGCAAATCTCGATTGGTTGTAATTATTAATGCGAATCAGTAGTGTTTGTAGCTTTACAATTACTTGGACAGGGCAAAATGGGTATGTTTGGAGCTTCCCAAGCTCTTGGGGAAGGCAAAATGGGTGTGTTTGGAGCTTCCCAAGCCCTTGGGAAGCCCCAAACACTACTGACTGGCATTATTGAGGAACTATATTATAAGTAAATGTTCATAATTATTTCACATATAATAAAACTGTCGTATCTTCGCCGTATACAAAATATAGATGCGAATGCGAATCAAGATATTACGATTGACAGAATCCGATCGGTCCGAACTATGTTTTGGTTTCCGCAACGGCGAGAGCCATTGTTTCCGCATGCGTTGTCGTGCAGTATTGCTCAAATCGGAAGGTTTGAGTTCCGTTTGTGTGGGAGAGCAAACA
>JAIRNG010000027.1 GCA_031258135.1 Mediterranea sp. (in: CFB group bacteria)
ACCCGCAGGCTCTGTGGTTGGTGGGAACGGTATTCCGGTCCGGACGTTATCATTGATTCGGGCGAGGCTTCATTGGATGATGCCGGCGGGTTTACGTTGCCCGTTGTGCTGCGACCGGGCGACAAGTCCGATTCCAGCTGCGGTTATTATCTCTTCACGGTTTCGGTCACGGTGACCGGCGTGGCCGGCGAAACCCTGACTTCGAGTACGGCATTGCCGGTTGGCGAACGTTCTTTGTTGTTAGCGGCGGATGTGCCGGAACGCATCAATAAAGAGGAAGATATAAAGGTGACGTTCACGGCTACGAACCTCAGCCACAAGCCCGTAACGGTGGAAGGCGAATACCGGCTTTACCGTTTCACCGGCCATGCTGCCAAAACACTTGCCCAAGACCCTGCCTGTACCGGAACATTTACTTCTAACGTGGAAACGTTGCTTCCCGGATGGAAATCTCTGCCGGCCGGCATCTATAAACTTGTTCTTACCGCAAGGGACGGGCAAGGCCGTGAAGCGGGTTATGAAACGGAAACCCTTCTGTTCTCCATTCATGATAAACGTCCTGTGGAGGGTGTCGGATTGTGGTACTATCCGGTGAACCTGGATTTCGATGCTTCCCATCCGGGGGAATTCGTTTTCGGAACGTCGGAAAAGGATGCGTATGTGCTTATGGATGTGTTTTCGGGGAACAGGAGGATTGAGAGCCGGTCCCTGCACCTGTCCGACACCGTTATGCGTTTTGTTTATCCCTACGCGCCGGAGTATAAAGACGGGGTGAGTATCTCTTTCTGTTATGTAAAGAACGGACAAGCCTGTACGCAGGATGTTTCGCTTCGTAAGCGCCTGCCGGAGAAAGAGTTGAAACTTTCATGGAGCGTGTTCCGCGACAAGCTCCGTCCCGGGCAGCAGGAAGAGTGGAAGCTGACGGTCAGGAACCCTGACGGGTCGTTCGCCGATGCGGAATTGTTGGCAACGATGTACGACGCTTCATTAGACCGGATATGGAAACGTCCGCAGGCGTTGCGTGTCGTTTACCCGCTCTATCTGCCTTCGACCGCGTGGCGGGTCTATCTGACGGATAAGAACTATTACGGTTTCGGGTTCGACCGGAAGGCATTGAACTATCCGGCTCTGGCCTATGATTCTTTCCGGATGGCGCCTGTGGGAACAAGCCTGCATAACGGTTTGATGTCGATGGAAGAGCCTGTCGCATCGCATGTGGGAGGCGTTATGACGAAGCGGAATGTTGCTGCCGGATCTGAAGTTGTAAGGGTTGGATATGCAACCCGCCAGTCGTCGCATGCAGACGGTGCGGTGGAGCAGGACGCTGCGGAGAGCCTGCGGGTCAACTTTGCAGAGACGGCTTTCTTCTACCCTCAGCTTCGCACCGGTGAAAACGGCGAGGCGGTGATTGCCTTTACCGTGCCTGAAAGCCTTACCCGTTGGAGCTTCAACGGATATGCCCATACCAAAGGCATGCTGACCGGTATGCTGACCGGCGGGGCGGTGACGGACAAGGAGTTTATGTTGACCCCTAACCTGCCGCGTTTTGCCAGGGTGGGAGACCATACGTCGATAGCGGCGTCTGTGGCCAACCTGACCGGTCGTGTCCTGTCGGGTCACGTTGTCCTTACGCTGTTCGACCCGTTGACGGAAAAGGTCGTGGCCACGCAGAAGCGGGAATTTACGGTTGAGGCAGGCAAGGCCGCAGGGGTGGACTTCATGTTTACGGCAACGGATGAGCACGGCCTGTTGGGTTGCCGTCTCGTTGCCGAAGGCGGAAGTTTCAGTGACGGAGAGCAACATCTGCTCCCTGTATTGAGCCGTAAGGAAAGGGTGATCGAGACCGTACCCATGCCGGTACGCGGCAACCGTACCCGTGAATTTTCGTTGGCCCGCCTGTTTAACAACAACAGCGCCACGGCTACCGGCCGCAGCCTGACCGTTGAATTTTCCGGCAACCCTGCGTGGTATGCCTTGCAGGCGCTTCCTTCGTTGAGCTTATCCGGCGACGACGATGCCGTTTCCCTGGCGACAGCTTACTATGCCCATGCGTTGGCTGCCTGGATCATGAACAGCCGGCCCCGCCTGAAAGCCGTATTCGATGCCTGGAAGATGCAGGAAGGGACAAAAGAGACCTTCCTGAGCGACCTGCAAAAGAATCAGGAGGTGAAGAACATCCTTCTGGAAGAGTCCCCCTGGGTGATGGAAGCCGTTACCGGACAAGAGCGGAAAGAACGTATGGCAACCCTGTTCGACGTGAACCACGTACGGAACCATACGATGACTGCGTTGGACAGGTTGAAAGGCCTTCAGTTGTCTACCGGCGCATGGACATGGTATAAGGGTATGCCGGCCAGCCGTCACGTCACGACGTATATCATGCGGTTGCTCGTGCGCCTGAAAGCATTGACCGGACACTCCCCCGGCCCCGGTGCGGAAGCCATGTACCGCCGTACGCTCACCTATCTTCATCAGGAAGCCCTGGAAGAGTATGCGACCCTCCGCAAAGCCGGACAGAAGGGAACGCAAGTGCGAGGCGTCTCTGCCGCCGCCTTGCAATACCTTTATATCCTGGTGCTTTCCGGCGAGCCGGTCCCGGAAGCGAACCAAGCGGCATACCGTTACTTCCTGACCGAAATGAAAGCGTCCATCGCCACCCTGAGCCTGACCGGAAAGGCGCTTGCCGCCGTGATCCTGCAAAGATCGGGCCGCGCCGGCGACGCCCTGGCTTTTGTCGCTTCCCTGGAAGAATACGCTACGCAAACCGATGAGCAAGGCATGTTCTTTGCCTTTAACGAAAATCCCTGTTCCTGGGCGGGGCTGAAAGTGCCGGCCCACGTTACGGTCATGGAAGCGTTCGACGGGACAGGCAATCATTCCGCTGCGGTGGAAGAAATGAAGCTGTGGCTGCTCAGGGAGAAGCAGACCCGGCAATGGAATTCACCCGTGGCGACGGCCGACGCCGTTTATGCGTTGCTGTGTCGCGGCGCCGACCCGACCGGAAACCTGGGCGATGTACGCATCACACTGGGCGGTAAGACCATGGAAACCTTGTCTGCGGCATCCCCGGGTATGGCTTATGTCAAGGAAACCCTTACCGGTAAGTATACGTCGCCGGAAGTCCGGAAAGCCGTCGTCGAAAAGCGTGATGCGGGAATGGCCTGGGGAGCTGTCTATGCCGCGTACGAAGAAGAACCGGATAAGATTGCATCTTATGGCGAAGGGTTGCATATCGACAGGAAACTGTATGTCGAACGTATCGCGGGCGACCGGAAAGAACTGTCGCCCATTGTTTCCGCCACCGCCCTGAAGGTCGGAGACAAAGTCGTGTCCCGCATAACCATCAGGCTCGACCGGGCAATGGATTTCGTGCAGTTGAAAGACCGGCATGCCGCCTGTCTCGAGCCGCTCAACGCCCTTTCCGGCTATACATGGGGAGCAGGAACCGGCTATTACGTGGCCGTGAAAGACGCCTCTACCCATTTCTACTTCGACGCATTGGGCAAAGGAGTCTATGTACTCGAACACAGCTACCGTGTGAACCGTACCGGAACCTACGGGAGCGGACCGGCCACGATCCAGTCCGCCTATGCACCCGAGTACTCCTCGCACGCGCCGTCGGTCAGGTTGACTGTTGGGAACGGCGAGGTTATTATTCAATAATTACTAACATCATATTGAAGCTCCAAAAGGGTCGCACCCAAAGTCCGACACTCCGGTACCCACAGTCCGACACTCCGGTACCCACAGTCCGTCACTGCGGGTGGCACAGTGACGGACTGTGGGTACCCCCTAACAGAAGCTATCCTGATGGGGGTAGGAAGCGTCATTCCTTAGGTGTGGCTTTTATTGAAAAAGAACGACAAAAGGTGCATCGGGAATGGTGCCGTCAATAGATTCTTCCGAAGGCTCGATCCGGATTAAAATGAAGCCGGATGTTGAAAATAACCCCGCCGTAAGGCGATTTTTCTATTTAAAAGGGCTATTTTTGCACGCAACATTTTAATCGTAAATACATGCCCGAGCATCCCGAAAACAATGAAGAATACAAAGGACTGGTTGTCAATAAAGGCATTGAGCAGCCCTCGTCCGTGAACCCTTACCTCAAGCAGCGCAAGGTAAAGAAGCGTGAGCTTTCCGTCAGCGATTTTGTAGAGGGCATCCTTAAGGGCAGTATCACGATATTAAGCCGGGCCGTAACCCTGGTGGAGAGCGTTAAGCCTGAACATCAGGCCGTCGCCCAGGAGGTGATAGAGAAATGCCTGCCCTCTTCCGGCAAGTCCGTCCGTGTGGGGATCAGCGGCGTTCCCGGCGCCGGAAAGAGTACTTCCATCGACGTTTTCGGACTCCATGTGCTGGAACGGGGCGGCAAACTTGCCGTGCTGGCCATCGACCCGAGCAGCGAGCGGAGCAAGGGGAGCATCCTGGGCGACAAGACCCGTATGGAGAAACTCTCGGTACATCCCGGTTCCTTTATCCGTCCCAGCCCATCCGCCGGTTCGTTGGGCGGGGTAGCCCGCAAAACGCGCGAAACGATCATCCTGTGCGAAGCCGCCGGATTCGATAAGATATTCGTCGAAACCGTAGGGGTGGGACAGAGCGAGACCGCCGTTCATTCCATGGTGGACTTCTTCCTGTTGATACAGCTTGCCGGTACCGGCGATGAACTGCAGGGCATCAAACGGGGCATCATGGAAATGGCGGACGGCATCGTGATCAACAAAGCCGACGGAAGCAATGTCGATAAAGCCAAGCTGGCGGCCACGCAATTCCGCAACGCCCTGCACCTGTTCCCTGCCCCCGATTCGGGATGGACGCCGCAGGTGCTTACCTATTCCGGTTTCTATAACATCGGAGTGAAAGCAATCTGGGATATGATAGACAAGTACATTGACTTTGTCAAAGCCAACGGCTATTTTGAATACCGCCGCAACGAGCAAAGCAAATATTGGATGTACGAAAGCATCAACGAGAAGTTGAAAGACAACTTCTATACGAACGAAAAAATAAAAGCCCTGCTGCAGGAGAAAGAACGCCTGGTGCTCAATGATGGCCTGACCTCTTTTGTTGCCGCCAAAGAATTGCTCGACACCTACTTCGAGGAGTTGAAATGCAGATTAACGTAGCAGGTTGAAATGCAGATTTCCGCAGATTAATTATAAGACTGAAAAATCTGCGGAAATCTGCGTTAATCTGCGTTAATCTGCGTTTCAACCTGTCGCTTTAGCAAAATATTAAGAATATGTCCGCTATTATGATGCTGGTTAACAATATAATTATTATTTTAGCCCCCTGTTAAATGAAGTGGTTTGAGACGAGGCTGTCAAATTGCTAACCGGTGCAGCTTTCGTTATTTAATCGAAGAAGAGGGTTTCTATGATCTTTGCAAGAAGAAGGGCCGGCAAAGACGTTAAAAAGAGTAACAAAATGAACAGATTATCGTGTAACCCGCAACTATACAGGCGGGTGTTTCTAATTGTGTTTTTATTCATTTCCGGCAGTAAGGCGAGCGCTCAGTTCTATGCGTTTAAGGTAGACGCTTTGGGATTGCTCACAACTACGCTCAATGTAGAGGCATCCGTAGTGGTGCACAATCAATGGAGTCTGCATTTACCGGTGAAAGTCAATCCGTGGAAATTAATGGGTAAACCCTACCAGTATGCAACGATCATGCCGGGTGTGCGCTATTGGTTTATCGACAGCTATTCGCGCGGATGGTTCGTTGGCGTAAATGCCGTTGCGGAAGTTCATAACTTTACCGGATTAGTGGGTGGTAATATCGACTATTTCAGTCATAATCACCGTTACAGAGGTTGGGGTTATGGCGGTGGAATTTCCGGAGGATATTCTTTCCCTATAGCCAAACGGTGGAATATCGAAGTCGAAGCCGGCGTTGCCAACTTATATATCGACCATACCATCTATCAGGGATCGGATGAAGGCAGGAAAATCGCTTACCAGAAAGGATTTTTCATCGTACCGGGTAAAATCGGAGTTAACATAGTGTATTTATTTTAACCAGAAAGAAGATGAAGGGACAGATAAAACTATTTCTGAAATCAGTTGCAATAACAGCTATCCTGCCGGTTATTGCTTACTCTTGCCACACGCAACGTCCGGTTATGATGACAGAACACTTGTTTATGCAATATAAAAGGGTGAATATCACCTATCCTGCCGACCGGGCAAACGAAATGGGAGGAGCGACACTGAGCGAACAGGTGACGTACAGCACTCATCAGGAAGTAACCCAGGAAGCCGACGGGATAGGAGATACGACACGGTTGGATACGAACAAAGTATATAATCTTTCCGGTGTGACCGTCGCCTCCAAGATCCGTTTTACGTCTGTACGCGAAGGACACGTGAATATCAATTTTGTTATCCATGTACCCAAGGAACTGATCTCACATGATTTCCGGATGCAACTGATGCCCGAATTGATGTATAGGGATACGACTGTCATGCTCGAGCATGTAGTGCTGCTGGGCAGAAACTTTATAGAGAAACAGAAACAGGATTATCAGAATTATGATGCATACCTGGGAACCATTATTCCGGAAGAAGATTATGACAAGGCATTCTTAGACAAGCAGGGAATCAGGGGAGACATGCGCCTCCGGCAGGAACTATACTGGGGACTCTATACAAAAGAACGCGACAGGGTGATCGATTATTGGAAATGGCGCGACAAAACACAAGCCCGCTATAACTTCTTTAACTCGCGCCGTGAGATGAGGTACAGGAATCTATACCATAACTATCAACGGGAAGGCAATTGGGCGGCCATCGTGAAAATGACACAAAAGCAGGATACGGTGGGTACCTCCGAAGCTTATCTTAAGAAATTCAAAAGGCGCGTTAAAAGAGACCCTTACTTCAAGATAAACCGTGAAATCGTAGCAAAGTCGGTGCCCAGGAAATACAGGGACCTGTTCTTTTCGGGCACACGCCAGACGGAAGTACAAAACTACGCCGTAACAGAGCTGGATTCAATAGAGATAGCCGGACACCGTTACTTCTTTGATGATATCGTGATGAACGAAATGAAAGACAGCTTGCGTAACCAGGTATTCCAGCAGGAAGTACCTTATACCTACCTGGAAAACGTGAAATATAGCATTACCCTGAACGAGCCGCAGGATTTTACTTATCTCTATTCGCAGGAATATCCGGTAGAGCCGGGCATGAAAGCCCTGCGGATTCATCTGAAAGGGCGCATCGACGCGATAGACAATTCAGGCTATACGTTACCCCAGACAGATACGCTAAGCTATTTGATCTCCTCGTTGGAAGAACTGGCGGATAGCACGCTGCTGCAACAAAATGCTGTAGACCTCGCCTATCGCGAAGGATTTGAATTGCTGGTCAATCGCGACTATCCGGGCGCCATAAAGGCGCTGGGCGATTACAACGATTACAATATGGCCCTCAGTCTGGCATGCCAGGGGTATAACCAACAAGCGTACGCTCTATTGAAACGTCTGCCGCAGAATGTGTTAACGCTTTATCTGAATGCCATTGTGAGTTCGCGCCTGGATCATAAAATGGAGGCGGTGACAAGTCTGGAAAAAGCTTGCGAGCTGGATACATCCATGATATACCGCTGTATGCGTGATGAAGAAATAAAGAAACTGATCGCCGACTTTGACCTGCAGGAGCGTCTGGACGAGATTGAGTTCAAGAGCATGAACTAATCCGTCCAAAGGAGATCACGCATTATACCATCGGATATGAAGACCCCTTCCGGCGTAAGCCGGAGGCGGTCTTTTTCTATGACCAGCTCTCCGTTGTCCAGATACTTCCGGGCGTTCCGTAAAGCATGGTTCAGATACGCCTGTCCGAACTCTTTTTCCAGCTGCGCCAGCGAAAGTCCCCATGCCGTTCGCAGGGCGGTAACGATCAGGTCATTATAACGGGTGGGGTTGTCAAGCCGTTCCATCCCGTAGTTGCGTTCTCCTTTCTCTATACCTTTTATATACAGGTCGAGAGACGAGACGTTCCACTCCCTCGATTCACCGTTAAAGGAATGGGCGGACGGCCCGCATCCCAGATAGTGTGCACCGCTCCAGTACGAAGAGTTATGCAGGGAGCGTTTGCCGGGCAGGCAAAAGTTGGAGATCTCATACCGCTCATATCCGGCGGCTGATAATTGCCGTGTCAACTCGGAGAAGAAGAGCAGGCTGCGGTCTTCATCGACTTCCTTTATCCGTTTTTCCTGCAACATATAATATAAAGGAGTACCTGCTTCATACGTCAGGTGGTAGGCCGATACATGTTCCGCCCGAAGCGCTATGGCCTGGGAGAGGTCATGGCTCCAATCGTCCGGAGTCTCACCGGGCAACCCGTAAATAAGGTCGATGCTGATGTTATCGAAACCGGCCGAGCGGGCGTCTCTTACGGCCCGGACAGCTTGCCGTGAAGAATGGCGGCGCCTGAGCAACCGGAGTATCCCGTCATTGAACGTTTGTACGCCTATGCTGATCCGGTTAAAAGGAAGGCGGGAAAGGGCTTGCAAATATTCCGGGGTCAGGTCGTCCGGATTGGCTTCAAGGGTAATTTCTCTGACCTGCTCCATGCCGTACGTCCGGCGGATCGTATCGAACACCTGCCCGAAGTCGCACGGCTCAAGCAGCGAAGGGGTGCCTCCGCCGAAATAGATCGTCTCCACAGCTTCTCCACCCGGATAATCTTTCCGCATTTCCAGCTCCCGGCACAAGGCGCGGATATACCGGCCTTTCAGCTCAGACCGGGTCGTGGAATAAAAGTCGCAATAGACGCATCTCGTCTTGCAAAACGGAACATGTATGTAAATACCGGCCATGGCAAAAAAGAAGTTACAGGAAACAAAGATAAAGAAATCAGACCATTTACGATCAGACGATTTACTATTGTCTTATTTTTATAATACAACGTATTATGAGATTATTACGTTGAGTTATGGAATTATTACGTTGAGTTATGGAAATAACAGGCTTTTCATTAACTGGGATTGAACTCAGGTTAGTAGGTAATTTCAATCGTCCGATTGCAAATTGTCCGGCCGTAAATGAAAAACATGTTTTGTAACATGGTTATGTTCATTGTTTTTGTATGTACTAATGTATAATTTGCGACCACTTAAAAATAGAGTATGCGAAAACATACCGATTGTCTCATTTAAAACCTAAATATGATGAAAGTATATCAAACGAATGAAATCAAGAACATTGCCCTGTTGGGCGGTTCAGGCTCTGGGAAAACTACTCTCGTGGAAGCTATGCTCTTCGAGAGTAGTGTTATAAAACGTCGCGGAACAATTGCCGCTAAAAATACGGTAAGTGATTATTTCCCTGTGGAGCAGGAGTATGGATACTCCGTCTTCTCGACCGTTCTTCATGTGGAATGGAACAACAAAAAGCTGAATGTGATAGATTGTCCGGGATCGGACGACTTTATAGGAGGCACAGTAACAGCCTTAAATGTAACCGACACGGGAATTATTCTTCTCAATGGTCAATACGGCATAGAGGTTGGTACGCAAAACCACTTCCGGTATACGGAGAAACTGGGTAAACCGGTTATTTTCTTAGTCAATCAGCTTGATAACGATAAATGTGATTATGATAATATTCTGGAACAGTTGAAAGAAGCGTATGGCTCCAAAGTCATTCCTATCCAGTATCCCGTTAAGACCGGGCCGGATTTCAACGCATTGATTGATGTGTTGCTGATGAAAAAATACTCATGGAAGCCCGAAGGCGGCGCTCCGATTATCGAAGATATTCCCGCCGGAGAGATGGATAAAGCCATGGAGATGCACAAAGCGCTGGTGGAGGCGGCGGCCGAGAACGATGAAGCGCTGATGGAAAAATTCTTTGAACAGGATTCGTTAAGCGAAGACGAAATGCGCGAAGGTATTCGCAAAGGACTGATCTCACGTGGCATGTTCCCGGTGTTCTGCGTATGTGCGGGAAAAGATATGGGAGTACGCCGTCTGATGGAATTTCTGGGTAATGTGGTGCCCTTCGTATCGGATATGCCTAAAGCGGTAAATACTGCGGGAAAAGAGGTCGCTCCCGATCCTGAAGGGCCTGCTTCACTCTATTTCTTCAAAACAAGCGTTGAACCGCATATCGGTGAAGTTTCATACTTCAAAGTGATGAGCGGCGTCGTGAAAGAAGGCGATGACCTGCTGAACATCGACCGCGGATCAAAAGAACGCATGGCGCAGCTTTATGTTGTAGCGGGTGGAAACCGCACGAAGACAGAACGTCTGGAAGCCGGAGATATCGGTGCGGCGGTAAAGCTCAAAGATGTGAAGACCGGAAATACATTGAATGGAAAAGAGTGTGATTACAAGTTCGATTTCATCAGGTATCCCAATTCAAGATATTCACGCGCTATCAAGCCCGAAAATGAAGCGGATGTGGAAAAGATGATGATCTTCCTGAACCGTATGCACGAAGAAGACCCGACATGGGTCATCGAACAGTCGAAAGAACTGCGTCAGACGCTTGTACACGGACAGGGAGAATTTCATTTGCGTACATTGAAATGGCGTCTTGAGACCAACGAAAAGTTGCCGGTGAAATTTGAAGAACCGCGTATTCCTTATCGTGAAACCATTACCAGGGCCGCCCGCGCCGACTATCGTCATAAGAAGCAGTCGGGCGGCGCCGGACAGTTTGGCGAAGTACATCTTATTGTCGAACCGTACAAAGAAGGAATGCCTGTTCCTGACACCTACAAGTTCAATGGACAGGAATTTAAGATCAATGTAAAAGGTACGGAGGAGATAACATTGGATTGGGGCGGCAAACTTGTATTTATAAACAGTATCGTCGGGGGTTCTATTGACACCCGCTTCTTGCCGGCTATTCTGAAAGGGGTGATGGCCCGTATGGAGCAAGGGCCGCTGACAGGGTCTTATGCGCGGGATGTGCGGGTTATTATTTATGATGGTAAGATGCATCCGGTCGATTCCAACGAAATTTCGTTTATGCTTGCCGGACGTAATGCGTTCAGCGAAGCGTTTAAAAACGCCGGGCCTAAGATACTGGAACCTATATATGACGTTGAAGTGTTTGTCCCATCCGACAAGATGGGGGATGTGATGGGCGACCTTCAGGGACGCCGCGCCATGATTATGGGCATGAGTAGCGAAAAAGGATTTGAAAAGTTGGCGGCTAAAGTTCCGCTGAAAGAAATGTCTTCCTATTCAACTGCGCTTAGCTCATTGACCGGCGGACGCGCATCGTTCATTATGAAATTCGCAAGTTACGAACTTGTGCCGACCGATATTCAAGACAAATTGATCAAAGAATTTGAGACCAAACAAACGGAAGAATAACAGGCCGCATTTTAGCAAAGTAAAGGCGTTGTCTGCAATAGATGGCGCCTTTGCCTTGTTTTCCGGGCGGCATACTTCCACAGGTGATAAACCGGGCTTTTCTGAAGGAAACAGTTGATTTTTTATTAAAATTGCAAACGAAATGGCGCTTTATTGTTATATTTACAAAAAAAACAGAGTGTGAATTACGCTTTCGGTTAATTAAAGGGAATCCCGGTTAAATCAGGTTAACAGGTTAGGAATGTTAATTAGGAAGTGTTAATTTTGCCAGTATGAAAAAGTCAACGATTTGGATCTTAAGCATAGTTATGGGTCTTTCATTCCTCAGCTTACTCTATTTGCAGGTGAGCTACATTGAGGAAATGGTGAAGATGCGCAACGAGCAATTTGATGATTCGGTGCAACGAAGCCTGTATCAGGTGTCGAAGTACATGGAGCTTGAAGAAACAAGACAATGGCTTATTAATGATGTGAATGAAACGGAGGCCAAAGCATTGACGCGGTCGCCGGCTACGGGAGATATCATTCAGCAAACCCAACGGTATTCGGTTACTCCTAACGGATCAATCGCCACGTTTGAACTGAAGACGATATCAAACAGGCCTTCTACGTTGCCTCAGGTGAAGATAACCGGAAAGAATACCATTCCGCAAACCTCAAAAAACCTGACGGAAGCGATAAAGAACCGCTTTCAATACCAACGCTCCTTGCTTGATGAAGTCGTTTGGCAGATCCTTTACCGTGCAAGCGACAAACCGCTTGAAGAACGAATCGATTTCAGGAAATTAGACAATCACCTCAAGTCGGAGTTTATTAATAACGGAATAAACATACCGTATCATTTTACGGTTATAAATAAGAACGGGCATGAGGTATATCGTTGCTCGGATTACGAAGACAAAGGAAGCGAAAGCTCTTACAGTCAGATCCTTTTCCAGAACGATCCGCCTGCGCGAATGAGCATGATGAAGGTACACTTCCCTGCGAAAAGGGATTTTATCTTTGACTCGGTGAGTTTTATGATACCTTCCATGGTGTTTACTTTCGTATTGCTCATCACGTTCATTTTTACGGTTTACATCATCTTCCGCCAGAAGAAATTAACGGAAATGAAGAATGATTTCATCAACAATATGACGCATGAGTTTAAAACGCCGATCTCGACCATATCGCTGGCTGCACAGATGCTGAAAGACCCTGCTGTCGGGAAATCGCCTCAGATGTTCCAGCATATCTCAGGAGTGATAAACGATGAAACGAAACGTTTGCGCTTCCAGGTGGAGAAGGTGCTTCAGATGTCCATGTTCGATAAGCAAAGGGCTATTCTGAAGATGAAGGAAATAGATGCCAATGAGATGATCACAGGTGTGATCAATACCTTCACCCTGAAGGTCGAACGGTACAGCGGGAAGATAACTTCCAGTCTGGATGCCGCCGACTCGATTATCTTCGCCGATGAGATGCATATTACCAATGTGATATTCAACTTAATGGATAACGCGGTGAAATATAAGAAACCGGAAGAAGACCTGACGCTCGATCTCAAAACATGGAACGAACCGGATAAGCTGATGATATCCATACAGGATAACGGAATAGGTATTAAAAAGGAAAACCTGAGGAAGATATTTGATAGATTCTACCGGGTACATACCGGCAACCTGCACGATGTGAAAGGATTCGGATTGGGCCTGGCTTACGTGAGAAAGATTATTCATGATCATAAAGGAACGATCCGCGTGGAGAGTGACCTGAATGTGGGAACAAAATTTATAATTGCATTACCTTTATTAAAAAATTAAATATATGGAAGAAAAAATGCGTATTTTGATGTGCGAGGATGATGAGAATCTCGGCATGCTTTTAAGGGAATATTTACAGGCCAAAGGATATTCCGCGGAACTTTATCCGGATGGTGAGGCCGGGTTTAAAGCGTTCCTGAAGAATAAATATGATTTGTGCCTGTTTGACGTCATGATGCCCAGAAAAGACGGGTTTACGTTGGCGCAGGAAGTGCGTGCGGTGAATGCCGATATCCCTATCATCTTTCTGACTGCAAAAACACTGAAGGACGATATACTTGGAGGCTTCAGAATCGGAGCCGACGATTATATTACCAAACCATTCAGCATGGAAGAGTTGACGTTCAGAATCGAAGCGATCCTCAGACGTACGAGAGGAAGAAAAAACAAGGAAAACAGTATTTACAGAATCGGTAAGTTTGCGTTCGATACCCAGAAACAGATTCTTTCTATCGATGGCAAAAACACTAAACTGACGACTAAAGAATCTGAGCTACTGGCTTTACTTTGCAGTCATGCAAATGAAATCCTGCAACGCGACTTTGCTTTGAAAACCATCTGGATTGAGGATAATTATTTCAATGCACGGAGTATGGATGTATATATCACTAAACTGCGTAAGCACCTGAAAACGGATCCGGCCATTGAGATCATCAATATCCACGGAAAAGGCTATAAACTTATCAGTCCGGAAGCGAACCAGGGTTGACATACAAATCAGGAGGCCGTATAAACGATGCGGCCGAGACGAAAAAGAAGGGGGGCTCTCGCGGAGCCCCCTTCTTTTTCGTCTCGTGAATGTTCCCCAGGGAGAACGTTTAGTCGGCAATTCTTTTATTGATAACAATATAAGAAATCAAACCAATAACTATTGCGGCAAACGAACCACCCAGAATCGCGTTATTATTCACATTACCGGTGAGGGCGCTGGCAATCAGTGTTATTGCACCGACCAAAATGAGTAGCAGTCCTAAATTCTTTAATAAACCTTTCATTCGTGTGTATTTTAGATAGTTATGTATTCATAATCGCAAATTAAAGCATAATTATCCAACGGGGAAAATTATTTCCGCAAAAAAAACATTAATCAATCTAAATAATGCAAGCAACTGTCTTACCCCAAAAAAAGTTGACTCCTAAACGAGTAAACAATGTATTTACACACAAAGAAACAAAGTCAGTATTTTGAAGAAGTAATTCGCTTACATTATGAGTGAGGATATGGTGAAAGGCGTATATCTCGTATTTTGCCTGTAAATGCTTCTACGGTGTCCGGATGGATTGCTATCTTTGCATCGGAAAATGAAACAAAATCCGTTCCCATGTCAAAGCCAACATCAACATCAAAGGCGAAAAGCCGGCCGGCTCCTGTCGACCCTCAGGTTCAGGAGGTCAATGTCCTTCGGGCGGAGGTTGCCCGTTTGCAGGTTCAGCTTACCTACGAGCAGTTACGTGCGGATGCGTACGATGAGATGATCCGTGTTGCGGAGTCCGGATTCAAGATATCCATACGAAAAAAAGCCGTCGCCAAGCGGTAGAGAACCTGCATGCAAAGGACGCCCGGAAGTATCCGGTAGCCGTTCTTTGCAGGCTGTTTGGCGTAACGAAGCAGGCTTATTATAAATATGATGAGGATGCGGCTCTCCTTAAAGCTTCCCAGGAGGAGTTCGTGTTACAGTACATCCGTGGAATACGGAAGAAGGATCCCGGCATAGGTGGTATGAAGCTTTGGTACATGTACCGGAAAGCTTTTGGAAATAACAATCCTGTAGGGCGCGACCGCTTTGAGGATATCGTTGACAGGCATGGCCTCAAGGTCAGGTCAAGGGTGAGAAAGCCCCGGACAACGGACTCCACCCACGGTCTGCCGGTCTATCCGAACATCATAAGGGACTTTATCCCTGCTGCTCCCAACCGGTTATGGGTAAGCGATATAACCTATATTACCCTGTGGCCGGACGAATACACTTATGTCTTCTGCTATCTGTCGCTGCTATTGGATGCCTACACGGAAGAGATTGTCGGCTGGAGTGTTAGTTCCACACTTAAAACAACCTCTCCGATGGAATCTCTCAGAAAGGCTTTAACGCGTATTGAAGGAGAGGAGCAGGTCCATCTGATCCATCACTCGGACAGAGATTGTCAGTATGCGAGTCGGGAGTATGTATCTGTTTTGAAGCAGTATGGGATACGCATCAGTATGACGGAGAGCGGGGATCCGAAGGGGAATGCCCAGGCGGAACGCATCAATAACACGATGAAGAATGAACTGCTCAAAGATGCTGTCTTTCACAACATAGAAGAAGTAAGTGCGGCGGTAAGTGCGGCGGTAAACTCTATAATAATGAGAGGCCGCATATGAGTATTGATATGATGACACCGGCCCAGGCTGCCGGCTGCTGCGGAGAAATAGCCAAGCGATGGACAAGCTATCGGATTAACGCTATAAAAAGTCGACCGCAGGGCTTGGATATCACTGAAAAGGGTTTACCTTTGCCGGACTGTCAGGGGACTCTTTCCGGGCTACGCCCTCCAGTCAACCCCTGACAGGGATAAGTCTCGACAAGTCAACAAATATCAGGCATAATAAACCGAAGTCAACAAATAGTAGTTATAAGTATAAACCCGAGTCAACTCTTCTACGCGATAAGACGGACGAACAGTCAACCTAAATCAGGAAATGACACTTCATACGGATTTATATTTATCAACAAACAATACAAAGATACAAAAACAACCCAAAAAGGTTATACTTTTACAACCTTTTGAGATGTTTTTAAATATCATTAAACTCGGAATCAGGATCTGAATTACTTTATACTAACTTTATATTAACGTGAGTTCGATATAAGAAAACTTTAAAAATAGCAATAAATGAAGTATAACTAAATCAATTAAAAAAGCGTATAATCCCTCCGAATCACACGCTTTTCCTTATATTTTAATTAATAAATTCTGCCCTACTTCACCTCCTCAAAATCCGCGTCCTGAATATTATCGCCATTGTTAGATGATGATTCTCCGGTTTGGCCGGCGTTGGGGGCAGTTCCGCCTTGTGCGCCCTGTTGAGCGTACATTTCAGCGCTTGCCGCCTGGAATGTGGCGTTCAGTTCGGCCATTGCGGAATCAATCGTTGCCAGGTCTTGTGCTTTGTGCGCTTCTTTCAGTTTGGTCAGGGCGGCTTCGATCGGGGCTTTCTTGTCGGCCGGCAATTTATCTCCCAGTTCTTCCAATTGTTTTTCGGTCTGGAAGATCAAGCTGTCAGCCTGATTCAGCTTGTCGATCTTTTCACGTTCTTTCTTATCGGCTTCAGCATTGGCTTCCGCTTCCGCTTTCATCTTTTCGATCTCTTCCTTGCTCAATCCGCTGGAGGCTTCGATACGGATGGCTTGTTCCTTACCGGTAGCTTTGTCTTTGGCGGATACTTTCAGGATACCGTTAGCGTCGATATCGAATGTTACTTCGATCTGGGGTATGCCGCGGCGGGCCGGAGCAATACCCGTCAGGTTGAACTGGCCGATTGATTTGTTTTGTGACGCCATCGGACGTTCGCCTTGCAGCACATGGATCGTTACCTCGGTCTGGTTATCCGCAGCGGTAGAGAATGTCTCGCTCTTTTTCGCGGGGATTGTGGTGTTGGCATCGATCAGTCTGGTCATCACGCCGCCCAGTGTTTCGATACCCATTGACAGGGGGGTAACGTCGAGCAGTACCACTCCTTTGATTTCGTCTGTCAGTACCGCGCCTTGTACGGCGGCGCCTACGGCTACCACTTCATCGGGGTTTACGCCTTTTGAAGGTGTTTTACCGAAGAAGTCTTCCACTAGTTTCTGTACGGCGGGGATGCGTGAAGAACCGCCTACAAGGATGACTTCGTCAATATCCGGATTACTCAGACCGGCATCGCTCATGGCTTTCTTGCAGGGTTCCAGACAGGCTTGGATCAGGCTGTGGGCCAGTGATTCGAACTTAGCGCGGGTCAATGTTTTTACCAGGTGCTTGGGCATGCCGTCCACCGGCATGATATATGGCAGGTTGATCTCCGTACTTGTGGTGGAAGAGAGTTCGATCTTCGCTTTTTCGGCGGCTTCTTTCAACCGTTGCAGGGCCATCGGGTCTTTGGTCAGGTCGGCGCCTTCATCGTTCTTAAATTCGTCGGCCAGCCAGTTGATGATCACCTGGTCGAAGTCATCGCCGCCCAGGTGGGTGTCACCGTTGGTGGAAAGCACTTCGAATACGCCGCCGCCAAATTCCAGGATGGAGATGTCGAATGTACCTCCGCCCAGGTCGAATACGGCGATCTTCATGTCTTTGTGGGCTTTGTCGATGCCATAGGCCAGGGCTGCGGCGGTAGGTTCGTTCACGATACGTTTTACTTCAAGGCCTGCAATCTGTCCGGCTTCTTTTGTCGCCTGACGTTGGGAGTCGGAGAAGTAGGCGGGAACGGTAATAACCGCTTCGGTTACGTCCTGACCCAGATAGTCTTCGGCTGTTTTCTTCATTTTCTGAAGGATCATGGCCGAGATTTCCTGTGGAGTGTACAGGCGTCCGTCGATATCCACGCGCGGCATGCCGTTTTCATTCGCCACTTTGTAAGAAACGCGCGCCACTTCTTTTTGCACCTGATTCCAGTTTTCTCCCATGAAACGCTTGATGGAGTAGACGGTTCTCTTCGGGTTAGTGATCGCCTGACGCTTTGCGGGATCGCCCACTTTACGCTCGCCGCCATCTATAAACGCAACAATGGAGGGGGTGGTGCGCCTGCCTTCGCTGTTTGCGATGACTACCGGCTCATTACCTTCAAATACGGAAACACAAGAGTTTGTGGTTCCTAAGTCAATACCAATTATTTTTCCCATAACTTTTTATGTTTTTATCGTTTTAATTTCTACGTATTATATTATAAGGGTTGATAACAACCTGATGACTGTTTCATCACAAATGGCGTGCCAAACAGCGATTATGAGAGACGAAGCGAATAGTGGCAGGTTTTTAACGGGTGTCTGACAGGATTTTCTACGAAGGATGACATAACGGCAGATAAGATAAATTGAAAGGCTAAACGCAGATTTTTATTTTTATAATCTGCGTTTAGCCTTTCAGTAATTTCAATCGTCAAATCGTAAATGTCTACGCGTTGGGTTGGTCAATGCTTATGTGAGTTTGAATGATCTTTATCTTGTGCGAGTAAGTAGCGGAGCCTGTACTTCGCATACTTTAAATATAGCAGCCATGAATCTGCATATTGAGGGTATTTATAAGAATAAGCAAGAACATCCTGAAATCCACATTCGGAAAACAGTCCTTTCTGGAAAAGTAATTTTATAAATGTAGCTTCACCTAACCGGTCATATCGCATAAGTTGAGCCGGCGATACATATTCTTTGACATAAAGAGGCAACTTATCGTTCCATTTTTCATGTAGTTTTTTTAAAGCCTCTAACCATTCGTTTGAGAATGAACCCTCAGAGAAGTGCTCGACGACAACAGTATTACATACGTAATTCTGATATTGACTTGCCACAGCGAGTGTAAAATCTATGTCATAACAATGAAAACGGGGGAATGACTGCTCATCAAACTTGGTACTTTCCCATACGTTGCGGCGGACAAACAGGCAAAGTCCATCTAAAGTTACTACGGGAGTAAAATCTATATGACCGGGATTAATTTTATGATGATGCTTTTTCCCGCGCATGTGTTGAATATAGTTGGCGCGCATATCCGTATAACACGTGTTCCAGGCTGTCAGCCTCCGGAGTTTCACAATACTTCCGGCAAAACCTATCGTGCCGCAATTTTCCCTTTCAAGCTGCCGGATAATTAATTTCCCCCAGTCAAATGTATTGAAGCATACATCTTCATGCACAAAGCAAAGATGATCATACCCGGCTTTCTGCGCACAGGAGTTATATACGCCGGAAATGCCCTGATTTACATTCCGGTTGTCGAAGGCAATAAACTCAAAGGGTGTCTCGCCGATAGTCGATTCAATATTCCGCCTCAGAAGGGCGGCAGCCTTCGGATCGACAGAACAACAAATAATTGATAACATACTCTATAAATGTGATATAAATACGCAGGGATCCATGACAGCGTATAATTCAGCGGAACAAATATAGTTAAAAAACCGGTTTCCTGCTGACCTTGCCGATAGATTCACATTTTTTATTCCCCGGTGCGGAAGACTGTTTTTATTCTATACATTTGTCGGCGTTCGGAGGATTAGTTGAGCCGGCGATACATATTCTTTGACGTAAAGAGGCAACGATGCTTTTTCCCGCGCATGTGTTGAATATAGTTGGCGTGCATATCCGTATAACACGTGTTCCAGGCTGTCAGCCTCCGTAGGGATTTTCATTTTCAATTTAAAAAAATAGCAAGCATCGGTTGCAATTTACTCCATACTTCATCTACGGTTATAAATTCAAATTTTTCCTGATAAGATAATTTTTCATTCTTTGCTTCGCCCGAAACGTCTCCGGGTTCTATTCCCTGAAAACGGTTGCAGGCATTGGGCAACCATATCTTTTTACTGATTCCCGGCGGATAAATTGCAAAAGAAGGAATATCCAAAGCCTGCGAAATATGCCGGGGACCTCCTTCATTGCCGAAAAAGAAATCCGAATTGGCTATCATGGCCGCCAATTCTCTCAGGTTTCCGGCCTGGATATTGGTAAAGACTTCAACAGGATTACCCATTGCCTGTTGTAACCGGATGGCTGCATTTTCTTCTTCCGCCCCTCCGTAATTGAAAATAAGCTGAACGTCGTAATGATCAATAATCCGTTGCAATAATTCCTTCATATATTCCATTTTCCAAACTTTGTACGTCAAACGGGCGGTAACGGCGCAAACCATTACCGGCTTTGAAAAATCAATTCCTTTGGCTTGCATTTGCCGGCGAAAAGATTTTTTTTCGTCGGAAGTCACATACACTTTGAAATTCCGGTCGTATTGCACTTGAAAATCCTTTTCCAAAGGAGATAACAATTGCAAAAGTCGCCCTGCTCCGTCATCATCAATCACCGTATCGGGGCGAAAATTGTGAATAAAACAGTTGTAGAGTTTTTTTCTGCCGATCCGGTACGGACTTGACAGTGAAAACAACGAAAACCAAAGCGTTTTGACCGTTGTACGGGTATCTATAATCATGTCGTATTTTCCGGTCTGCATGATCCGGCATACTTTTTTCAGGTATGCTTTCCGATCTTTCATTTCCATGTTTTCAAAGGAGATAATCCGGTCTATATCGGGATGATTTTCGAAAAGCGGCGCTATTTCGGCATTGAGGACATAATCAATTTCCGCTTCGGGAAAAGTTTTCCGCAAAGAAGAACAAAGTGACGATGAAATCACAGCATCTCCCACTCTTCTGAAACGTAAAACAATAATTTTATGAATAGAATCAGTATCCATGACAGCGTATAATTTAGCGGTGTAAATATAATTAAAAAAAACCGGTTTCCTGCTGACCTTGCCGATAAATTCACTTTTTTTATTCTCCTGTGCGGAAGACCCGTTTTTATTCTATACATTTGCCGGCGTTCGGAGGATTATATGGAAAAAAAACAAATTTATCAAAATGATGCAGCAGGTTATAGTTGTAATACCGATATACAAAGCTGAGTTATCGGATATAGAGATAAAATCATTAAAACAGGTTTATTGCGTTCTTTCAAATTTCAGGATTACCGTCATTAAGCCTGAAAGCCTGGAGTTACCTGTTTTAAAAAAGGATTTCCCCGGATTGACTTTTACATCCTTTCATGATTCTTATTTCGAAGGAATCCATAGTTATAACAGGTTAATGCTTTCTTCGGAATTTTATGAACGTTTCCTGTCCTGTCAATATATACTTATCCATCAGTTGGATGCTTATGTTTTTAAAGACGAACTCTCGGAATGGTGTAACAGGGGATTTGATTATGTCGGGGCTCCCTGGTTAAAAAAACCTATTTATAAATTACCCATTATAAAAGAGTTTATGCGATTCGTCCATTATCATAAACAATCAAGAGGCAAACCATCTAAACAATCTTTTTACGATAAGATAGGAAATGGCGGTTTGTCTTTACGCAAAGTAGAATCTCATTATCAGGCGACTCTTGCGTATAAAAGAAAAATAAATGATTATTTATCCCGCCGTTCACACTTTTATAATGAAGATGTATTCTGGGCGATGGAGGCGCCGGAATTTAAATACCCCACTCCGTTGGAAGCTATCAGGTTTTCTTTTGATAAATATCCGGCATATTGTTTTAAGTTGAATAACGGGGAGTTACCTTTTGGATGTCATGGCTGGTATAAGCGGAAAATGAAGAATTTCTGGAAACCAATAATTGGTTTTTAAATATGACGATCTAAAAAACCCGATTATGGCGCATGCAATACGGTTTCTATCTTTCCGATGATCTCTTCCGGGGTTATCCGGTAGAGACAAGCGTAGTTTTTCCTCCGGCATGGCTTCTGGCCGAAGACGGAACATGGACGGCAATCCATTTCTACTTGCAGGGTATAGCTTATCGATTGTTCCCATCCCATAAATCCGGTGTAAGGGTGGGTCGCGCCCCAGATGGAGATTGTCGGCGTGCCGACAATGGAAGCAAAATGCATGTTGGCGGAATCCATCGCCAGCATCACGTCGAGATGGCTGATCAGGGCTAACTCGGTTTGCAAGTCCAATCGCCCTGCGGCGGAGACAACTCCTTCGTATTTCCTGATCCAACTGTTGAAGATCGCTATTTCTTGTTTCCCGCCGCCGAAAAGAAAGATTTTATATTGGGGTCGCCCCGCAAAATGGGCGATAACTTTTTCCTGGAGTTCCAAAGGATAAATTTTACCTTTATGTTTGGCAAAAGGTGCAATTCCAATCCATCTCACGCCTTTTTCCTTCACACCGGCAAATCGTTCGATCCCGGCAAAGGGAGCTTTGGCTGTTCCGTAGATGGAGGTGAAATTCAGTCGCACAGGGAATCCTAACGCCGAAAAGACTTGTGCATAGCGCTCGAAGGATGATTTCAGGGGCTTTCGCACTTTAAACCAACGCCGGACGCGCCGCCACTTGCCTGTTCTTCCTTTCTTTATATGCCTGACACAGGCTCCCGACAGGGCGAAGCGAAGGCGGAGATATTTGCTTCTCAACACATTGTGGAGGTCGGCCACATAATCGAATCTGAGGGATTGCAATTCGGTGTAGAGTCGGGTCAGGTCCTTCATCCGCTTGTAGTCAGTTGGTTTCACGCCGTAAAAGATGACGTTCGGCGGAGTTTGCCCGAACAACGGATGAAGGAACTGCTGACTGAGAACAACAAATTCGTGTTGCGGATACTGCTCTGCCAGGGAACTTATAACGGGCACGACCATCGCGACATCCCCTATTGCCGAAAAACGGATGACAAGAATTCTGGCCATGAATTATTTTCTGGCGTAAAGTATCGGGTTGAGCGCCGGATCGTTGTACATCTTCATCTGCTTGTAGACTTTCATGTATTTCTTACCGCCGGCGATGTCGGAAAGCAGTTGGTTGATCGCGGTCGAAAGGTCTTTCTTTTGTTCCAGGAGAATGTTCAGCTTTTGGCGGCACTGCCGGCGATGTTCTTCGGTGGTATCGGTGCGGTCGGCTTCCTGCTGCATGTGGTATAGCTTAAGCACCAGGATGGAAAGCCGGTCTATCGCCCATGCCGGACTTTCGGTGTTGATCGTTGCGTCGGGATCCGCCTGCACGTCTTTGTTCCTGTCCAGGAAATAACTGTCGATCAGCTCCACTAAATCGGTGCGATCCTGATTGGACTTGTCTATTTTACGTTTCAGGACAAGGGCGTCTTCCGGTTTGATGTCCGGGTCGCGGATAATATCTTCATAATGCCACTGAACCGTGTCGATCCAATTTTTCAGATACAAATAATATTCAATTGATTTTTCCTCGTATGGATTGTTTACAGGCGCATCGACGTTGTCGGTCCGATGGTATTCCAAAACGGATTTCAGGAAAATCTCATTGCACAAATCAATAAATGTCATAATTATAAAGTGTTTAGTTTGTTAATAAAGTTACATATATAATACATAAACAAGTTCAATCGTTTTGGCTATAAAAGCCCAGCAGTTCACGCAACCGTTTTATCGAATCGTTTATTTGCCGGCGGTTATCCAGTTCATTCGCGTTAAAAGTATATTGAGCCATGGAGTAATACGACATTCGCTCTGCAAGTTTCTCGACAATAAAATCGTATAATTCTTTCTTTGTCTTTCCCTGTAAGACGGGGCGGGACCGGGTTGCCACAGTCAGGCGTTTATGCAAAACCTCCGGACTGACATTCAGAAACACGGTGGTTCCCTGTTCGTTCATATACTCCATATTATCGAAAAAACAGGGAGCGCCGCCTCCTGTGGAGATCACGACATTCTCAATCTCTCCCACTTCGCGGAGCATGTTTCTTTCGATTTCCCGGAATCCGGTTTCACCCCTCCCGGCAAACAGTTCGCTCACTGTTTTATGGAAACGTTCTTCCATATACCAGTCAAGGTCGATGAACGATATGTTCAGGTCGCGGGCAAAAGCCTTTCCCAGGGTGGTTTTGCCTGCCCCCATATAGCCTGTTAAAAAAACACGGATCATAATGCAGACGCCTTTTCCGCAAAGATATGTATTTCCCGGCGTATTACTTAAAAAAACCTCCATCCGTTTGTTTGTTTTTTATGTTCATCTCAGACAAATTCTTAAGTAGATGTATTAATGCGAATCAGTAATTCAAAGGTTGGGGTTGTCATAGTGCTATGACGAGATGA
>JAIRNG010000118.1 GCA_031258135.1 Mediterranea sp. (in: CFB group bacteria)
ATCGAGTATTATAATAACGAGAGAATCAAACTTAAATTAAAAGGAAAGAGCCCGGTACAATACCGAACTCTATACACTTGATCTTTTATTAATCCGTCCAACTTTATGGGGTCAGATCACGGCTTTGTAATAGATTTTTTGCCCGTACTTCAAAAAAGGTAAACTTCCCTCGCTCCGGTAGCGCTGGAGGGTACGCGGACTGATGTGCAGCATAAGGCACAAATCCTGATTATCCAATAGTTTTTCGTCCTTGTCAAATACCTCATTGGTATTGATAAGCGATTTCAGGTCTTTGCCAATCTCATTCAGTTTTTTGGAGAGTTTCTCCATCCAAGTTGCAAAACAATCATCGTGAACGTACATCTATTTTCGTATTAAAGTTGCGCATCAAAATCAATGCGAATACAAAAGTATATACGAAATTTTGGGAAATAAAGCAAATCCCTACAAGGTGGTAGCATTTGGCTGCGGTTTGCTTCGGTTAGGCAGGACAAAAGGCGTGTTTTCAACAATTGGACAATATGTTTTTGTCCTTTTCCTCAAAGATTTTTTCCAAATAGTCACCATGACTATAAACAAAATTCCATGTATCGACATATTGACGACTTTGTTATGGATTTTTTGCTCGTATTTCAGAAAAGGCAAATCGCCCTCATGTCGGTAACGTTGCAAGGTACATGGACTGATTATTAAAACAAAGATAGCGATTTGGTATTTATTCGTGTTTTTTCAATATATAAATACGAATAAAATTGTATCTTTGCATCCTGAAATCAAAGAAGATATGCCGAAAGAAATAATACATATCAGTATGCATGACAGTGAAGCCGATACTTGCCGAAAAGAAGTATTGCCTAAATTGAATAATGCCGGTTGGACGGACGATTTAATTATGGAACAGCGGACGTTTACCGACGGCAAGATTGTTGTTGTCGGACGAAAGGCTAAACGCAAGAAAGCCAAACGTTGCGATTACCTGTTGCGCTATTCACAAAACTTTCCGATAGCCATTGTCGAAGCCAAAAGCAAATATAAAAACGCTTCCGATGGTTTACAGCAGGCAAAAGAATACGCACAAATGCTTAAACTCAAATTTGCTTATGCGACCAACGGGCAAGATATTATTGAGTTTGATTTTATCAACGGCAAAGAGCGAATGATTTCAAAGTATCCAAGCCCCAACGAACTATGGAGCAGATTAAATACTGTTGAGCCTGTGAAAGAAGAAATCAGGGGAATTTTTTTGAAGCCCTTTTATCCCATACTTCATAAAGAGATACGTTATTATCAGCAGTTAGCAATTAATGCAGCGGTCAAGGCTATTCTTGAAGGGAAAGAACAAACTTTACTGACTTTGGCAACAGGCACAGGCAAAACAACAGTTGCGTTTCAAATCATTTATAAACTCTGGAATAATCGTTGGAATTTGAAGAATGAATACCGTCGTCCCAAAATACTGTTCCTCGCCGACCGGAGTGTTTTGGTAACAGACCCTCACGCGAAAGACTTTGCCATCTTCGGCGATGCCCGCTGTTTAGTGCCGGAAGAAGGACTGTCTTTGGCTCGTGAAATCTATTTTTCTACTTATCAATCGTTAGCGGAAAATGGTAGCAGAATGGGTGCGTTCCGTAATTTGCCAAAAGATTTTTTCGATTTGATTGTTGTCGATGAATGTCATCGCGGAAGCGCTTCCGATGACAGTAACTGGCGGACTATCCTCAATTATTTCAACCCGGCTGTTAAATTGGGACTAACCGCTACGCCCCTGCGAGATGACAATGTTGATACATACAAATACTTTGGGAATCCATTATATGAATACAGTCTGAAACAGGGAATTGACGATGGATTTTTGGCACCTTATATTGTCCATCGGGTTATAACGGATATTGATGCGACCGGATTTGAACCGGAAGCCGGACAATTGGACGATTATGGACGACCAATTCCCGGCGGAACATATTCGACAAATGATTTTGAACGCATCTTATCCATCTTGCCAAGAACGAAAACGGTTGCCAAACATCTTTTTAATTTTATGCAAAATAACGGTAGAGCCGATAAAACTATTGTCTTTTGCGTTGACCAGGAACATGCCGACCAATTCCGGCAAGAAATCAGCAATTTGAATCGCGATTTGGTACAGCAATATCCTGATTATGCTGTGCGTATTGTTTCGGAAGAAGGCGAAACCGGCAAAGAATATCTAAGTCGTTTTATGGATATTGATGAAAATGTACCGGTTATTGTAACTACTTCAAAGCTGTTGAGTACCGGTGTTGATATTCCGACCTGCAAAAATATTGTCATTTTTAGAATGGTCAATTCGATGACCGAATTTAAGCAGATTATCGGCAGAGGCACGCGAGTAAGAGAAGACAAGGGAAAGTTGTTTTTCACAATTTTGGATTATACCGGCAGTGCTACGAGGCAGTTTGCCGACCCTGATTTTGATGGAATGCCTCCTCGAATTACGGAAGAAGAAATGGATGATAACGGCGATGTTATTGATGTAATCGAGTGGCAACCAGAATATCCCGAAGATGAACAGGATACAGAACATCCTGAATTTAAAAATGCAGACGGAGGTATTGAACTTCAGGAACAAGAGCCTGTAAGAAGAAAATTATATTTAAGTAGTGGCGTTACAGTTTCAATAGCAGTCGAAACCGTACAAATACGCGATGCAAATGGAAAATTGCGAACGGTTCAATTCAATCAATATGCCAAAGAGCAAATCACAACGCTTTTTACTTCAATCAATGATTTCCGGACGAAATGGAACGATTTGACAGGGCGCAAAAAAATTCTATCCGAACTCGAAAACAGAGGCGTTTCCGTTGAACAACTGATGGAGGTTTCCAAACAAAAGGAATGTGATTTGTTCGACTTGATTTGTTTCGTGGCTTACGATTTAAAACCGATTACAAGAAAGCAAAGAGCCGACCTGTTAAAAAAGAACAAACCAGACTTTTTCTCTAATTACAGTTGGAAAGCAAGGGAGGTCTTGGATATGATTATTGAAAAATACATTGATTTCGGTTTAAGCCAGATTCGTCCCGACATAGTTTTGGCACCGCCGATTTCACAGATTGGAAATTCAAAGGACATAGCTAACGAGTTTGGAGGAATTGAAGAGTTTATAAAAGCGATAGAAAATTTACAGATTCTGCTGTATGTAGAGGCTGCATAAATTTTAGGATATGTCAAAGACAACAAAAATAAAGAAAGAAGCAAAACAGGAAACCCCAACACAGCGTTTGTCAAGCATTGTCAAATCCTGTCGCGACCTTATGCGCAAGGACAAAGGAATGAATGGCGATGCCGACCGCCTGCCGATGCTCACTTGGATTATGTTCCTGAAATTTCTCGACGACAACGAGCAACTTCAGAAAATAAATGCCCGGCTTACCGGCGAACGATACAAACCTACTATCGAAAAACCATATCGTTGGCAGGACTGGGCAATGAACATCAACCTTACCGGCGATGATTTGCTCGCTTTCGTCAATAACGACAAGGTTATTTTCGTCGATGGCAAGGAACGCAACGGATTATTCTACTATTTGCGCCATTTGCAAAGCGAAACCGGAACGGAACGCAAAGACGTGATAGCAAACGTTTTTCGCGGCGTTACAAACCGGATGATTAACGGTTATCTGTTGCGCGACGTCATCAACAAAATCAACGGGATACATTTTACCAACAACGAAGAACTGAATACGCTTTCGCATCTCTATGAAAGTATTTTGAAAGAAATGCGCGATGCAAGCGGCGATGCGGGTGAGTTTTACACGCCGCGCCCGGTGGTAAAATTTATGGTGGAAATGCTAAATCCTGCGATTGGCGAAACCATATTAGACCCCGCAAGCGGAACAGGTGGGTTTTTGGTAGAAGCATTTGAACACCTGAAACGACAGGCTTTAACGATTGAACAGACAAAAATTTTGCAGGAAAATTCCATTATAGGCGGCGAGGCAAAACCATTGCCTTACCTGCTTTGCCAGATGAACTTGCTGCTGCACGGCTTGAATTACCCTAATATAGATAATGGTAACAGTTTGCGTTTTCCGCTCAAGGACATTGGCGACAGCGAGCGAGTGAACGTGATTCTAACGAACCCGCCCTTTGGCGGTGAAGAAGAAAAGGGAATCCTGAATAACTTCCCTGAAGACAAAAAGACCTCTGAAACCGCACTTTTGTTCCTGCAACTGATTATGCGGAAGTTGAAAAGCAAATCCATTAAGCAAAAAGGTGGACGAGCCGCCATAGTCGTCCCCAACGGAACGTTATTTGCAGACGGTGTGGCAGCCAAAATCAAAAAGCAACTGCTGGAAGATTTCAACATGCATACGATTGTCCGTTTAGGTGAAGGCGTTTTCGCACCCTACACCGATATTCCCTGCAATCTGCTGTTTTTCGAGCAGGGAACGTCCACCAAAGAAATCTGGTATTACGAACTTTTGCCACCTGCCGACCGCCGTAAATACAGCAAAACCCGTCCTATTCAAGCGGAAGAATTTGAACCGGTAAAAACATGGTGGAATAACAGAACTGAAAGCGAAAATGCGTGGAGCGTATCCGTAAAAGACGTTTTTAAAGAAGATAAAGCCGCCAATACATTAAGTATCAATCTCGACCAAAAAAATCCTAATCGCAAAAGCGACTTTGAATATCGCGACCCTTCGGAATTAATTGCTTCCATTGTGGCAAAGGAAAAGGAAATTATGAGATTGATGAATGAAATAAAGTTTGTCCAATGAAAACAGATAAAACATATACAGAAGCAGTATCTGCCATTAAAGAGGCTATTCTGCGCAGTCAGCACAAGGCGATTTCGGCAGTAAATCGTGAACAACTGTCACTATATTACGGCATTGGGCGGTTTGTTTCGCAAAACTCTCGAAAAGGCTTTTGGGGAACAGGTGCGATAGAGCAGATTTCAGCTATGCTGCAGAATGAATTGCCTGGATTACGCGGTTTTTCGGCAGTGAACATAACCAGAATGCGATATTTTTATGAAGAATGGTCACATGTTATAAATCGGTCGCCAGCGGCGACTGATTTACAAGGTGTAGAATATGAAGATATTACAATTCAATCGCCAATGGCGACTGAATTACAAAACATCGATAATAAGATTATTTTAAATCGCCAGCCAATGGCTGACGATTTAAAAAACAGTGAAGATAAGATGGTTCCAAATCGTCAGACATTGGCTAACGATTTGGAAGTGAACGAAAATTTGTTGTTGGCAGAAATTCGCCCGCCGGCGGCGGACAATTTCAATCATGATGAATTTTTGCAAGTTCCCTTCTCACACCACATGGAAATAGTGTTCAAGGCAAAAACATTAGACGCCCGCCTGTTCTACATTCGCGAGTGTGCTACAAAGTTTTGGAATAAGTACACCCTGCGCGACTATCTCAAAGCCGACCTCTACAACCATCGCGGCAAGATGCCAAACAACTTTTCCCAGACCATACCCGGAAAAATGCAGGCGTTAAAAGCTATTATCGCTTTCAAAGACGAATATTTGCTTGATTATATCAATGTTGAACAACTCGATGAACGCGAAAAAGACCTTGATGAGCGAGTTTTAGAACAGAGCATCGTTGCCAACATAAAGAAATTCATAATGACCTTCGGACACGATTTCTCTTTCGTGGGAAACCAATATCGCGTAGAAGTGGCAGGCGAAGAATTGTTTATTGACTTGTTGTTTTTCAACCGCGAACTGAACGCTCTGGTTGCCATAGAGCTGAAAAGCGGGAAATTCCGTTCTTCCTATCTCGGACAGTTGAATACCTACCTTTCGGCATTGGACGAGTATGTGCGCAAGCCGCACGAAAATCCGTCCATCGGCATTATCCTCTGCAAGGAAATGAACAATACTTTCGTGCAGTTCGCCGTGCGCGACTACACCAAGCCGATGGGAGTGGCTACTTACCGTACCGCCGAAGAAATGCCCGAAAATTGGAGAAAAGTCCTACCCGATATTGACGAACTAAAAAAACTGCTGTGAGATGGGGACGGACTGGGAAATAGTGAAGTTAAAAGAAGTGATTCAATCAAATGTAGATAGCGTTGATGTATCATCGCAACCCGAATTTTACTTTGCTGGGGTCTATTGTTTCGGCGGTGGCTTATTTGAGAAAGGTTTAGTTAATGGCAGTAAAACTTCTTACAAAACATATAACCGCCTACACAAAAACCAAATTGTAATAAGTAAAGTAAAAGGTTGGGAAGGTGCAATAGCACTTGTAACTGATGAATTTGACGGTATGTTTTTATCGCCAGTTTATCCGACATTCAGCATAATATCAGAGGATAATACAGATATCTCTTACATAAACTATTTTCTAAAACAAAAAGACGTTTGGCAAAAATTGCTTTCCAACTCTAAAGGAATTGGTGCGCGAAGAAATTCCATATCAGAAGATACTTTTCTCAATCTTGAAATCCCCCTTCCCCCACTCGCCGAACAAAAGCGTATGGTATCCAAAATTGAGAGTGTGCAAAACAAAATAGAGCAAATACGAAAGTTGAGAGCGGAGCAGGAAAGAGAGATTAGTACTTTGTTTTTTTCTATATACGAAAATTGTTTTAATAAATATCCAAAAGAGAAAATAGGGAAAATATTAGACCGCCAAATTAGATTTGAAAAAAAAGATGCAACAAAAGAATATACATTTTCAGGAACTTATAGTTTTGGTAGAGGAATTTTCAAAAGTTATATTAAAAAAGGAAACGAATTTAATCTTGAAAAATTACAAAGAATAAAAAAAAATGATTTTGTATTTTGCAAGATAATGGCGTGGGAAGGCGCTTTTGGTTTAGTATCAGAAGAATGTGATAATACAGTTATGTCAGGTGCTTTTGTTGCATATCAAATAAAAAAGAGAATAGTTAATCCTGTTTATTTAGAAAACTATTTCAAAATAGAAGATTACTGGAAAAAAATAGGCAGCAAAAGTACAGGAACAAATATGAGAAGAAAAACATTGTCAGCTGAAGATTTTGAAAATTACGAAATCCCTTTGCCGCCAATAGAAGAACAAAACCGTATTGTCGCTTTCCTCGAAAAAGTTAATCAACTTCAACTGGCATACAAGACGCAGGAAATGGAGTTGTCGGAACTGCTTCCCGCATTGCTTGACAAGGCGTTTAAAGGAAAATTACTCGAGGAAGAAAAACCTACGACAATCACAACAGCACGAAGTTATGAATTGGAAGCGCAATATTTCCCCAAACGCAAGGCGTTAGGCGCTTACATTATCAATCAATCATTGAACGATGATAAATTCGGCGATACAAAGTTTGAAAAACTGATGCACCTTGCCGAATACTGGGCAATCAAACGTAATTTCAATCAGCAATATCTCAAACAGACAGCGGGTCCTTATGACAACCGCTTTACGTTTGAATTTTACAATCAGGTACAAAAGGCAAAATGGTTTATCTTTCGGAAAAGTAAGAACGAACAAACCCGGATTATTGCAGGAATAAATCACTCAAAATCACAAAATTATTACGGTTATTTTTCCGAAAATGAATTTGCGAAAGTAAACGAGTTGATATGCTACTTCAATAAATGCGACTACAAAGAGCCGGAAATAGTATCCACTTTATATGCAGTATGGAATAACCGGATAATTCGACAACAGGAAATATCCGATAAATTACTCGTTCAGGACTTTTACGACTGGGACAAGCACAAAAAAGTTTATCTGCAAGACAAAGTACAACGCGGATTAAATTGGATGCGTGAAAAAGACATTGTGCCCGATGGTTGGGGGGAAGTGATAGAAAGAGTGAAATCAAAATAATTGATATGAGGCGAATCGTTCAAATATTACTTTTTATTATATCATACGCACCATTGTATGTTATTTTGGCTATTCAAAACATAAACAGTAATTATTTGACTGATGACAGAAATTTTGTTGGGATTAAGCAATTGTGTATCAACAATATTACAACAATGATATTGTTAGGATTTACTTTGCTTTCGACAACCATATATTATATGTTGTATAAAATCGTCTTGAAAGCCGCACCTGTTAGAAAGTTCGTCAAAAGCAGGATAGAAGATAATGAAAGCCATTTATCATATTTGGCTGCTTATATTTTGCCATTTGTCGGACTTAATTTTAGTACTTGGCAAACGGTCGCTTCATCAGTAGTTCTCTTTTATGTTTTGGGAAGCGTTTATATAAAAACAAATCTTATTCTAACCAATCCGACATTGACCTTATTCGGTTTTTGTATCTCAAAAGTTGAAATTACTGAAGGGAAAGACATTTTCATAATTCACAAAGAAACAATAATAAAAGACAAAGAATACAATTGCATCGAACTGATTAATAACATTTTTATTCACAAAGTATGAATCGAGAAGAATTTATAGGTAGATTGATTTTTTTGGAATTTGATGAAATTCCAACCGTTGAAATTTTTGTGTTGGCACAACCGTCAATAAACGATAGCGAAATCAGTTGTGATATTTACAAAACACACCTTCACGAAAGAATTCCGGAATCGATAAAAGAAGCATATTATCCGAAAATTAAAAAATCGTTAATAACAAGCGATTATGATTTGACCGAATATAATCCGGCTTTAATGCCTGACCGCGATGTAATCTGGAATTATAACTCTAGCATTGTTCCTTTTTACAATATTATTGTTGAACGATTAGTTCATGTAGACAATTTTTACAACAACGAGATTCTGCCGTATGATGAAATCTGGGCAATTTGGATTAAATTTCAAGTTCAAAATAATACATTTTACTTGCTCAAAAAAATAACACCATCAAAAGTTTTTACTGTAGGCGGCTCTTTATCGGTTATTTTCAAAGATGATGTTTTCAGTAAACTTGAAAGTGATGTTTTAACGATAGACGGCACTTTTGATGTATTGGCATTTGAAAATATGCTTTATTTTGAAAACAAACAAAACTTTGAGAGGGCATTATTGTATCAAACTGTAAAGCGCGAAGTAGCAATTGCAACTTTAGATGAAATCAATGAAATTGGCATTTTAGAAAATTTTGATGCGGTCAAAAATTATTTAAAGGATGACCAACATTCTATCAATAAATTAAACAGAATAAAATCCAAACCATATTTTAGAACGCTGACATTTAATCATTGCAAACAAATAATTGATGATTATGGATTGAATCTCAGTTATGACGAAACGACGGGAAAATTTAATATTCAAAATAAAAAAGAAGCCAAGATGTTTGTCAAGGTATTGAATGATGATTTTTTGAAATCTGAAATGACAAATATTAAATATGCAGCTAATAGCAAAGAAGATTTGCTATGATTTGACATTACTCTATGACAAGTAATATAACAGATACAGTTAAGAGTAGTATAAAAAAATTTGCTTGTGGATATGTATTCACTGCAAAGGATTTCCCATTGCCGATAGAAAAGCAGAAAACTGTTAATAAGTTGTTGGATAATTTTGTAGCTGTGGGACAAATCCGCCGGTTGTCAAAGGGACGTTTTTACAAGCCTAAAATATCTAAATTAGGTGAACTATATCCAGATATATTTCAAGTAGTCAAGGATTTAATTGAGAAAAACGGAGAAACAATCGGATACATGACGAGCTATTCAATATTTAATAAATTCGGATTGACACCAGAAGCGCCTGTCACCTTACAGATAGCAATGAATAAGGCTAAAAAATCAATCACGCGTGGGAATTATCGAATTAATTTTATTATTCAACCGAATGCGATTACAAAAGAAAATGTTCCTGTATTGCAATTATTAAATTGTCTGCGTTATTTCAAAGACATCCCTAATGTGATGCCAAACGATGTTTGTTCAAGACTCCTGTTTCTATTCTTACAACTGACAGATAAACAAAAAAGTCTCATGAAAAACTTGGCTTTGAAATATAATCCGGCAACTATTGCATTTTTAGGCGCATTACTCGAAACACTGAACTTGAACGAAGATACATCAGCGTTGTTCAATGCACTTAATCATCAGACATCTTATCTATTAAATGTATCTGATGATGTGTTATTAAATCAAAAAAAATGGCATATACGATAGGGAATTGGATTATTGAAAGAATATCCTTAATTTTGCAATGAGTTATTTGAAATAATGGAAAAACACAGCAGACAAAAGCAGTTCGCTCGTTTCCAAACCATTACCTGTTGGCTTTATATGTATCAGTAACAAGTTGATACACGGCTAAATAAAGAAAAATTGCATCTTGTTGATAATTACTTTCCTTGTACTGTAAGCCTACTTTCATAGTACATGAAACTATGGTTACAGTACAAGGGAACTACCCGTAGTCCGCGGGAGTTTCCGTTGAAGGATGTAGCGGTAGATATGTGTTTCAGTGAAGGAACAGGCTGTTTACTTTCCTTTTTATCACTATGGCATTGATGCGGGAAACAACGATGAACAGCCCGATCCCAATGCATACGGTCGGCAGGATGGAACTCATCTCCGGTTGTGGGGACAGCTGGCTTACCGGGCCGGTATAAAGCGGCCGCAAAAGCGATACGATAGCTGTCGATAAAGCCAATACCAGTAAGTTGAGGCCTGTTGTCAATGATTGATAGGGCAGAGCTACCTGCCGGGGAGTGTAACCGATGAGCAGCAGGCTTTCCAGTTGTGTGGTGTTCTTTTGCAGCAGGAGGAATATGCTTAGCATCAGTATATAGAATGACAATGCGCTGATGAATACCCCTACAGCCAGGACAATTCCGACGATCAGGCGCAGGAAATGAGCCGTTTTGCCTGCGTCCAGTTTGCCGTCTTCCGTTTCATATCTTTTTTGCCGGAAATAGGTGGCGATGGCGGGGTCGGCGGGGTTCTTCACCTCGACGATCAGCCGCGACGGCTCTGCCTGCGCGTGTGGAGCGAAGGTCTTGTTTGCCCAGTCCATGAATGTTTGCGGAACGAGAATGGTGTTCAGCCGGTTGGAGAAGCCCGCAATACTGCCTTTGTACTGTTTTACCTGTCCGTTGCCGCGTAATATGACATCCAACCGGATCAGTCCCGTCAATCCTTCCGACAACTTCGGCAGGTTGCGCGATTGGGCGAAGCCAAAGTTATACAGGTTGAGGTAGTTGCGTGGAACGATGATCGGTATGACCGGGGTGTTTTCATCAAAATGCCACTTGTCCGGCTTTACGTCCACATAGTTGTCCGGTACGGACTCGAAGAACATGGCGGTAGACAGTTGTACGCCGGTTCCTTCCATCGTAAGGCCTGCCGATACGCTGAATTGTGTGGAGGTGAAAGCGCCGACGCTGTGGGTGAACGGTTGTTTTTTCAGTTCGTCTATTTCCCCGGCGGAGAAGGTGTTGTTCTTACCGGCCAGGCTGCCGAGCGTACTGACTTTCTTGCCGGCAATGATATAATCTTTCTTCATGAAGCTGTCGCTTCCGGTAAAGACCGGGGCGACGTCCCTGTAAAATTGGATGCTGAGCAGTACGATGACCATGCCGGAGAGGTTGGCCAGGAAGAAGGCGGTCAGTTGGCCTGCGCTGATGTGCCGGCGCAGCAGTTTCCCGATGAGTCTGTTCATAGCTTTAACACGTTGTCATAGTTCAGATGAATCTGTTTGCCGATGGAAGTGACAATGACTCCCGCTCCCTGTCTGTTCGCTTCTTCGGCAAGTAGTCCGGCCATCTTCCCGCCATTGATGTCGTCGAGGTGGCTGACCGGTTCGTCGAGCAGGATAAAGTCGTACGGCTGACAGAGGGAACGGATGAAGGCCACGCGCTGTTGCTGCCCGAATGAGAGTTTGTCCGTCCGGGTATCCGCATTGTCTGCCATGTCCAGTTGTTCAAAGAGAGCCATGATCTCTGTTTTCTTTTTGTAGCCGGTCAGGTTGTTCTTGAGCAGGATGTTCTCGAGCGCCGTCAGCTCGGAAAACAGCCGGAGGTCCTGGAAGAGTATGCTTAGCGATTGACGCCTGACGTCTACCCATTGGGCTATGGATAAAGACCTGATGTTGGCGTCGTCAAAGCAGATGATGCCCTGATAATCCTTGCGATGGCCGTAGATGTAGCTGCATAAAGAAGATTTCCCCGTGCCCGAGGCGGCCTCGATGAGGTAGATTCCGCCTTTATGGAACGATATTTCCTTATGCCATACATCGGATGCGATGGATGTACGGCCGGCAAACACCTGGGGGAGTGTTTGCCGCAAATGTATACTGTTCATGCGCAGTTTGTTACAGTCCGGTGTACTGTTTGACCAGGTCGACGATCTGTTTGAGCGAATGGGTCTCTTCGTCGGCCAGCCGGATGTTTATGTTCGCCCGGTTATTGCCCTCGCCGGTCACTTCAATGTATGACAGTTTAGATGCGATTTTCATGTAAGCCGCTACTTCCCTGCCGCCAAATGCAGCCAGCATCTTCACAACGGGGAGGTTAAGGATCGCCTTTATGTCAATCGCCGCATATTGGGACTTACCGTTTATGTTCGGGGCGTAGATGGCGTCTTTCAGCGATTTGTCTTCTTCCTTGCCGGGGTTTTCGCGTATCGACTTATCATTGGTCGCATATATGTAGTTGTCCTTATAGCCAAAGTAAATATTCGTCAGGAAGGACTTGTACACGTATTGATCCTCGCCCAGCCTGACGATCTCTTCCCAGCGGCCAAGTCCGAGGCCGGCTTTCGATTCGTACAGCGCACTGAGCGCCGCGCCGCTTGCGGCCTCTGCATAAGCGGCGAATATAGGCAGATAATCACTTGTGACCCGTGTAAGGCCAACCGAGATATCGCCTTTGAAGGCGCCGAATATCTCTTTTGCTTTGTCCGGCGACAGTATCTCACGGAAGTCTTTGTATTCCTGAAGCATCCCGTATAGTTTCTCCCCATCGACGTTGAGGGACGAGTATGCCAGGGTCGAAGCAGGGAACCGGGCAAGGAACGTATTGTTCAGCTTGCCGTAAAGCTCGTTTTGCTTTTTGAACAGCTCTCCGGCTTCCTTATTCTCCGAAGCCGTTTCCACCTGAAGAGCGATCTTTCCTTTTTCAAAGCCGAGGCTACCGATTATGGCAATATCCCCGAGGTTAACATGCTCAAGGCCGCTCATCGCGCTCATCCGGCGTTTATACATGTCGGGCAGCGCGTCCGGCGTAAAGAAGAAGGTAATATCGCCTTTCTTACCGGACATGTTTCTGAAGTAAGCGCTTCCTGCAATGCTTTCGTCTCCGCTTTGCTTCATCAGGCCGGAAACGATACTGTCGTCGTGGTTTACGGCTATGATCAGGAGTGCGGACTCATTGAACGCGCATACGCTTTCTCCGATCCTGAACAGGCGATATCCGTCGGCTTCGGTTACAGGATAGTCGGATACCTCAGGCAGCATAACTTCCAGCGCCTTGCCGAACTTGTCCATATCGTCCATCTTCATGACAACCGCCGCTGACGGCAGCCGTCCGCCGGCAAAGAAGTAGACCGGGTCTTTCACCGACAGGCCGGACTCAGAACCATCTTTCAGGATTTTCTCTACCTGTTGAAAGGTTGCGGGGTTCAATCCGCTTTTCATTGCATCGATAAGTTTCTGCTTATCGTCATCGCTAACGCCGCTTTTGTCTATCAGCGACTGAATGTGGATGCCTACAACGGCAGATGCATCGGCGGGAATAACATTTATGTACTCCGGCGTTTTCGTACAGGATGCCATGAATGTTGCCATGGCTGCCAACGCAAATAGTTGACTGATTACACTTTTCTTCATCATGTATTTATATTAAGTTATTGGTTTGCCTGATTCAATGTGCAACAGGCCACCAGGGCCGCCGTCTCTGTGCGCAGGCGGGATTTGCCCAGACTGACAGGGACAAAGCCATTAGTTAGGGCTTTCTCTGTTTCTCCGGGACTGAAATCTCCTTCGGGGCCAATCAGCACCAGCGCATCTTCACCTTTACGGATCACATCTTTCAGTAAGGCTTTCTCTTCTTCGTAACAGTGGGCGATGAATTTCCCGCCCCGGAAGTCCCGACGGATGAACGCATCGAAGTCCGTCATTCCATTCAGCTTAGGCAGACGGGCGCCCAGCGATTGCTTCATGGCCGAGACCAATATCTTTTCCACACGCCCGGTCTTTATCTCTTTCCGTTCGGAGAACCGGCAATTCAGGAACGTCAGTTCGTCCAGTCCGATCTCCGTCGCTTTCTCGGCAAACCATTCGTTCCTGTCCATGTTCTTGGCCGGGGCTACGGCGATGTGCAAGTGACATGACCGGGCCGGTTCCTGAAAGATGGTTTCCTTTATAGCCACCCTGCACCGCTTGCCGCTGACAGCGGTGATATCCGCTTTGTAAAAGTGGCCTTTGCCGTCGGTCAGCAAGAGCTCATCGCCCTGCGAGAGCCTCAGTACGCGGATGCAATGTTGCGCCTCCTCAGCAGGGAGCTCCGCCTGGGTCAATATGTCCGGGGTGTAAAACAGGTGCATAAGCTATTGCCTGTGTTTGTAGTTGAATATAAAGGCGAACAGGACAGCCACAACCAGTGCGTAGCCGGCAAAGATATACCAGACGCTGCTCCAGTCGCCCACGGTATAATATGTTCCGTTGTGTTCTATCGGGTGGGTAAAGCGGCTCACTACGGCTTGCGCTCCCAGTGTTCCGACTGTCGCTCCCACGCCGTTTGTCATGAGCATAAAGAGCCCTTGTGCGCTGGAACGGATGGAGGTGGCGGTTTCCTTGTCAACAAAGAGAGAACCTGAAATGTTGAAGAAGTCAAAGGCAACGCCATAAACAATCATGGAGAGGATAAACATCCATACGTTAGGGCCTGGGTCTCCAACTCCGAATAGCCCGAACCGGAGCGCCCAGGCCGCCATGGCTATTAACATCACTTTCTTTATTCCGAATTTGCGAAGGAAGACGGGAATGAGAAGGATACATAAGGTCTCTGACACCTGGGAAATGGATATCAGTGCATTGGCATGGTTGGCGCCGAATGAATCAACAAATTCCGGGATCGCTTTAAAACTTGTAATGAACGGATTGGCAAATCCGTTGGTGATCTGTAAGGAAACGCCCAGTAGCATGGAGAAGATGAAGAATATAGCCATTTTCCTGCTCCTGAACAGCCTGAAGGCATCCAACCCCAGACTCTCCACAATGCTTTTAGAGGCGCCGTCTGACCGGACGATCGCTATATCGGGCAGGTATGAAATGGCGTAGACCGCCAAAGCCAGTCCGAGTATTCCCGAAGTGAAGAATTGCGCATGCGTGTGTTGGTAGCCCGTTACATCGACAAACAGCATAGCGCAGATGAAACCGATGGTGCCGAATATGCGGATCGGCGGGAAAGCTTTTATGGTATCCAATCCCGCTTTGTCCAATACCGAATAGGCTACGGAATTGGATAAGGCAAGCGTTGGCATGTAAAAGGCCACACTTATGGTATATAGAGTAAATAAGATGGAGAACTCCACTCCCGCTCCGGCGCTGTATCCATAATAACCGGCGGCGATCATAAAGACCCCCGCAATGAAATGGCAAAGGCTGTATAGCTTCTGCGCCGGCACCCAACGGTCGGCCACGACGCCGATCAATGCAGGCATGAACATGGAGACAATTCCCTGTATGGCATAAAACATGCCGATGTGAGATGTTTGATTTAAACTTACCAGGTAACTTCCCATAGAAGTCAGATAGGCCCCCCAGACTGCAAATTGGAGGAAGTTCATGATGATTAAACGGTGTTTCATGCTCATATCTTTAAGATTTTAGTTGTTGTTCATCCGGTATATGGCACAAACTTACATAAAACTCGCGAATTATAAGCGCAATTGAAAATTGAAAATTGAAAATTTCCTTGCGGCGTAAAGGTTGAAACGCAGATTCACGCAGAGAAATTGAAACGCAGATTCACGCAGATTTCCGCAGATTTTTAATTCTATAATTATAATCTGCGGAAATCTGCGTGAATCTGCGTTTCAACCTTTACGCCGCAAGGAAATTTTCAATTTTCAATTTTCAATTTTCAATTTACTACGCGTTCGGGTCGATGTAGGGGTTGTCGGGGAGTTCTTCTTCGTCCGGCATCCCGGTGTCGGGGATGCTGGGATCGACGGGACGCTCGGGATCGCTGTAGTCGTCGTTGCCGTCACCCGTGCCGCCGCCCACAAGATGGCGGAAGGTGTCGAGCGTGGCGTTGATATGGTCGAACAGCGTGGTTACGTTTTTCTTCACGGCGGTGTCGGTGGTGGTGAGATAGATGGCCGGCAGGATGGTCGTGAAGAGCACGCGGAGTCTTTTCTGGAGTTCCGCCCGGGCTTTGCGGGCTGTTCCGAGTTTTTTCCGGTATTCTTTCTCTTCGCCGCGGAGGTCGAAAAGTTTAGTGCATTGTTGCACCAGCTCTTTGATGACCGTCACCTGTCCGGTAAGGCCGAGCAGCTCGACCTTCGGAGCGGCGACGGCGTCCTGGAGCGCGTCGCACAGGTCGCGGGCGCCGCCCAGCACTCCCAGCATGGTCGCCTTGTGCCTCATTTTAAGGTAAGGCGCGGCGATGTTGCTCACCACCTTTGCCGCTTCGGTTCCGGCATCGCCGCCTGTAAATTCGGCCACCCGCAGGCTGTCGCCTAACACTCCCAACAGGATGCGAACCCTGTCCACATCTTCGCCCAACGGTTCCGTTTCGACAAGTGCGGGGTTGTGCTTAAGTATGCCGGCATACTGTGTGTGCGCCGCCACATAGTCATCGTAGGGTTTACCCTTTAGTCCGACGCCATATACGACGGCGGATGTAAATACCTGTTCGTTTATAGCCGTCGAGAGCTGAAGCAACTCGAAGATGGTCAATCCTTCCATCCTAAGCGGTCTGATAAGAGTCTGCGCCATAATCATTGATTTTTTAGGTGAATAATTAAATTTATTTTATTTATGCTACGAAGGTAGAATTATTTCTCTGCTGTCTGCAAACTTTTCTGTCGTTTTTTAAGGGGAGACAGCGTTAAAAAAATAAAACCGTTAATGGCTTAACGGTTTAGTGCGAACCTGACTTCTTTCATACTTGCTACACGTGTAGCAAGTATGAAAAATAATTTTTTTTGACTGCTACACGTGTAGCAAGCATGAAAAATAATTTTTTTTGACTGCTACACGTGTAGCAAGCATGAAAATGACTTTTTTTCGACTTGCTACACGTGTAGCAAGCATGAAAAATAATTTTTTTTAACTGCTACACGTGTAGCAAGCATGAAAATGACTTTTTTTCGACTTGCTACACGTGTAGCAAGCATAAAAACTTTTTTTTTGGACTTGCTACACGTGTAGCAAGCATGAAAACTTTTTTTTTGGACTTGCTACACGTGTAGCAAGCATGAAAACTTTTTTTTTGGACTGGCTACACGTGTAGCAAGCATAAAAATGATTTCCGAAATACAAAATTAAATCCGTGTCATCCGCGAAATCCGTGTCTGAAAGAAATAGCCGGAATAATAAGGACAAAAAAAAATGGCTACCCTCACGGGCAACCAATCTTTATTAACCTTAAATCTAATACCATGAAAAACACGTAGCAAAGATATATGTTTTGTGTTACATAACATGCTTTTATGGAGAAAATCCTTCAACTTTAACTCTTCTTAACGGGGTTTCCCCAAAAACACTGTTATACACTGCCTATTCGACGTACAGCACCAGCCCTTTCAGGTATTCTCCTTCCGGATGGTAGATGTTTACGGGGTGGTCTGCCGGTTGAGTGAGCTGGTGCAGAATACGTACGCTACGGCCCGACATGGCGGCCGCCGTGAATATGGAAATACGGAAATCATCTTTGCTTACGACTTGCGAACAGGAGAACGTAAAGAGGATACCTCCCGGTCTGATCTTCTCAATGGCTTTGGCGTTGAGCTTGCGATAGCCTTGCAGTGCGTTTCTGATCGTATTTCTATGTTTGGCGAAAGCGGGAGGATCGAGAACGATCAGGTCGTACCCATCGCCCATCCGGTCGAGGTATCTGAACGCATCCTCCGCGTAAGCGGTATGCCTGTCATCGCCGGGGAAGTTGAGTTCTACATTGCTGTTCGTCAGTCCGATGGCCTTGGCCGAACTGTCTACCGAGTGCACAAGTCTGGCTCCGCCACGCATGGCATAGCAAGAAAAGCCCCCGGTGTAGCAGAACATGTTCAATACCGAACGGCCGTTGGCATAGCGCTCAAGCAATGCCCGGTTTTCCCGCTGGTCGACGAAGAATCCGGTTTTCTGTCCTCTCAACCAGTCCACATGGAATTTTAGTCCGTATTCCTGTGCGATGTTGTCGATACTTCCTCCTTTCAGGAAGCCGTCTTCCGGAAACCGGACGGCCCCGGAAAGGATCGTGGTTTCGGATTTATAGTATATGTTTTCGATTCGATCTCCCATCACTTCCGACAAGGCTTCTGCAATTGCCATCCGGTGAATGTGCATTCCTGCCGAATGGGCTTGCATGACGGCTGTCCCGGCATAGACATCAATGACCAGTCCCGACAGGTGATCTCCTTCGCCATTTACCAAGCGGTAGGTGTTGTTGGCTGGGTCGGTGGCGAGGCTCATACGTTTACGCGCGTCGTATGCAGCGCTTAGTCTGCGTTTCCAGAAGTCGTGGTCTATGGGTTCCTGTTTAAAGGAAAGCACGCGTACGACAATGCTTCCTGTTTGAAAGTGCCCTTCGGCAATGAACCTTTTCTCGGAAGTGTACACCTCAACGACTTCTCCTTCACCGGGCTTTCCGTCAATGCGCTCGATGGCGCCGGAAAAGATCCATGGATGGAATCTTTTCAGCGACTCTTCTTTTCCCGGTTTCAGATATACTTTATTATAAGGCATAAGAACAGGATGACTTTAACGTTTTATTTACTCTGCCTCAGCTTCAGGTTCGGGCGCTATGACATAATCTCCCGTCTCTTTCAGCTTTTCCAGTAAGTTGTAGATTTTCAGGCATGACCAGGCATCTGTTGCCGCATACAGTTTCTGGGCATAGGTCAGGACATCCGTATCCCAATTGGATAACCGCTGCGATTTGGATATCTTTTCTCCGAACAGGATGGCATATACCTTTTGCAGGCTCTTGTCCTGAATGTCAAACGCATTGATATATTCCTGTAATTCGATGCAGGACTGCTGTCTGAAGGGAGCGCGTTTGCGCAACATCAGAAAGTCGTCGCGTAAAGACAGGCCGACTTTGATAATAGACGGATTTTCCAATAACCCGATGACAGGGGCCGGAAGTCCTATGTGGTTCAACCGGAAAAGGAAGCAACAGTCTTCCGAGGATATCTGAAGCAGGGCTACTTTATACAATTTCCCTTTGGTGAAAGACGGGCGCGTCTCGCTGTCGATTCCCACAACCGTTTGCGAGGCCAGGTATTCGACCGCTTTTCCGGTTTCCGCCTCCGTCCGGACAACGAATATCTTTCCGGGGAAAACAGCTATGGGCATTTCCTTCAGCTCTTCTTTATCTATGCGTCTTTTGATTATCATACCTTCTCAAAGATTGCCTGACTATAATTCTTCATGTTGAATGTAAATGGGTTCGCAAAGGTAACAAAAAAGGAGAATGAATCTATATTTTTACTACATTTGCACGAAGTAACGCTTAATCTCCAACTTATATATTTCACCACATGATTAAAAAGAAGACAGATATGGAGGCTCATAAGAAACCTGAGTCTACCAATAAAATCATTGCGTTCCTAACGAACGAGACTGTTCATTTTGTGCTGGGGCTGGCGCTTGTGATCTTCGCGGTTTATTTGCTGCTGGCTTTTTCTTCGTTCTTTTTCACCGGCGCCGCCGATCAGAGCATTCTGGATAAGGCCGACCCGCAGGAGTTGTCCTCAATCAATAACGGCGTGCGTAACTATGCCGGTTCGCGTGGTGCGCAATTAGCCGGTTATTTGATTGACGACTGTTTTGGGCTGGCCTCTTTCTTTCTCCTGATATTCCTGGCAGTAGCCGGATTAAAGTTGATGCGCGTGCGTGCGTTCCGTTTGTGGAAATGGTTTATGTGTTGCTCGCTGCTGCTTGTCTGGTTCTCCATTTTCTTCGGATTTGCGTTTGTGGATCATTATCAGGATTCGTTCTTTCGCTGGGGTGGGGGACATGGCGACTATGTAAGCCGTTGGCTGGAATCCCAGGTGGGTACGCCGGGGGTATGGATGCTTCTGTTGGGTACAGCGATCTGCTTCTTTATCTACGCCAGCACGCAAACCATCGTCTGGTTGCGCAGGTTGCTCAGTCTGAGTTTCGTGAAACGGCGGAGGAAAGAAGAAGCCGGATTGTCGACGGACGGGGCGTTCGTCCGGGAACCGGTTGCGCCCGGACCCGTAGTTGCGCCTAAACCGGACGACGATATAGAGATAGAGTTCCAGCCGACCGGAGCAGAAGAGGCGCCGGGGGTGGAACCGGACGATGAGGATGGATTTAAGCCGGGGTTCATCATCGAGGCTGCAACAGGCGATGAGGATAACTATCAGGGGCCTGAAAGGGAACCCTACAATCCGAAGCTGGATCTGGAGAATTACCGTTTTCCTGTCCTTGACCTGATGAAACGCTACGACAACAACGAGCCAACCATCAATATGGATGAACAGAAAGCGAATAAGGATCGCATAATCAACACGTTGCGCAGCTTTGGCATCGAGATCAGCAGCATCAAGGCCACGGTTGGCCCTACGGTGACGCTTTACGAAATTACGCCTGAACAAGGTGTGCGTATCTCCAAGATACGTGGGCTGGAAGATGATATCGCCCTGAGCCTTTCGGCTTTGGGTATCCGTATCATCGCCCCGATACCGGGCAAGGGTACGATTGGTATCGAGGTACCGAACTCCAATCCCAGGATCGTGTCGATGCATTCCATTATCAGTAGCAGGAAGTTCCAGGAGTCTACGTTCGATTTGCCGATTGCCTTCGGCAAGACGATCACCAATGAGGTGTTCATGGTAGACTTGTGCAAAATGCCGCACGTCCTTGTGGCGGGAGCTACCGGGCAGGGTAAGTCTGTCGGGCTGAATGCGATCATCGCTTCCTTATTATATAAGAAGCATCCGGCGGAACTGAAGTTTGTGCTGGTCGACCCGAAGAAGGTGGAGTTCAGTATTTACTCGGTGATCGAGAATCACTTCCTGGCCAAGCTTCCCGACGGGAAAGAGGCTATCATCACGGATGTGACCAAGGTGGTACAAACGCTGAACTCCATCTGTGTGGAAATGGACAGCCGCTACGACTTGCTGAAGAAGGCGCATGTGCGTAACATCAAGGAATACAATGACAAGTTCATCAGCCGTAAGCTCAATCCGGAAAAGGGGCATAAGTTCATGCCGTATATCGTGGTGATCATTGATGAGTTTGGCGACCTGATCATGACTGCCGGCAAGGAGGTCGAATTGCCCATTGCCCGTATCGCCCAGTTGGCCCGCGCCATCGGCATACACATGGTCATAGCGACCCAGCGTCCTACAACCAACATCATCACGGGTACGATCAAGGCTAACTTCCCGGCGCGTGTGGCGTTCCGTGTGTCGGCAATGATGGACTCGCGTACCATTCTCGACCGGCCGGGAGCCAACCAGTTGATTGGCCGGGGAGATATGTTGTTCCTGCAGGGAGCCGACCCGGTACGTGTGCAGTGTGCGTTTGTCGATACGCCGGAGGTGGAAGAGATCACTAAATATATTGCCCGCCAACAGAGCTATCCCGTGGCGTTCCACCTGCCGGAATATGTGAATCCGGACGGGGGTAGCGATATGGGCGACGTGGATATGGAACGCCTTGACCCGCTGTTTGAAGAGGCCGCCCGTTTGATCGTGATCCATCAGCAAGGCTCTACGTCTCTGATACAGCGCAAGTTCTCCATTGGATATAATCGTGCCGGACGTATTATGGATCAGTTGGAAAAGGCCGGTATTACAGGGCCAAGTGAAGGCAGTAAGCCGCGGCAAGTGATGTGTATGACTGAGGCTGATCTGGAAATGCTCCTGAACAATCTGTAGCCATGAGAAGCAGGGTTCTAACAGTTATCGCCGGTATCGCCGGGCTGCTTGCCTTGCCCGTTTCCGCGCAGCGGCAGGAAGCAAAGGACGTGCTCGATAAGACATCCGCCCATTTCCGCAAGGCGGGTGGGGTAGAGGCCGGTTTTACGGTCAGGATCAAGGCGAAAGGGCAGAAGAAGGATGGGCTGCTTGCCTGCAAGATCCGTCTGAAAGGGGATAAGTTTGTCCTGGAAACGATGGATGCTATTACCTGGTTCGACGGCAAGACGCAATGGAGTTATCTGACGGACAGTGAAGAGGTCAATATCAGCAATCCCACGGAAGAGGAGTTGAACGGCATCAATCCGTATACCTTGCTGTCTGTCTACGAAAAGGGGTTCGCCTGTACGTCAGGCAAGACCCGTACCTGGCAGGGCGCTTCTGTCCATGAAGTGGTGTTGACCGCTACGGATAAGACCAGGGAGATGTCTAAGCTGACATTATATGTGGAAAGGGGAACCTACCGGCCTTTATATATACTGGCGGAGTTGAACAATGGCAGCCGGAACGAGATCACCGTCACCGGCTACCGGGAAGGACTGAAGTTCGACGATTCGGTCTTCGTGTTCGATAAGAGCAAATACCCCCGGGCCGAAATCATCGACCTCCGTTGACTCCGGGGCGGGGCGGCCGGGTTTCCGTCCGGTAAAACCTGATGAATACATTATATAAAAGAAAAAGAAATATGGAAAGAGAAAGAGTGAAATGCCTGATCATCGGATCGGGTCCTGCGGGATATACCGCAGCTATTTATGCGGGCCGTGCAAATATCAGTCCGGTACTTTACGAAGGCTTGCAGCCGGGCGGACAGTTGACGACTACGACCGATATAGAGAACTTCCCGGGTTATCCTTCCGGGGTTTCGGGTACAGGGATGATGGAGGATTTCCGTGAACAGGCCGTACGGTTTGGGGCGGATATCCGCTTTGGCGTTGCTACGGCAGCCGACCTGAGCGCGTCTCCATACCGGATCACGATTGATGGCGAAAAGGTCATTGAAGCCGAAACGGTGATCATCGCGACCGGTGCGGAAGCCAGGTATTTAGGCCTGCCGGATGAGGAAAAGTACGCCGGAATGGGAGTCAGCGCCTGTGCTACCTGCGACGGCTTCTTCTACCGCAAGAAGGTGGTGGCTGTGGTGGGTGGCGGCGACACAGCCTGCGAGGAAGCGATCTATCTGGCCGGGCTTGCTTCTAAAGTCTATCTGATCGTGCGTAAGCCGTATCTCCGTGCTTCCAGGATTATGCAGGAGCGTGTGGCGCATCATGAGAACATCGAAATCCTCTTCGGGCATAATGCCGTGGGACTGTTTGGCGAGCCTGGCGTGTCGGGTGTACATCTGGTGAAAAACGCCGGTCAGCCGGACGAAGAGAGATACGACCTGCCCATCGACGGGTTTTTCCTTGCCATCGGACATAAGCCTAATTCGGATATCTTCAAGCCTTATCTGGATACGGATGAGACGGGCTACATCGTGACCGAGCCGGGAACTCCCCGCACCAAAGCGCCCGGCGTGTTTGCCGCCGGCGACGTGGCCGACCCCGACTATCGCCAGGCAATCACCGCGGCGGCGAGCGGCTGCAAGGCCGCCATAGAAGCGGAACGTTACCTGTCGGAATGTGATTACAACCGGAAAGCCCGTTAGAGTTACAATATTATTCTCTATCTTTGAGGGGTAATAACTTTAAGATAAGTCCGTATAATATGACAATAAAAGAATTCTTTTCCTTCAGTAAGAACCGCCTGTTCTGGGGGAACTTCCTGGCTATGATTGTTGTGGCTTGCCTGTTGGTGTTCGTCGTACTGGAGGCGCTCGACTCGTATACCCGTCACGGGCAGGCCATCCTTGTTCCCGACGCCAAAGGCCTGAGCCTTCTCCGGGCGGAGGAGTTGTTCCGCAGCAAGGGATTGCATGGCGTGGTCTCCGACTCCGTTTATGTAAAAGACAAGCCTGCCGGCCATGTCATCGACCATATACCGGCCGGCGGGCGAAAGGTAAAGTACGGCAGGAAGGTCTATTTAACGATCAACACCCGGAACGTGCCGTTACAGTTGGCGCCCGACGTTGCCGATAACAGTTCCCTGCGTCAGGCCGTGGCCCGTGTGTTGGCTTCCGGTTTCAAACTGACGGAACACGGAACGACCAAAGGCGTGAAAGACTGGGTCTACCGGATAAAGTATAACGGGCGCACGTTGGAGCCGGGCGATAAAGTTCCTGTCGGTTCGACCCTGACGCTGGTTGTCGGCGATGGCACGGGAGAGGCCATCGGGAACGACAGCACGACGGAAGCCCCGGACGACAACGTAACAGACGAATTATGGCGCTGAGTTCCCAGACAGACAGATGGCCTGCGGACGGGGAATATCCGGGCGATATGGATATGGAACCCGACGATACGGAACCCGAAGGCGAAGCCGGGCGTTACGAGCATTTCCGCGTGGTTGCGGACAAGGGTCAGGCCGCGATGCGGGTGGACAAGTATCTGTCCGACCGTATGGTCAACGCATCGCGCAGCCGGATACAGAAGGCGGCCGAAGCGGGATGCATCCTGGCCAACGGCCAACCGGTCAGGAGTAGCTATCAGGTGAAACCGTCGGATGTCATTACGCTGGTAATGGATCGTCCGCGCTATGATCACGAGGTCATCCCCGAAGATATCCCCTTGGATATGGTGTATGAGGACGATACGCTGATGGTGATCGACAAGCCTGCGGGGCTTGTTGTGCACCCCGGACACGGAAACTACACGGGAACGCTGGTCAACGCCATAGCCTGGCATCTGAAAGATGACCCCGGCTATGACGCGAACGACCCGCATGTCGGGTTGGTACACCGGATCGACAAGGATACCTCCGGGCTTCTGGTCGTAGCCAAGACCCCCGGCGCCAAGACCGCACTGGGACTGCAGTTCTACAACAAGACCACCCGCCGCCGCTATCAGGCGCTGGTCTGGGGAATCATGGAAAACGACGAGGGAACGGTCACGGGCAACATTGCCCGTCATCCGAAAGACCGGATGCAAATGGCGGTGTTCTCCGATCCGGCAATCGGGAAGCCTGCCGTAACCCATTACCGCGTCATCGAGCGCATCGGTTATGTGACGCGGGTGGAGTGTGTGCTCGAGACCGGACGCACGCACCAGATCAGGGTTCACATGAAGTCCATCGGGCATGTACTGTTCAACGACGAACGCTATGGCGGCCATGAGATACTCAAGGGAACGCCGTTCAATAAATACAGGCAATTCGTACTCAACTGTTTCGACAGTTGTCCCAGGCAGGCGCTGCACGCCATGACCCTGGGATTCAGGCATCCGGTCACCGGCGGGGAGATGGACTTTACGTCGCCCCTGCCTGCGGACATGAGGTTGCTCATCGACAAGTGGAAAAGTTATATTAATAATAGAAGCCAATGAGAAAATCAGTTGCAATTGTGGCGGGAGGCAATTCTTCCGAACGGCCTGTTTCCCTGCTTAGCGCAGAAGGCCTTTACTCCTTTATCGACAAGGAGAAGTATGAAGTATATATAGTAGAGATCGTGGGACTCCGGTGGACCGTGCGTCTGCCTGAGGGGGAGACGGCGCCCGTTGACCGCAGCGATTTCAGCTTTATGTACAAGGATAAACGGGTGAAGTTCGACTTCGCCTATATCACTATTCATGGTGCGCCCGGCGAGGACGGGACGTTACAGGGCTATTTCGAGATGACGGGCATGCCTTATTCCGGTTGTGGAGTGCTGGCTTCCGCATTGACAAATAACAAGTATATCTGCAACCACTTCCTGAAGATATTCTTTGTAACCTCCCCCATTTCGGTCATGCTCGGGCGCGGTTACAAGATACCGAACAGGATCATTCTCAGCGATGTCCGGCTGCCGTGCATCGTCAAGCCCAACCTGGGAGGGTCGAGCTTCGGGATATCCAAGGTCAATCGTGCGCACCAGCTGCAACCGGCCATCCGCAAGGCGTTCAGGGAATCGGACGAGGTGATCATCGAAGAGTTCCTGACGGGAACGGAGGTGACCTGCGGCAGCTACTGGACGAAAAAGGGGGGAATGGTATTCCCGGTGACTGAGATCGTTACGGACAATGAGTTCTTCGATTACGATGCCAAGTATAACGGGCAGTCGCAGGAAATCACCCCCGCCCGTATCGATGAGAAACTGACCAAGTCCGTGCAGTCCATTACGCAGGACGTTTGCCATCTCGTGGGTTGCCTGGGTTTTGTCCGTGCGGACTACATCATCACCAAGGAAAACCGGATCTATCTGCTGGAGTTGAACACCAACCCCGGAATGACCGAGGAAAGCATTATCCCCAAGCAGGTGCGCGCTGCCGGACTGGACATGAAGAAGATACTTACAGAGATAATAGAAGATAAGATCAGTATTAACATTAACAAATGAATTTATGAGTGTAGCAGAATTCGACGACATTCGTCCTTATGATGACGAAGAAGTGGGTCGGGTAGTTGAAGAACTGATTGCCGACCGGGCCTTCAAGCCCATTGTGAAGATGGCTTTTCCGGAGCTGACCTTTAGAGAGATAAAGAAGAAGATGCTCGGTTGCAAGACGAAGAGGGACTTCCAGGAGAACTTCAGTTGCCCGTTCCTGTGGAAGATCGCCCGCAACTGCACCGATGGACTCACACTCGACCATTCGGCGGTGGAAGACAAGACGAAAGCCTATACCTACGTATCGAACCACCGGGACATCGTCCTGGACGCCGCCTTCCTCTCCATCCTGCTGATGAAGGAGGGAATGGATTCGGTGGAGAATGCGGTTGGCAATAACCTCATTATCTCCCCGTGGATAATGAACGTGATGAAGCTGAACAAGAGCTTCATTGTCCGGCGATCGCTCAACCTGCGCGAAGTGAAGCCCGAGGCCGAACGCCTGTCGCGTTACATCCACCACACCATAACCGACAAGAAGCAGTCGGTATGGATAGCCCACCGGGAAGGACGCGCCAAGGACGCCGACGACCGCACGCAGGAAAGCGTGCTCAAGATGCTCGCCATGGGTGGCAAAGGCGATGTGATAGACCGGTTGATGGCGCTCAACATCGTACCCATGTCGATCTCCTACGAGTACGACCCCTGCGATCACCTCAAAGCCCAGGAGATACAGTTCGTGCGGGACATCCCGAACTACAAAAAGTTCTTTATGAATGACGTCAACAGTATGGTAGCCGGCATTGTGGGCTATAAAGGACATGTTCACATACAGATGGCCCCCTGCCTGAACGATGAACTCGCGGCGCTGGACCGCTCGTTGCCCAAGACGGAACTTTACCGGCAGATCGCCCAGCTGATCGACAGGCACATTCACCGGAACTACCGGATGTATCCGTGCAACTATATGGCTCACGACATGCTTCTGAACAAAGAGACCTATCCGTTCCACTATAACAAAGAAGATGAATACGGCTTTGACTGGTATATCGACAACCAGATAGAAAAACTCTTCATGCCCAGTAAAGACGCTCCTTTCCTGCGCGAAACGATGCTGCAGATGTACACTAACCTGTTGAAGAACCATCAGGCAGCCTGGGAAGAAGATGGCGAGTGATCGTGAAAAGGCCGGAAGGCTTACATTATGACATCAAAAGGCCGTGTATGCTTACACGGCCTTTTCTATGCGACGACCTTCTGCGTGTGATTATCTGTTAAAAACCTGTTAATTAACCTTTCGCGGCCACCGGTGCTTAACTCCGCGGCCGCCGAGTCCTGGCTCTGCGGCCGTCAAGTCGTGACTCCGCGGCCGTCAAGTCGTGACTTCGCGGCCGCCGACTCGTGACTTCGCGGCCGCCAACCCACGACTTCGCGGCCGCCGAGTTTCGACCTTGCGGCCACGAAGATAGCAATACCCCCCTTTTTCGTCATTTTCAACGCTGGTTGTGCAAAAAAGCCGATCGTTTTTAAACTGACAATATACCAACGGATCAGTCGTAACTACTTCGTTGATGTAGTCATATCCTGTTCGTCGTGAACAAAATGCTCGTCTTTCCTTCTTCCGGCTATCTGTTTGAAATTTCAAAACGCCTTTCTTTCGCGTTCTTTTCCATCACCCCGCCCATCGGCCGGAAAGAATCCAATCTGGGAGCGTTTCATTATCATTGTGTCGGAAGTGACAAAATGCTATATTCCATATCCGCCCTGGAGCAAATCTGTAAGGCCACACGTCCGGCGCCGTATATTTTTCCGTACGATGTGTTCTTATTCAATAAATAATCCCTATTTTTGCAGCTCAACAATAAAGAGTTTTAAACAATATATGGCTAACGAGCGGTTAACTCCCGATTACATATTTGAAACCAGTTGGGAAGTCTGTAATAAAGTCGGAGGTATATATACGGTTCTGTCCACCAGGGCGAACACATTGCAGGCAAATTTTCGCGACAGGTTATTCTTTATCGGCCCGGACATCTGGAAAGGGAAAGACAACCCCCTGTTCATCGAATCGGACAGCCTGTATGCAGAATGGAAAGCCTGTGCGTTGGCCAAATCCGGACTTCCCGTCAGAGTCGGACGCTGGAACATTCCGGGGAATCCCGTCGTTATCCTGGTCGACTTCCGGCCCTTTTTTGAAATCAGGAACAGAATATATACTCAGGCCTGGGAACACTATCAGGTGGACTCGTTGCACGCTTATGGCGATTATGACGAAGCGTCCATGTTCTCCTATGCGGCCGGAAAGGTGGTAAAGAGCTTCTATCTGCACAACCTGACCCGCAACGACAAAGTGGTATACCATGCTCACGAATGGATGACGGGACTGGGTGCGCTCTACCTGCAAATCAATGTGCCTGAGATTGCCACGCTGTTTACTACGCACGCCACATCCATCGGACGTTCCATAGCCGGGAACGGCAAGCCCCTGTATGACTATCTGTTTGCCTATAACGGCGACCGGATGGCGGAGGAGCTGAACATGCAATCGAAACATTCCATAGAGAAACAAACCGCGCATTATGCGGATTGTTTTACTACGGTGAGCGAAATCACCAACAGGGAGTGCGGGCAGTTGCTGGATAAAGCGGCCGACGTCATCCTGATGAACGGTTTTGAAGACGGCTTCATACCTAAAGGCCGCGTTTTCGCGGGAAAACGGAAAAGAGCGCGTACGGCGATGCTGCAGGTAGCGAATAAGCTGCTGGGTACGGACTGGGGCGATGATACGCTGATTGTAGGCGTCAGCGGCCGCTACGAGTTTAAGAATAAGGGAATCGATCTCTTTCTGGAGTCGTTGAACCGTTTGCGGAAAGCCGGAAACCTGAACAGGAATGTACTGGCGTTTATTAATGTACCGGCGTGGGCGGGCGATGCGCGTGAAGACCTGAAAGCGCGCCTGAGAAGCAACGACAGGTTCGCAACTCCCTTGGAGATGCCGTTCCTGACCCACTGGCTGAACGATATGGAACACGATCAGATATTGAACCGGATGCGCTGCCTGGGCATGAACAATCAGCCGGGTGAGAAAGTGAAAGTTGTCTTTGCCCCCTGTTACTTAGACGGTAAGGACGGCATATTCAATAAAGAATACTATGACCTGCTGTTGGGACAGGACCTGAGCGTCTACCCCTCTTACTACGAGCCATGGGGATACACCCCTCTGGAAAGTGTGGCGTTCCGCGTGCCGACCGTGACAACAGACCTGACGGGATTCGGATTGTGGGTGAAGGGCCTGAGTCGCCAGCGCGGCATCGGAGATGGGGTGGAAGTCCTGCACCGGACGGACAACAACTACTTTGAGGTGGCCGATGGAATCAAAGATACCATTTCCTTCTATGCCGCTTCGACGGACGAAGAAGTGAAGAGGATGCGGAAACGCGCTTCGGAAGTAGCCGGACGGGCGCTTTGGAAGTATTTTATCGAATATTATTATGAGGCTTATGATATGGCGCTGCGTAATGCGGAAAAGCGTTTGAACGAATTAGGTATTCATGCGAATCAGTAGTTAAGGAGTTATTAATTAAAAGTAAACAGAAAGAGTTATGAAGGTTAAAGTAAGTAATGCGAATACCCCGAATTGGAAAGACGTTATTGTAAAATCGACGGTTCCGGCGGAATTGGAAAAGTTGGTCGAAGTATCACGTAATATTTGGTGGTCATGGAATTACGAAGCGACTGAGCTTTTTAAAGACCTGGACCCTGAACTGTGGAAAGAATCGGGCCACAATCCGGTGCTTCTTCTTGAATGTATGAGCTATGAAAAGCTTGAATCGCTGTTAGAGGATAAAACGATCCTGAAAAGGATGAATGAGGTGTATGCCAAGTTCAAGGACTATATGGATGTGAAACCTGATGCGACCCGTCCGTCTGTGGCATACTTCAGTATGGAATACGGTCTGACCAGCGTATTGAAAATATATTCGGGCGGTTTGGGCGTATTGGCCGGAGACTACCTGAAAGAAGCGTCGGACAGTAATGTGGATTTGTGTGCGGTGGGATTCCTGTACCGTTACGGATATTTTACCCAATCGCTTGCTATCGATGGCCAGCAGATCGCCAATTATGAAGCGCAGAACTTCGGCCAGTTGCCTATTGATAAGGTGATGGGCGCCGACGGCCAGCAGCTTGTGGTGAAGGTTCCCTATATGGACTATTTCGTATCTGCCTACGTATGGAAGGTAAATGTCGGACGTATCACGTTGTACCTGCTGGATACGGACAATGAGTTCAACAGCGAGTTTGACCGTCCGATCACCCACCAGCTTTATGGCGGTGACTGGGAGAACCGCCTGAAACAGGAAATCCTGTTAGGTATCGGCGGTATGCTGACGCTACAGGCGTTGGATATCCGGAAGGATGTGTACCACTGTAATGAAGGTCATGCCGCGCTGATTAACGTACAACGTATCTGCGACTATGTAAAGACAGGTATGACTTATGGCGAAGCCGTTGAACTGGTGCGCGCTTCTTCCCTGTATACCGTACACACTCCCGTTCCTGCCGGACATGATTACTTCGACGAATCGTTGTTTGGAAAATATATGAGTGGATACCCGCAGAAGATGGGCATTACATGGGATGACCTGATGGGCCTGGGACGTACGGACCCGGAAGATAAAAACGAACGTTTCTGTATGTCTACATTTGCCTGCAACACTTCTCAGGAAGTAAACGGTGTGAGCTGGTTGCATGGAAAGGTGTCCCAGGAGATGTTCTCTTCCATCTGGAGAGGCTATTTCCCTGAAGAAAGCCACGTGGGTTATGTGACCAATGGCGTACATTTCCCGACATGGAGCGCCACAGAGTGGAAACAGCTGTATGGCAAGTACTTCAGTGAAAACTTTATGTCCGACCAGTCCAATCCCCAGATATGGGAAGCCATTTATGATGTGGCCGATGAAGAGATATGGAAGACCCGTCAGGCCATGAAGAACAAGCTCGTCGATTATATCCGTAAACAGTTCCGTGAATCATGGCTGAAGAACCAGGGTGACCCTTCGCGTATCGTATCGCTGATGGATAAGATCAATCCGAATGCGCTGTTAATCGGTTTCGGCCGCCGTTTTGCCACATACAAGCGCGCCCATCTGTTGTTTACAGACCTGGAGCGTCTGGCAGGCATTGTAAACAATCCGAATTATCCGGTACAGTTCCTGTTTACAGGTAAAGCTCACCCGCATGACGGAGCGGGACAGGGCCTAATCAAGAGGATTATCGAGGTTTCCCGTCGTCCGGAGTTCCTGGGTAAGATCATCTTCCTGGAAAACTACGATATGCAGTTGGCGCGTCGTCTGGTCAGCGGGGTAGACATCTGGCTGAACACGCCGACACGCCCGTTGGAAGCATCGGGTACATCAGGCGAAAAGGCATTGATGAACGGCGTATTGAACTTCTCCGTGCTCGACGGATGGTGGTTGGAAGGATACCGCGAAAATGCGGGATGGGCGTTGACCGAAAAGCGTACGTATCAGAATCAGGAACATCAGGATCAGTTGGATGCGGCTACTATCTACAGCCTTCTGGAAACGGAGATCCTGCCGCTGTACTATGACCGCAATGAGAAAGGACTTCCCGAAGGATGGATCAAATATGTTAAGAACTCCATTGCCCGGATAGCTCCTCATTACACCATGAAACGTCAGTTGGACGACTATTACAATAAGTTCTACATAAAGCTGGCTCAACGTTTCAAACTGTTGTCTGCCAATGACAATGCGAAAGCAAAGGAAATTGCGGCATGGAAAGAAGACGTGGTTGCGAAATGGGATTCTATTGAGGTCGTTTCTTCCGAAAAGGTGGAAGAACTGACGAATGGCTCGATTGAAAGCGGAAGAGAATATACCATTACTTATGTGATTGACGAAAGAGGGTTGAACGATGCTGTCGGTATGGAACTGGTCACTACATATACAACTCCCGAGGGCAAACAACATGTCTATTCCGTAGAGCCGTTCAGCGTAATCAGGAGAGAAGGCAACCTGTACACGTTCCAGGTGAGACACAGCATCTCGAACGCAGGCAGCTTTAAGGTGGCATACCGCATGTTCCCCAGGAACACGGATATTCCTCACCGTCAGGACTTCTGCTACGTTCGCTGGTTCTATTGATGAGGTGCAAGGTAACGGGAAGTTATCATAAGTCTGAAGGCTGTAGAAGAAAAAATCTGTCCGGAAGATTTGCGTAGTCCGAAAGAACACTCTATATTTGCACCGCGTTCAAAGAGAATGTGTTTTTAAAGGAGGTTTGGGTGAGTGGCTGAAACCACCAGTTTGCTAAACTGACGTACGGGTAACTGTACCGCGAGTTCGAATCTCGCAGCCTCCGCCGGAACGGGGCGTCCTGACCTGAAAGGACGCCCCGTTCTTTTTGTATATTTGTGGTATAAGTCGGAAGGCCGGTCGTAGCGCCTTGCCGTCAGATATGGCCTGTACGGTCGTGCATGGTTATAAACCTTGACAAAACGCCCAAATCCTGTCAAGAGGAAAAATTGGTTTATTTTTGGTAATGGGGAAAGATTTACGGGAATCCTTACAATTTCTGTTTTCGGAAGCCGCCGCCCGGATTTTGCAGGCGGCTTTCTGATTTCTGCAGGCAGCTTTCTGAGTTTTGCAGGCAGCTTTCTGATTTTTGCAGGCAGCTTTTTGGATTTTGCAAGCAACTTTTTGGATTCTGCAGGCAGCTTTTTTGGGTTCACCCGACATCAATAACAAGAAAGAGGGTAGCTCCTGCCACCCTCTTTCTCGTGTAATCTAATTCCAATATATGTTTAAGTAATGATACAAATGTACGACAAATAATTGACTTGTGCAATTATTCGGCGGCTTTTTTTTCGTTTATGCGTAGAAGAATAATATCAGTAGCTGTGCCGATAACACCCGTAAGAACATGGTCAACGGATATACGGTTGCGTATCCCACTGCCGGTGAGTCGTTTCCTGCCGTTGCGTTGGAGTAGGCCAGAGCGGGAGGGTCTGTCGTACTGCCCGCGATAAGTCCCATCAGCGTAAAGTAGTTGATCTTGAAGAAGTAGCGTCCGACGCTTCCTACAATAAGCAGCGGAATGGTCGTAATCAGGAATCCGTACCCAATCCATGTGAATCCGCCTTTATTGACAATGGTATCCACAAATCCTTCTCCTGCGCTTAGTCCGACACAGGCCAGGAATAATGCGATGCCTATTTCACGCAACATAAGATTAGCGCTTAGTGTCGTGTAAGTGATCAGTTTGTATTTATACCCAAAGCGGCTGACTAAGATAGCGACAATCAGCGGGCCGCCGGCCAGGCCGAGTTTTACGGGTTGCGGAATGCCGGGGAACACGAAGGGGATGCTGCCCAATATGATACCCAGGGCAATGCCTATGAAAATGGTTATGAGGTTTGGCTCATTCAGGCGTTTCATGGAGTTGCCCAGGAGTTCCGTTACTTTGGCGATAGCGGCCTCACTGCCCACCACGGTCAGCCTGTCGCCCATCTGTACGGTCAATCCCGAATTGGCAACCAGATCGACTCCGGCGCGGTTCAGGCGGGTTACGTTCACCCCGTGCAGCCGGCGTAGTTGCAGGTCGACCAGGCGTTTGCCGTTCAGTTCGGTTTTGGTGACCACAATCCGTCGGCTGATGAGCTGGCTTTCTGTCGGAATCCATTGTTTACGATCCATACATATCTCTTCTCCGATGAAAATCCGGATGGCTTCCGCATCTTGTGTCGTGGTGATCACAAAAATCTTATCGTTTTCATGCAGTCTGGTATTGGCGTCTGCAATATCTATCTTGTTTGTGTCGCTGTACTGTATGCGGGAAATGACGAACTCGCGGGGTTCCATCAGACGGGAGATGTCGGCGATGGTCAGTCCGTTTACCGCCGGATTCTTTACGACCAGCGAAATGGCGGCCGCTTCATGGTTCTCCTTGCCGGCTTCTTCAATGAGCTTGTCTGTCTCTTTGTTCAGGTTGACGCGGAATACGTAGCGAACAAAAAGTATGGACAGGATAATCCCCACTACTCCCAGCGGATAGGCTACGGCATATCCTAAGGCGATGGTGCCGTCTCCCTTGCCGAACAGGTCGCTGTATGCCTGTTGGGCGGCTCCTAATCCGGGAGTATTCGTTACGGCCCCCGACATAATGCCTACCATCGTGGAGACCGGCACACCTGTTACAAAATGTATGATAATGGTGGTCGCGACACCGAGGAATACAATGGCGCAGGCCAGCATGTTCAGGGTTATCCCTCCCTTTCTGAAAGAAGAAAAGAACCCCGGCCCCACCTGCATACCCACCGAGAATACAAACAGAATGAGTCCGAACTCTTTAAAGAAATGCAGGAGTTCGGGATTGACACGAAAACCGTAATGGCCCAGAAGGATACCCATGAAGAGTATCAGGGTTATACCCAAAGAAATGCCGAAAACCTTTATTTTCCCCAATTGAATACCCGCTGCAATAACTACGGATATGATCAGGATAGAGTGCCCTATCCCGCTGCCCCATAATAGCTCTTTAACCCATTCCATATTAAACTTCCTGTTTGATGAATTTGCAAATAAAATAATCCGATTCGAAAATCGGGCGCAAAGATACAAATAAAGGGTTCATCTGCAAAGAATAACCATTCTCTTTTGCAATGACAAAAAACAATCTATCTTTGTGCTAATAATTACTCAATAAAAACGGATTAAAGATGAAAAAGGTTACTTATTTGTTTGTTATCGCTGCTTTGGGAATGGTTTCATGCGCTCCTAAGAGTTATACGATAACCGGAACCATGGAAAGTTCTACGGATGGTGATACGGTGTTTTTGCTGGAACGTAGCGAAGGGCGGTTCGTTCCGCTGGATACGGCCGTTATTGCCAAAGGGAAATTCAGGTTTACCGGAGTGCAGGACTCCGCGATGAACTGCTACCTTATATATAGGGGCGAAGACGACCTGCAACCGGTATATACGGATTTCTTCCTCGAAAACGGCGACATCGGTGT
>JAIRNG010000028.1 GCA_031258135.1 Mediterranea sp. (in: CFB group bacteria)
TAACCGAGGCGATATTCAATATCGTATATCTCGGCCTTGTTATCGGAACGATCATCGTAGTCATACTCGACAACCGTAATCCGGTAAAGACGATTGCGTGGGTGCTGGTGCTCATGTTCCTCCCGCTGGTAGGGCTTGTCTTTTACTTCTTCTTCGGGCGGAGCACCCGGCGGGAAAGGCTCATCAGCCGAAAGAGCTACGACCGCCTGCTCAGGAAACCCATGACCGCATATCATGCACAGAAGCCGGAGGAAGTCCCCGACGCCTACCGCCCGTTGATGCAATTCTTCCGGGAGACAAACCAGGCCATACCCTTTCAGGCCACAGACATCGAAATCTATACCAACGGTTATGCCAAGATACGGGCGCTCCTGAGGGAACTGCGGAAAGCCAGACACCACATCCACCTGCAATACTACATCTTCCTGAACGACGCCATAGGAAGGATCGTCAGGGACACGCTGATCGAAAAAGCCAGAGAGGGCGTGGAGGTCAGGGTGATATACGATGATGTGGGTTGCTGGAAAGTTCCCCATACGTTCTACGAAGACATGCGTGATGCCGGGATCGAGGTGCGCAGCTTCCTGAAAGTACGTTTCCCGCTATTCACCAGCAAGGTGAACTACCGCAACCACCGCAAGATAGTCATTATTGACGGAGAGACAGGTTTCACCGGCGGCATGAATCTGGCGGAACGGTATGTCAAGGGGTTCTCCTGGGGGATATGGCGCGATACCCACATCCTGTTGAGGGGAAGAGCCGTATACGGACTGCAAACCGCTTTCCTGCTGGACTGGTACTTTGTCGATCAGACCCTGATCACTTCGTCGCGCTATTTCCCGCGCATGGATACTCCGGGCGCCATCGTGACCCAAACGGTAACCAGCGATCCGGTAGGGCCGTGGAAAGAAATTATGCAGGGGCTGACCATCGCTATCGTTACAGCCAGGAAATATGTATATATACAGACGCCCTATTTCCTCCCTTCCGAAACGGTACTGACAGCCCTGCAGTCGGCGGCGCTGGCCGGAACAGACGTGCGGCTGATGATTCCGGAACGCTCCGACAACCGCATAACACAATGGGGATCGCGTTCCTATCTGAAAGATGTACTGCATGCCGGAGTGAAGGTTTACCTCTACAGGAAAGGATTCCTGCACTCAAAGATCATGGTATCGGACGACATGCTGTCGACCGTCGGCTCCACCAACATCGACTTCCGGAGCTTCGAGCATAATTTTGAAATAAACGCCTTCATCTACAATACGGAAACCGCGTTCAACCTGAAAGAGGTCTTCTTGCAGGATCAACGGGACAGCATACAGATATCCCTGAAGAAATGGCAAACCCGCCCCCTGTACCAGAAGGCGATAGAATCCGTCGTACGGTTACTGGCCCCTTTCCTGTAACTGAAAGAAAGAGAAATTCACGCTTCCATATACCCGTTTCTCCAGAAAGCGGGGATGGGAATCAAAGTTGTAGGTCTTGCCATGCTCAAGGACAAAGACGCCGTCTTCCTTAAGCATGCGTTGTGCGAGAATCAGATCCGGAATCGCTCCCAGCTCCGGCAGCTCATAAGGAGGATCGGCGAAGATGAAATCAAATTGTTCCCCGCCCCCATTCCTGATATAGCTGAAAACATCACCGCAGACAGGAAAGCAAACATCCGTTCCGAGCTTCTTTAATACCCCGACAATAAAAGCGTAGTGCGCCCGTTCCTTTTCTACGCTGACGACCTTGCCGCATCCACGGGAAACAAGCTCCACGCTGATACTTCCGGTCCCGGCAAACAAGTCCAAAGCGGCAGGCCCTTCGTCAAAGTCCAGGTAATTACTGCACAGGACATTGAAAAGATTCTCCTTGGCGAAATCCGTAGTCGGACGCGCCTTGAACGTACGCGGCACATCGAACCGCCTTCTCTTATATATACCGCTAACGATACGCATCTACGGGAAATTAAATCCGGAAACCGGATGAACAGTCACGCACCGGATGAAGCGCCGCATCTCCTCAACAAGCCGATCCTTGTCTTCACCGCCGCCCATAATGCACAGCTCATCGGCCTGCTGATCCATAGCCAATTGTTTCCACGCATAAAGCAGGTAATACACACGATCGGAACCGTTCTTACAACCGTAGGCATTCAACAGCATCAGATGTCCGCGCTCGTAGGCATACACTTCGATAAACCCCGGACGCACATACACATACATTTTTTTATCCGCGCCCAACCGGCTTTTTACGGCAAGATGTTCGGCTAAGGAAGAGACGGAAGATTGAAACCGGACCTGAGGATATTGTTCCCGCAGAAGATCATAAAGGCTCTTGTCCAGCGCATAGAGGATCGCCGCCCCATTCCCGGGTAAGGTGTCATACAGCACGGTCTCGTTCTCTTCGGGAGAGAAGTTATAGTAGAAACAGGTTTCCACCCTGTCCTCTGCAAACAGTTCCAACGGTATAAGGGTGAACCGCCAACCGGCTATCAGCGCGTTGGTCTGCTTATACGTATAACTCAGAAAATCCAGTTCCGCCAATGCCTTCCGCATATTAGCAGTCATGGACAACTCTGTTTCTATCTCCTTTCGTTGAGTCAGGACAACACGGCTGCGGATCGGATTATAAACGGAAAAAGAAAATCCATCCGCACCAAGACGGATGGATAACAGGTATTGTTCCGATTTGTTGAAGTCGACGCTGTCCGGGAGCATATATGTGTTACTCCCAGTTACCGGCGTTATTGTTGGGCGCCTCGATAGACCCCATCATCAGACCGGGATATTTACCCAGCTTTTGCTGAATGTCGATCAGGTTAATGATCTCTTGTTTATCCAAGCCATCCAGGTAAACCGTATATGGCGTTTTCGCTTCCAGCAGGTAGATAGGAGCGCCTGATTTTGTCGTATCGCTCTTGGTCGCCATCTCAAACTGCGCGCCATTGCCAAACGGCACATATCTCAAAGAATCGGCGTTAAAGTTTTTGGGGAAAACCGTATCCCTGACGGCAACCCACAGGGTATCACGCTTGAAGTTTTCAAGACCGTTCTTCTTTACCTCATCCCATTTACCGGTTTTCTTGGCTCTTTCAATCATAGCCATCGCTTTTCTTTCGGTCAGACCGTCTTCCAACTGTTTGTCGGTCAGGACACCTTCTTTTGCTACGAAAGGAATCCTGGCGTTCTTCACGAAGTCGATCAACGTATCGAAACTTGCGGTATATTGTTGCTTATGCAGCATACGGTATTCCTGTTGAGCCTTACGGATATCGATCAGGCGGGCTATCACAACCCTGTCCCTGAATTTCTTTTCTTCCTCAAACTTAATAGGCCCCCTGATACTTAAAAAGCACACGTACGCCAGAACACAGGCACAAAGGGCTAATACAACATTAATTACTGCTTTCATGATAATATAGTTTTTTTATGTTTATATTCGTAGCGGCAAAAATAAAATAAATAAATTTAATTAGCGAGCGTAAAGAGAACTTTTTTCTTCTACAGGAATGATAAATAACTATTTAGCGCATCAAATCAAGGATAACTTCCCCTATATCCCCACTTCCGAGCAGGAAAACGTGATAAATTCCCTTTCCGCTTTCCTGTTGAGCCGGTCAGGCGATACGGCTTTCATTCTTCGCGGATACGCCGGCACGGGGAAGACTTCGCTCACCGGCGCGCTGGTTAAGACGATGGATAAACTGCAGCAGAAAGTGATCCTGCTTGCTCCTACCGGACGGGCGGCAAAGGTGTTTTCCGCTTATGCCGGGCATCCGGCTTTCACGATACATAAAAAGATATACAGGCAACGTTCTTTCTCGAACGATACGGATAACTTTTCCATAAGCGACAACCTCAACACCCATACGCTGTTCATTGTAGACGAAGCATCCATGATTTCCAATGACGGGCTTTCGGGAAGCCTGTTCGGCACCGGACGGCTATTGGACGACCTGGTCCGGTTTGTCTACTCCGGCGCCGGATGCCGCCTGTTGCTCATGGGCGATACCGCCCAGCTCCCTCCGGTAGGAGAGGAAGAGGGGCCGGCCCTTTCGGCCGAAGCGATCAAAAGTTACGGACTGGATGTAGAAGAATCGGTTCTGACACAAGTCGTACGTCAGGAAGAACATTCGGGGATTTTGTGGAATGCAACGCAGTTAAGGCAACTCATCACACGGGATGATCCTTTCGCTTCACTGCCTAAAGTAAGATTAACCGGGTTCGGGGACGTCGAAACGGTGTCCGGAGCGGAACTTGTCGACACCATCAACGGATGTTACGGCCGGGACGGCATGGAAGAATCGATTGTTATCTGCCGCTCCAACAAACGGGCCAACATGTATAACACCGGCATCCGGAATGCCATACTCTACCGGGAAGAGGAGCTTGGCGCGGGAGACATACTCATGATTGCCAGGAACAATTACTTCTGGGTGGAGAAGATTAAAGATATCGACTTCATTGCCAACGGCGATATTGCTGTTGTCCGCAAAGTCAGGCGCACAAAAGAGCTATACGGGTTCCGTTTCGCCGAAGTCCTGTTGACGCTGCCCGACTATGGCGATTTCGAGCTGGAAGCCAACCTCATCCTGGATACGTTACACAGCGATTCCCCCGCCTTGCCCAAGGAAGCGAACGACCGTCTGTTCTACGGCGTACTTGAGGATTACGCCGGCATACCCGATAAACGCGACCGCATGAAGAAAATGAAGACGGACCCTTACTACAATGCGCTCCAGGTGAAATATGCCTATGCGATCACCTGCCACAAGGCGCAGGGCGGACAGTGGAAGAATGTATTCATTGACCAGGGCTATATGAAGGACGAATATCTCACCCCTGACTATTTGCGGTGGCTATACACGGCTTTCACGCGCGCCACGGAGCATCTTTATCTGGTGAACTACCCGCAGGAACAGATAGAGTAAGCTCACCTGCCGCCCTTTTGGGGCATATTCCGCTCTTCATACCGGTATTTCCGGATAATCGCCCGGCTGCAATCGGCGGGAATACAGAAATACTCCAATATGGACGATTTCATGATCCGTTTGGTTACCAGCTTACGGCTTTTGTAATTGGCAAAGTAGCCCAGGTATGAATTCAGCACGGAACGTTGCTGCTCAAGCAAACGTATATCCGGAAGGATGTTCGCTTTTTTATATCTGTCCAACTCTGCGGACATACGGGTCACCGCCCGGTTAAAGTTTTTCACCGAACGGGTTCCGGCATAGCGGCGGAAAGGTTTCACCACGCTCCCCAGAAAAGGGGCGCCTTTCCGGCATTCCTGAAAATATATCTTCTTCGGATGGAGGATAAGCTCTAATTCCCGTTTCAGGAAGTCGCGTATAAGCGGTACCTGTTCCTTCAGGAAAGTCTTGTTCGGATGCACGATAAAGAAGTCGTCCGCATAACGGCCGTAATGTTTGCAATGCAATGTCTGCTTCACGAATACGTCCAGCTCATGCAGATAGAAATTGCTGAACAGTTGGGACGTCAGGTCGCCGATGGGTAATCCTACGCCCGGAGGAGAGTTCAACAGGCTCTTGGATGGCGGCAAACCGTGCCACTCGGATCGTTTTCCCCGCATATCGCAACCATCGACCGGATTCCAGTAAATGATCTGATCCAGCAGGTACATCAGCGTATCCCTGTCCATTCCGGTATTCCGCCGGCGGTCGCAGTCCGGATGCAGTTTCCAGTACCGTTCCAGCGTCTTCTCCACCAGCACGAAGAGCTTATGCCGGTTTATACTCATAAAGAAGTCCTTGACGTCAAGTTTCAGTACCCAGGCCTGCCACCGGAAGTTGTCCGTACAGCTACGGATATGATGCTCGAAACGGTTTATGCCGAGCGAAGTGCCTTTGCCTTTCCGGCAGGAGTAGGAGTCATAGATCATTTTCAGATCAAAGATAGGCGACAGGTAATTATACAGTAAATGGTGGATCACCCGGTCACGGAACTGTGAAGCAAAAACCTCCCGCTTTACCGGATAGTCCGTTATGAAACAGGTTGCGGGCAGGGGAGTGTACTTTCGCTCTTTGATATCTTCGTACAGCTCTACCAGATTGTGCTCGCAATCCACCTCAAAGGCCAACTGGCTATGTGTGTTACGTTTATTCCTCCGGGCGTCGAAATAGGCCTGGAATACTTCTCCCAATAAATTCGCTTTAGCCATTTTTTTGCGGAGTTGATGAACCGTTACTGTTGTATTTCTGCCATGCGGACAATTGCTTCGAGATGGATTCGGTCTGTTCCGACAAGGCGCCAAACCGTTTAGGCGATATTTGCTTCAGGTCGCACAACATTCTGATATACAGTTTTACCACGACCATAATTTCACGCGCTTCACCGATGATCTCACTCTTTTCGGTTACGGTATTGGCCTTGTAGATCAGGATAATGATCTTTATGATTTCCTTTTTAAGGTCTTCCACCAGTGTGAATTTGATGTCACGCTGCACATTTCCAAGACGGAAGACCTCTATCATTAAGTCATAAACCGCTTTGTACACCCTTAAATTGTCATAAGTCGCCATGACTGCACATCTACCTTATAAATTCGCTGATTCCATGATGTGATCGATCGCTATGCCCAGGTTACCGACATTCTTGCCGCCTGCCGTTGCGAAGTGAGGTTGGCCGCCGCCGCCGCCCTGTATCAGTCCGGCCGCCTCACGGACCAGTTGTCCTGCGTTCAATCCGCCGGCAACGAGGTCATCGCTCAGCATCACCGTCAATACCGGTTTGGAAGCGTCTACGGTTCCCGCGACGAAGAAAAGGCCTCCGGTGATTTCGCCGCGTAGTTGGAAAGCAATGTTTTTCACAGCTTCCGCAGGCATTGAACCCTGATACCTGATGACCTTAATCCCGTTTATTTCCCGTACATTCTTCAGCAGTTCGTCTTTAAGCATCGCCTGCTTTTCTTTCATAAAGTCTTCCACCTGCTTTTTCAATGCCGCATTTTCTTCCAGACATGTACGCACGGCGGTTCCCAAATCCGGCGTATGGTTAAGCAACGAGCGCAGGCCGGCAATCGTATCCTGAACCGTATCCAGCATCTCTTCCACTTTCGCTCCGGTGACCGCTTCAATACGGCGAACTCCCGCCGCGATGGAGCTCTCGGAAACGATCTTCATCATCCCGATGTTTCCGGTCGCTTCCACATGGATACCTCCGCAGAACTCGATTGACGGGCCGAACCGGACCACGCGGACCTCATCGCCGTACTTCTCGCCGAACAGGGCGATAGCGCCGAGCTTCCGGGCTTCTGCGACCGGAATACTCCTGTACTCGATCTGCCTGATGTTCTCGCGGATTTTCACATTCACCCAATGTTCCACCCGGCGGATCTCTTCGCCGGTCATCTTCTGGTAATGCGAAAAGTCAAAACGCAATCCATCCGGCGATACCCATGAGCCTTTTTGCTCCACATGCGTACCCAGCACTTCACGCAGGGCCGCATCCAGCAAGTGGGTAGCCGAGTGATTGGCCGCCGAAGCCGCACGCTTTTCCGTATCCACCTTAGCCGCCATCCCCGATTCCGGACGCCCGGGCAGTTGTTCCGTGATAAGCATCTGCAGATTATTCTCTTTTCTGGTATCCAGAACGCGTATCTGTTCTTCTTCCGTGATCAGCCAACCCACATCGCCTACCTGTCCCCCGCTCTCTGCATAAAAGGGATTCCGGTCCAATACAATCTGGTAGAGCGTTTTGTTTTTTTGCCTCACCTGGCGGTAACGGAGAACAGACGCTTCGGTGCACACCTCATCATAACCCACGAATTCAGGATTTCCCTCTTTCAGCACCACCCAGTCGCCGGTTTCCACGGCCGCCGCATTCCGGGCGCGTTCTTTCTGCTTCCGCATTTCGGCGTCAAACTCCGCAATGTCGACGGTCATGCCGTTCTCGCGCAGAATAAGTCCGGTAAGGTCAAGCGGGAAGCCGAACGTATCATACAGCGTAAAGGCGTCTTTACCGGTAATTTCATTCCTGCCGGCCGCCTTTGTGTCCGCCATTGTCTTATCGAGCAGGCGGATTCCTGTCTCGAGCGTATGCAGAAAGGTCTCTTCTTCCTCCTTTATCACTTTTCCGGTCAGCACCTGCTGCGCTATCAGTTCAGGATAGGCATCCCCCATGCTCTCGATCAGCACCGGAAGCAATTTGTACATAAACGCCTGCTTCTGTCCCAGGAATGTATATCCGTAGCGTACGGCGCGGCGCAGGATACGGCGGATGACATAGCCGGCTTTAGCGTTCGACGGCAACTGCCCATCCGCAATAGAGAAGGCTATCGTACGGATATGGTCGGCTATTACGCGCATGGCAATGTCTTTCCGTGCGTCTTTGCCGTACTCCGTACCGCTCATTCCGGCAATCTCTTTTATGACCGGCTGAAACACGTCGGTGTCATAGTTGGAGGTCTTGCCCTGTATGGCCATGCAAAGCCGCTCGAATCCCATACCGGTATCGATCACCCTGGCCGGCAGGCCTTCCAGTGAACCGTCGGCCTTACGGTTATATTGCATGAACACAAGGTTCCATATCTCAATGACTTGCGGGTGACTGCGGTTGACCAGCGTCAAACCGTCGGTAACCGCACGCTCGGCGTCGCTGCGTAAGTCGATATGGATTTCGGAACATGGCCCGCAAGGGCCTGTATCGCCCATTTCCCAGAAGTTATCCTTACGGTTGCCGTCGATGATACGCCCGGCAGGCAGGAATTGCGCCCAGAGGCCGGCAGCCTCGTCATCACGTTCCAGCCCTTCCGCCGCACTTCCTTCGAATACGGTGGCATACAGGCGACCGGGGTCGAGCTTCAACACCCCGACCAGATATTCCCATGCCCATTCAATCGCCTCTTTCTTGAAATAATCGCCAAACGACCAGTTACCCAACATTTCGAACATGGTGTGGTGATACGTGTCGTGTCCGACCTCTTCAAGGTCGTTATGCTTACCGCTCACACGCAAACATTTCTGCGAATCCGCCACTCTTTTATAGTTGGCGGGCTGATTGCCCAGAATGATATCTTTGAACTGGTTCATCCCCGCATTGGTGAACATCAGGGTCGGATCGTCCTTGATCACCATCGGGGCCGAAGGAACGATCTTATGTCCTTTCGACTCGAAAAAACGTTGAAACGATGTCCGGATATCTTTAGCGAGCCTCACCTCGCCTTCTCTTTTCTTATTGTTATTCATCTGTTATTCTTAAGTACATATTATATAAATGACGGGTACCCATCATTTATTGATATGATCATATAAATCAATTTTGTTTTAGCGCTTTCCTTCGCCCCTTCTCCGACTGACGCCGACCCCCGATTGGAGAGGGCTGAGGGGGATGTTGTTAAAAAAACCTCAAAAGTTGCGTAAAGATAACGTGTTTTTATTACTTTTGCTTTCATTAAGCCAATATTTTTCGCTTATGCGTAAAGTTTATTACATTTATAATCCTAAAACACAAACCTACGACAGGATATATCCCACTATCCGGCAGCGTGTGATGAACTATCTGCACCGCCTGTTCATCGGAACGGGATTGGGCGCGGTATGTTTCATCATACTGCTTATTATATTCGGAACGCCTTCCGAGAAAGAATTGCGTAAAGAAAACAGTCAACTGCTGGCGCAATATAATGTACTTTCCCGGCGGCTGGACGAATCGCTCGCTGTGCTGCAGGATATCCAACAACGGGATGACAACTTGTACCGGATCATCTTCCAGGCCGAACCGATCTCTACGGCGATCCGGAAAGCCGGATACGGAGGAACGAACCGCTACGCACAGCTCATGAACATGGCCAACGCCGACCTGGTGATAAGCAACACCCAGAAACTGGACCTGCTCAACAAGCAGCTCTATATACAATCGCGGTCGTTCGACGATGTGATAGCGTTGTGCAGGAGCAGGGAAGAAATGCTGAAATGCATTCCGGCGATCCAGCCGGTATCCAACAAGAACCTGCGCCAGACGGCATCCGGCTATGGAGTACGCATCGACCCCATCTATAAAACGCAAAAGTTCCATGCGGGAATGGACTTCTCCGCCCCCATCGGAACGGATGTATATGCCACCGGAGACGGAGTGGTGATCAGAACGGGATGGGAAACCGGATACGGCAATACGATCCGTATAGACCACGGCTTCGGCTATACGACCGTATATGCGCACTTACATAAGTTTCGCACCCAGATAGGCAAAAAGGTGATGCGCGGCGAGGTCATCGGCAATGTGGGTAACACCGGAAAGAGCACAGGCCCGCACTTACACTATGAAGTTCACGTCAAGGGACAGCATGTCAATCCCATCAACTACTACTTCATGGATCTGAGCGCCGAAGATTACGACAAGATGATCCATATCGCCGCTAACCACGGTAAGGTGTTTGACTGATTAAGAACCGAAGGAATGGCTTACAACCCGAACAAAAACCTCAAACTCTACTACTCCACCGGTGAAGTGGCCGGAATGTTCCATGTGAACGAATCGCTGCTCCGGTTCTGGGAAAAGGAGTTCCCGCAAATCGCGCCAAAAAAGGCGGGACGGGGCATCCGCCAATACAGGCGGGAGGATGTGGAGACCATTAAACTGATCTACCATCTGGTCAAAGAGAAAGGGATGACACTGGCCGGAGCGCGCCAACGGATAACGGATAACAAAGAAGCTACGGTACGTAACTTTGAAATCGTCAACCGCCTGAAAGCAATCAGGGAAGAACTGCTATCCATAAGAAAAGAACTGGACCGCACGCCCACCACCAAAGAACTACCCCCCGGCTTCTTCACCGAATAGACTTTTTCTTGCTTTCACCTTCCTCAAACGCCCTGCTGACCGGCGTTAAAGGGTGAAGGCAAGGGTTTTTTGCTTTCACCCGTCACGGTTCTCTTTATCTCCCTGTCCAGACTCCCGTCCCAATAGGACGAATGGGTTTTCCCATACGTATGATGACCCCCCGCCCCATAGGTATGATAAGGGTCGTCCCATAGGTATGATGACCCCCGCCCCATAGGTATGATGAGGGTTGTCCCATAGGTATGGAACAGGAGTTATCATAGTATGGAACAGGAGTTATCATACCTATGGAACGACCCGCATCATACCTATGGCGAATGTCTTACATCAGTATCGGACAGGTCGGATCAGGCAATGGGAACGCCAATTTCTTGCCTTCACCCCTTAACGCCGGTCAGCAGGGCGTTTGATGAAGGTGAAAGCAACGCGTTACCTTTTTATATGTAGGGGTATCATGTATCATAACTCAACGTAATAATCCCATAAGTCAACGTAATAATCTAATAAGTCAACGTAATAATTTCATAACCCGACGTAATAACCTGAGTTCGGGATAAGCAATTTTTTTTATCCCGAACCCAGATTCTTAACCTTGGAATCCGTGTGATCCGTGTCTTTTAATTATATATTTAGACACGGATTTCACGGATGACACGGATTTCTGATTTTTGCAGGCAACTTTCCGATTTTTGCAAGCAACTTTTGGGGTAAATGCAAGCAACTTTCTGATTTTTGCAAGCAACTTTTGGGGTAAATGCAAGCAACTTTCTGATTTTTGCAAGCAACTTTTGGGGTAAATGCAAGCAACTTTTAAGGTAAATGCAAGCAACTTTTAGGTAAATGCAAGCAACTTTTGGAGTAAACGCAGGCAGCTTTTCTAAGGATGCTGTATCAAACTCCTCCCCCTGCCCCTATTAAGGGGGCAAACCTGTCTGAATAGTATGCCCAGCGTATCGTATAAGCAGTCAACACACATAAAGATTGTTAAATCTTTCCTGTTTGAGTCGAAAAAGAAGCGTTAATACACTTTACTCTTGCATAAGATATATTTCCATTATAACAGCAGACACAAACTGGATGTCTATATCTATAACCGGAAAATTCTCTTTATGAAAACCACAAGGACGAATTGTTTATCGGCGTAAGAAACGATTATTTGAATTTATACTATAATTGTGACAGTATAGCGAAGATTGAATATAAAGGAAATAGTATACGTTGTGAAATAGATCAATACTTTTTGGACGGCATACATCATAAGAGTGATGAAGAAGGGAAAAGGTGCAAGCCGGAGCCGAAGGATATTTGCGACTGTTACGAAGAAATTAAAACCAACAGCAATAAAAGAACGACCAAAGAGAAAAAAGCCCTGTCGAAGCTGGTTATATCAAACAACAGGAATCAGGATTCCAATTGGTTTTGCATCGATGTTGAATACGTCAAACCTTTCGATAATCAGGCAGAGAAAGACAAAGCCGGTTTCAGTGGAAGGTTCGACATCATCGCCTTGTCCAAAGAGCAACCCCATCGTGTTGCTCTGATAAAACTAAAATATGGCAGTGGAGCGATAGGCGGGAAAAGTGGAATACGCGAGATCATTAAGGATTTCAGTAAATTCCGTGAGAAAAAAGTCTATGAAACATATTTAAAAGAAGAAATTATTGAGATCACTAAGAGTCTACACGACCTTGGAGTATCCTTGCCGTTTGAGTTCCCCCTGTCGGAAAGCAAATTGTTGTCCGCATCTCCTGAATTTTATGTGATCACATTGAATAATAACGCTGAGAAAGCAGGCGAAAGCGCTCCCAAACAAATCATGGCCGGTTATCTCTTCAAGGATAAGCGTTGGGGCTGCAGGGAACTATCCTCCAACCATTGTGTTGAAAAAGAGTTTGGAGATGTGACGAAAAAAGGAAACGGCCTGTATGTAACCTTCCTGTTCTCGACCGAAACGGTCGAGAACGTAGCGATCAACGACATTATCGATGATGAAAGGTATGAAAGGCCTTAGTCGCGGGTGACGCTCTTTACGTTGGGGATTTTCAGGAGTTTGTTGGTCAGCCGCTTTACGTCGTTCACATCATGAACGTACAACTGTATTTTCCCTTCAAAAATACCATCGTTCGTTTCCACGCTCAGTTTGCGTATATTGACGTTCAACTGTCGGGAAATGACTTGTGTGATGTCATTCAGCAATCCCACATTATCTATTCCACTCAGATAAAGGTTTACGAGGAAAGAGAGGGAAGACTTATGCGTATCCCATCTGGCTGCGATGATCCGGTTCCCGTAACTGCTCTTTAGCTTTACCGCCACCGGACATTGACGCTTATGGATGATCACCTTTTCATTTTCATCCATGTAGCCCAGCACATCATCGCCGGGTATCGGAGAGCAACACGTTGCCATCAGATAGTTTTTCTGTATGGCGTCTTCCGTTATCCTGAGTACTTTCTTCAGGCTGATCTTCTCTTTGGAAAGCTTGTTTTCCCGGATGTCTTCTTTTGGGTTTCCGGTATCCCTGTTCCCAAAAGAGAACTTCAGGTACTTTTTCCAGTTCGAACCCTGCTTCCCTTTCAAGACATTCCTGTCTTCATCTCCCGGCTCGATGACTTTATTGCCGATATCGGCCAATAATTCTTCTCTGGTACGGATACGATGCAAACTCAACAGTTTGTCATAATTGACCGATTCGGGACGGATGTCTTCTTTCAGCAGGAACTCGTTCAGGATCGCTTCGCCCTTCTTCTGGGCAACCTTTTGCTCTTTCTTCAGGATGACAGATATCTTCGCACGGGCTTTGGCGGTCGTGGCAAATACCAGCCATTGCGGCTGAACACGCTGTGATTTTGACGTCAGCACCTCTATCTGGTCGCCGCTCTGCAACTTGTGGCTTAGCGGAACAAGTTTGTGGTTTACCTTAGCGCCGATGCAGTGACTGCCCAGATCCGTATGCAGAAAGAAAGCAAAGTCCAGCGCCGTCGCATTTTGCGGCATCGTCTTTATTTCACCTTTCGGCGTAAAGACAAAGATTTCGGATGCAAACAGGTTCAGTTTAATGGTATCTAAGAAGTCGATGGCATCCGGTTGCGGGTCGTCGAGGATTTCCTTGATCGTACGCAGCCATTTGTCCAGTTCGCCTTCGTCTTCACTGCCTCCGCCTTCTTTGTATTTCCAGTGCGCGGCAAACCCCTGTTCGGCTACGTCATTCATCCGCTCACTGCGGATCTGCACTTCGATCCACTGTCCGTTAGGCCCCATCAGGGTGACATGCAGAGCTTGGTAACCGTTTGCCTTCGGGTGGCTCACCCAGTCGCGCAACCGGTCGGGATGCGGTTTATATATCTTGGAAACAGAGACATAGATGTCGAAACAGTCGTTCAGCTCTTCTTCCGGGTTCCGGGGTTCAAAGATGATACGCACCGCCAGCAAGTCGAAGATTTCCTCGAAAGGTACATGCTTGGTCTGCATCTTGTTCCATATCGAATAGATGGACTTGACACGCGCCATGATGCGGTATTTCATCCCCATCCTGTCTAACTGGTCGCGGATAGGGGCCGTAAATTTCCGGAATACCTCATCACGTTCTATGGCGGTAGCCTGCAGTTTGCTTTCTATTTCTTCACATTCCTCCGGATGCTCGTATTTGAAACTCAGGTTCTCAAGCTCGGTCTTTATCTTATGCAATCCGAGGCGATTGGCCAACGGCGCGTAAATATAGAGCGTTTCCCCGGCAATCTTCAGTTGCTTGGCCGGGAGCAACGAACCCAGGGTACGCATATTGTGCAGCCTGTCGGCAATCTTGATCAGGATCACGCGGACATCGCTCGACATGGTCAGCAGCAGCTTTTTGAAGTTCTCCGCCTGTGCCGAAGCTTTATCACCGAATATACCACCGGATATCTTGGTTAATCCCTCGACGATCTGTGCGATTTTGGGGCCGAACAGGTTTTCAATATCTTCTACGGTATAGTCGGTATCCTCTACCACATCGTGCAACAAAGCCGAACAAATGGAGGTAGAGCCCAATCCGATCTCGTTGCACACGATCCTGGCTACGGCCAACGGGTGCATGATATACGGTTCACCGGAACGGCGTTTAATCCCTTTATGCGCCTGGTTGGCGAAATTAAACGCTTTCGTTATGATTTCGACCCGTTTACGATGCTTGGTCACCAGATAGTCATTCAGAAGTTCCTGAAAGGTTTGGTCAATCAGTTCCTCATTCGACAACTTTTCATTTACCATTTTACCATTTACCTTTTACAAGTTAATACTCTGTCAGGTCTGTTTTGACTTTCTGTACCGGTACGGAAACTTCAAATAAGTCCTTATACGGATTCACCGGTAGATTTTCAGGCTTTTACCTGCGATAATGTTATTGTTCTTCAGGCTGTTCCATCTTTTAATATCGTTTACCTTCACGCGGTACTTGCCTGCAATGGTCGATAAGGATTCGCCGCTTCTGATCTTGTGGTAGACCAACCTGCCTGAGCCTCCGCGGCCGGCGGCGTACTTCTCATTCTTAATTTCCACCTGCTGGCGATTGCTGAACAGCGCATCGGCGCGATAGGCATAAACGGAATCCTGGTTATCCAGGAAAGCGCCTATCTGGTTTAAAGGTAAACGTAATGTGTATGGTTTGATATTTCCGGGGATAATGTTCTGCTTGTATTGCGGATTAAGGCTCCTGATCTGATCGATATCGATATCGCAGATAGCTGCGATCTGCTCAAAATGAAGGTTACGGGTGATCTGTAGCGTATCGGTATCCGCCGGTATACGGGTTCCCATCGGACAGATGTTATGATCGCAATAGTATTTCATCACATAGTTGGCTGCAATGAACGACGGAACATATCCGCGGGTCTCTCTGGGCAGATAGTTGTAAATCGCCCAGTAATCCCGCTGACCGTTTGCACGGCGAATCGCTTTATTCACATTACCCGGCCCGCAGTTGTATGCAGCAATGACCAGGTTCCAGTCGCCATATATACTATAAAGCTCTTTCAGATATCTGGCGGCCGCCCACGTCGCTTTGATCGGGTCGCGTCTTTCGTCTACGAGGCTGTTGGATTCCAAACCATATATCTTTCCGGTTCCGATCATGAACTGCCAAAGCCCGGAAGCACCTGCACGGGACACCGCCGAGGGATTTAAAGCCGATTCTATGACAGGAAGGTATTTCAATTCGATAGGAAGCCCGTAGGCATCAAGCGCTTCTTCAAAGATGGGAATATAAAAGTTCGACGCGCTCAGCATGAATGACACCTGGCCGCGCAAGCGTCCGGTGTACAAATCGATAAACCGGCGGACAACCGCATTATACGGCATTTCCATAACAGAGGGAATACGAGACAGGCGATCCATGATTACGGCATCGCTGAATATCGGATTCACCTCGGAGCTATAACAGTCGTTATCGTTATAACGGACAACATAGTTACGCGCTTTCCAGTCACTCAACAAACTATCCACCGGATAAGTGAGGCTCACAGGTATATCGATCTCTTCGTAACGTTCTTTCCCGTCTTCATAGAAGACGACCTCCACCGTCTGCGCTTTTACCTGCGCCAGCGTGATTATGGAGCATAGAAGAAGTATCAGGTCGTGTTTTTTAAATAGATTGCTCATACGTACAGTCGTTTGCTTTTAAAAGGTAAAACTACATAGCAGGCCCACAGCGTTGCCTTTGTGGCCTATATAATTATTGTGTCGATTATTGATGATAGCCGGTTCCACACGCATACTTAAATCAGGGGAGATATCAAAGTTCGATAACTCCGCATCGACGTATGCGTCGATAACAGATAACAAATAGACTCCTATAAACGCAAAAACACTGATATCGCGATACCGGCGATAGTAGTCTTTACGCTTTTTAAAGAGAGGCCCATACCGCGTATCGGTTTTCTCATCGATGGTGATTCCCACAACCAGATTATAATAGCTGTTCGTGTTCGGGTCGCCATCCATTATATCTACATAAGCCTGTGAGTAATCCCTGAACATTTTATTGTTCCAGGACAAAGCATAAGCGCATCCGGCAAAACCTCCGTACACAATGGGAATCTTCCAGTATTTACGGTTATAGATCTGTCCGGCGCCGGGGAAGACCACCGCAAGCCATGTCGCTTTTGCCGGATCGGGTATCCATACTTTCTCCGGTATTTCAGGAACTACGGCTATACTGTCGGCAGGCTGCTGCGCATACACATCAATCCCTGCCACCTGTAATAAACAGAGAAGCAGGGCGATGATATACGGTTTATATGTCTGTTTATTTCTTATCATTTACTCTTTAACGAATCAAATATTTCCATGATTCGTTCCAGTTCCTCTTCATTACTAAACGGGATGCTGATCTTTCCTTTCCCCTTATCGGAACAGGTCAATTGTACTTTCGTATGAAAGAACCCGGATAAATGTTGTTTCAACAGGTCAAATTCCCCGGATAATCTGGATTTCCCGGGGACTATTTTCTTTCCGCCGCTTTTCACCGCTTCGCCTTCGCCAAGCGATTTAACGATCTCTTCCACCTTGCGGACGGAATAGCCGTGTTGCCGGATTTCCCCGAATACCTTTATCTGTAGCTTGGGATCGCCTATAGAAATCAATGCACGGGCATGCCCCATATCTATTTCTTTATTCTGTAATGCCATCTGGATAGGTGCAGGCAGTTTGAGCAACCGCAGATAGTTGGCGATGGTCGTCCGTTTCTTGCCTATACGCTCGCTGAGACGTTCCTGCGTCAGGCCGTACTGGTCCAACAGATGCTGATAAGCTAATGCGATCTCGACAGAATTGAGGTCTTCACGCTGTATGTTCTCGATCAGCGCCATTTCCATCATATTCTCATCGTCGGCCGTACGTATGTAAGCCGGAATGTGTGTTTTACCCACTTTGAGCGAAGCGCGGTAACGCCGTTCACCCGCAATGATCTGATATTCGTCGTCGGATAGCTTGCGCAGGGTGATGGGTTGGATAATCCCGATCTCGGCGATTGAGTCTGCTAACTCCTGTAGCGCAGTCTCGTCAAACTCACGACGCGGCTGGTTAGGGTTAACGGAGATTTTCGACAGTTCGATTTCGTTGATGGAAGATGATCCTTCCGTCTTTACGTCATCCATCGAAAGTAAGGCGTCAAGCCCTCTGCCCAGTGCGTTTCTACGTTGTGCCATATCTCTTTTTCCCGTTATTGTCTTTGAATTATCTCTTTAGCCAGCGCCATATAATTCTTGGCGCCTATTGACTCTGCATCGTAAAGGATCGTAGGAATGCCGTAACTTGGCGCTTCGCTTAGTTTCACATTCCGTTGGATAACCGTCTGAAACACCAGCTCATGGAAATGTTTCTTCACTTCATCGTAGATCTGGTTAGCCTGGCGAAGACGTGCGTCGTACATCGTCAACAGGAAACCTTCGATTTCCAGTTTCGGATTCAATTTAGATTTAATGACCTTGATCGTATTCAGCAGTTTGCTGATCCCTTCAAGGGCGAAGTATTCCGCCTGAACAGGAATGATCACCGAATCGGCGGCCGTAAGCGCATTTACCGTGATCAGGCCTAACGAAGGCGAACAGTCAATCAGGATATAGTCGTACTCACTCTTCAGGGGTTCGAGTATTTTCTTCAGAATAGTTTCGCGGCCCGGTAAATTGAGCATTTCAATTTCCGCCCCTACCAGGTTGATATGAGATGAAATGATCTTCAACGATTCAATCCCTGTATCATGGATGGCGCTTTTCACGTCTGTCCGGTCTATGAGACATTCATAGATTGTGCAGTTGGCCTGTTTAATGTCTACTCCCAGTCCGGAAGAAGCATTTGCCTGAGGGTCTGCATCCACCACCAGTATTTTCTTTTCCATTGTGGCAAGTGAAGCAGCCAGGTTAATCGTAGTTGTCGTTTTCCCTACACCACCTTTCTGATTGGCTAAAGCAATGATCTTTCCCATATATTATGTGTTTATTAATTCGCGGACGAAATAAGCGATAAATCCCCAGAGCGCCTACAAAACAGGGAATTCTTCACGAAATCTGTTGATAAGTCCCTCGTTTTGTTAATAACTGCATCAGCCCACTTTGTCCGTTTGTTTTCGTTCACTTACGCATCAAAGCGTGCAAATATACTCATTCCCAACGAATCTTTCTTTCTTTTTTCAGGTCACTTGCGTAAGATTAAGATTTCTAAACGACCGATTTATGACTTAGCCTCCCTGTTCTGAACTTATTAAATTGAAAGTTGAAAAGTGAAAATTACGCTAAACACAGAGACATGGAGTTACGAAGTTCATGGAGATAAAAAGAGAAAAGGAGAAAGTAGACACGGATTACGCGGATGAACACGGATTTCCATGCAGCATCGTAATTTTCAATTCTCAATTTTCAATTTAAAGGACGCGGATTTATTTAATGAGCATCCCCTTTTTGTCATCCTTTTTTTATCTATACATCCGGTACCATACTCCCGGCATATAGCTTATACTGGCTGTTTTCTATTGGGAGCGAACAGAGGATAAGTTGGTTTTTCCACTCCGTTTTTTATACGTTAAAAAGCCCCCGCAGGGGCATACTGTATAGGCAGTACGCCGGGCGTATTGCCTATAAAAAAACTTGTATTACCTCTGTTTACATTTGAAACGCAGATTAACGCAGATTTTCGCAGATTATAAAACTAAAAAATCCGTGTAATCCGTGAAATCCGTGTCAGAGATTTTTTCAGACACGGATTTCACGGATTACACGGATTTTAATTTTCAATTTACTACGCGTTCGGGTCGATGTATGTTCCGCCGTTGTAGTCGTCGTCTTCGTCTTCGGGGCCTTCGGGTTGCGTGGTGGGGCCTTCGGGGTGATCGTGGTCGACATCGACGAGGCCTACCGCTACCGAACCCATGCCGCGGGCGGCCAACACCCTCTTCGTCTGGAGGATGCGGGCGTTGATCTCGTCGATGGCCTTGCCAATGACGACTTTCCTTGCGGGATTCGTTTCGGTGAAATGGGCGCCGGGCAGCACGGCCGCCACGATGCGCCAGATTTCGTCGAACTTCCGGCGCAGGGAGTATATCTTTTCGTGGCCTGCGCGGTCAATCCCCTCTTCCGAACGGGTGTTGTAGAGCGTGTCGAACGCATCGTTGTCCGCTCTGAGCCCGGCCAGCGTTTCGGTCAGCCCCAGTGTGGCGATGTGCGCCGGATAGGGCGCCGCGGACATGTCCGTCACGAACTTGCCCAGCTCGGAGGTATTGTCCTGATAACCCCTTACAGGCCCCAGACGGTAGGGTTTCAACACGAAATCCACGGCAGCGGCGGCGGCCTTCTGCGCCTCGTTGCCCGTATCCAGATAGAAACTTACGGTAGTCTTTATGTAATTGAACTTCTTGTCGCGCGAAGTGTCTAATTCGGTCAGCGTCTTTGTTTGCTGATAGGCCTGATTGGTGCGATAGACCTCCGCCTCCTCGTCATGCGTCTGCTGAAGCAGTGCGCGTTGTTCCGTCAGGTTCGCATTGGCGGCCATTGTG
>JAIRNG010000126.1 GCA_031258135.1 Mediterranea sp. (in: CFB group bacteria)
GGAGGCTGAGAAAGTTATCATATAGAGGCTTCTGCTTAAACATAGATTAGAAGAAGGCTAAACGCAGATTAACGCAGATTCACGCAGATTATATAACTGAAAATCTGCGGGAATCTGCGTTAATCTGCGTTTCAACCTATCTGCGTTTCAAATCGTAAACAGGAGCGCCAGGCCTTAAACGCCCAACGAGCGCATGATGGCCTTTATCTTTTCATCGGCGGCGGCGTTCGCGCTGTCGTAACAGTCACGGCTGCCCATCTCGCCTTTTACTTCAATATAGAACTTGATCTTAGGCTCCGTCCCCGAAGGACGAACGGAAACTTTACCGCCGTCTTCGGTGAAGTACTGCAACACATCGGATGTATCAGGCATATCCAGAGCGGTCACCTCACCCGAAGCGTCCGTTTGCTTCAGGGTCAGGAAGTCCTTCCGGCGAATGACCTTTGAACCGGCTATCTCCCTTGGAGGATTGCTGCGGAAGTCAACCATCATTTGCCTGATCTCATCGGCGCCGCTCTTGCCCGGCCTCACTACGCTGATTCCCTTTTCTTTCGAGAATCCGTATTCCACATAGATATCTTTAAGCAGCTCATACAGTGTCTTTCCGTTGTCTTTGGCCCAGGCCGCCACCTCTGCAATCAGACAGCAGGCGGACACGGAGTCCTTGTCGCGAACAAAATCCTCGGCCAGGAAACCGTAGCTCTCCTCTCCCCCGCCGATGTACTTCTTCTTTCCTTCGCGCAGGCGAATCTCACGGGCAATCCACTTGAATCCGGTGTAACAGTCCAGCATTTCGATGTTATTCCTGTCCGCAATCTTCCTGATCAGCTCGGTGGTGACGATGGTCTTCACACAAAACTCGTTACCCCGGATCTTGCCCAGGGCCTTATACTGAGTGAGGATATAATAAAGGTACATCAAGCAGGTCTGGTTGCCGTTGATCAACACCCATTCGCCCTTGTCATCCTTGCAGGCGATGCCCACGCGGTCGGCATCGGGGTCGCTTGCCATAACCAGCTCGGCGTCCGTAGCTTTCGCCCGCCCGATAGCCATGGACAACGCGGCAGGCTCTTCCGGGTTAGGCGATTTCACCGTCGGGAAGTCACCGCTGATCACATCCTGCTCGGGCACGTTAATAATATGAGTGAATCCCCACATCTTCAACGCGCGTGGAATCAACGTTACGCCCGTACCATGTATCGGGGTATATACGATCTTCATGTCGTGATGGCGCTTGATCGCTTCAGGATCGAGAGACACGGTCTTGACGGCATCCAAGTACGGCCTGTCGACATCTTCACCGATGACCCGGATCAGCTCTCCCCTGCCCTCGAACCTGATATCCGAAGCGGAAGCAATCCTGTTGACCTCATCGATAATACCCTTATCGTGCGGAGCCAGCACCTGTGCGCCATCGTCCCAGTAAGCCTTGTATCCGTTATACTCCTTCGGATTATGCGAAGCCGTCAGGATAATGCCGCTCTGACACCCCAGGTGACGGATGGCATAAGAAACCTCCGGAGTCGGCCGAAGCGCTTCAAACAGATAGACCCGGATACCGTTGGCCGAAAAGATATCGGCCGATATCTCCGCAAACTTACGGCTGTTGTTGCGGCAGTCATGGCCCACAACTACCGATATCTGAGGCAAATCCCTGAAGTTCGCGTTCAGATAATTGGAAAGTCCCTGTGTGGCAGCGCCCACGGTATAGATATTCATACGGTTGCTGCCCACTCCCATGATACCGCGGAGTCCGCCCGTACCAAACTCAAGGTCTTTATAGAAAGACTCGATCAGCTCCGTGCTGTCTTCACTTTCAAGCATACGCCTCACCGCTGCCTGAGTTTCCGCATCATACGCCGGAGAAAGCCACTTCTGCGCCTTCTCCGTTACTTGTTTAATTAGTTCCCGGTTGTCCATAATCTGTTATTATATTATTCATTGATGACATACCTGCCTCCCGTTTGCTTCACATACTCTTCAAGAAATTCCTGCGGGTAACCCGGACGGATGACCGGAGCGGGCCGGCCGATGGCGTTACGCTCGAACGCACCGTTCTTCACGCGTTTCACCACCCCGTCATTGTACTTCACCATAAGAAACTCAGCCAGCTTCTTCCAGGAGTGAAAGGCGTTCTGCGCGGTGATTTCCGTATAGTTCGTCAGGAATGTTTTCGCCTTCTCAGGGTCTTTCGCCAAGAGTTTCTCCGCCGTGGCTTCCACACTCTCCTGCATCTCATTGAATGAATTTTCCAATTCGTTCTGAACGCTACGCAAATCATCAATCATCAGGCTGTAACGCGGATACACCATGTTGGAAACCCAGTTATATATCCAGAAAGCCGATTCCCAGGAAAAGGTAGCATAATCGCCGCCATTCGCCCGGTAACAATCGGGCGCCTTCGTCGTACAGCAATACACCGGAGTGAACACACTCATGTTGGCATCGTCGAGCGTGAACCACAGCACGCCACCCACCGGGTTATGTTTATAGGAACGCATCTGCGAAACAAATACAAATCCGGCCTGCTGGGTGGAAATCGGACGCTCATTGAAATATTTCCGGCCATCCACCTCAAAGCTCAACGGAGAAAGACGGTAAGGCGCTTTATAAGGACCGGCGCCAAAATCAGTGGAGATATCCAGCGGAGTTCCTTCGTAATGGTCGCGCATGGCATTCTTGATGTCCTGTACGGAAACCTTACGGTTCGCTTTCAGGTAAAGCGGCATGGGAGTATTCGTCTCCCCTGTGATATAAGGCAGAAACTCCCCGCCCCTGTCGGTAAACATGTTGAAATAACTCCATACACGCGCTTCACAGTAACGGCGTCCGCCGAAATCAAGCGGATTATAGGCATGGGCGAAACTGAAGTCTTTATTCACTCCGTCGAAGTATCCCTGTTCGCGGGCGAACGAAACCACATCGGATGAATAAATACAATTGTCCTTATCGTCCATATTAAAGGTATGGATGCGCGCCTGATTGGCATGGGCGGAGATACAATCGTCCGGAATACGGACAGCCACCCAGACCGCGCCGCGGATACCGGCGCCCTTACCGATCATTTCCATAATCCAGATTTCATTCGGGTCGGCAATCGTAAACGATTCGCCACCGCTGTAATAACCGTACTGTTGCACCAGGTCGGTCATCACCTTAATGGCCTCGCGCGCCGTACGCGAACGCTGCAACCCGATATAGATCAGGCTGCCGTAGTCAATCGTTCCCAATGTATCCCGCAACTCCGGACGGCCGCCGAAAGTAGTCTCGCCGATCGTCACCTGATACTCGTTGATATTCCCCACCACATTATAAGTCTGCCGGGCTTGCTCGATCCGCCCCAGGTATTTGCCCGTATCCCACTCATACACGTCCAGCATCGCTCCTTTCGGGTAAGTAGCCGCAGGATAATGATACAATTCACCGAACAGCCCGTACGAATCCGCCGAATAGGATACGATGGTCGAACCGTCTGCAGACGCGCTCTTACCTACAATCAGATTGGTACAGGCGAAAACTTCCGCCATAGCCGCCAGACATACGGCGGCGCACAAGATCATCTTTCTTTTCATGTTCCAGTCCTGTTATATTAATAATTAAATTGATTCCGTTCTGTCGTCTCATTCCCGCAATCATCGGTTACGGTAATCTCAACGACATGCCTACCGCCTTTCTTCACCCGTTCAGGGTCTATTTCATATACGAGCCGGTCGGTCATGATATTCCATCCGAACAATGCATATTTCCCGTCGATGGTTCCCCTGTAGGATTTAACGCCGGTTTGCTTTTCCTCTACTTTATATACGATCTTTCCGCTCCTCGCCCAACGGTTCGGATTCACGGCAGTCACCACAGGAGACACCGTGTCGACAGCAACCGTATACGTTCCCAGCTCGCGTATGCGGGATTTTACATAACCGTTCTCATACCTTCCGCCGACAGAAACGAACTTACCCCTGTCATCGACCCTTGCCATGTAATACTTCGTACTGTCGGCAACCGTCTTCCGGCGGATACCGATCCGTATGTCGCAATACCGGTGCAAAGGCACCCGCCCGTCATGAAGCTGATACGTGAAAGCTACCGCACCGGAATCTGCGCGAACGGCAAAATTCAATGCAACGTCATCATACATCATTCCCCGTGGAATAAGCAGTTCCAATCCGGGCTCCTGCAAGCAATTCACCCTGTCCCAACGGAATATATGCCTGTCCTTACGGGCCGGAGACTCAATGGGCTGCGGAGCACCCTTCACAACAAAACCAAAGCGGGCCGTATTGCCATAAGCATCCTTCAACGTATACCGGAAGTGATAGTCCCGCTCCTCGTCTATCGTTACCAGGCCGCGGTTATTACCGGCCGTAAGCATACGCAACGTGTTTCCGGGTTCGATGAACGACTTCATGTACCGGTCATGAGTCCATGAATTGATCATGCGATTCTCATACCCGGAGAAACGGTCGACCACACTGCGGAATACTTCTTCACCATCGACCGTAAGGATAACCGTATGCACTCCGCAACGGTTATGCCCCCCGTCCATATAGTCATACGCCCGGATGCCGGAGCCAATCACGCCCCATGCACAAATCGTATCTTTCCGATTCACTCCGAACGCCTGCGGAGTGCTCTTCCTGTTCACAACACCTTTTCCCATTTGCGGGAAAAGCATGAACCCAAGCGCCTGGGGAGCACGGGTATCCTTCAGGTATCTTCTGAAGAAAGGCAGCGGATCGATATAATCCCCCGTCTCGCTTTCAAACATATCCAAGTGCAGGTGAGGCCCGAAAGAATATCCGGTATTACCACTCCAGGCAATCTGTTGACCGGCCTTCACACGATATTCGTCTTTTTCGGGAATGAGGGTCGCTTCCCAGGACTCGCCGGCATATTGCAGTTCCTTCACACGTCCGGCAATGGGAGCGACAAAACCGGAGAGATGCCGGTTGATTGTCGAGTAACCATTGTCGTGACGGACGTCGAGCGTATAACCCGAACCATGGGTCACCCGTATGCGGGAGATATATCCGTCGGCTATGGCAAGCACTCTCTTTCCGGAAACGCCCTGCGTCTTGAAATCAAGCCCGCCATGAAAATGATCGGTGCGTATCTCTCCGAAATTACCGCTTAAAGAAAGCGGAAAATCGAACGGAGGTGTAAATCTGACCGGAATACTGCTTTGTGCATGTACCTGCAAACCGCACAACAGCAGGAAAGCAGTCATATATTGTTTTATGATAATCATTCCGCAAACTTACGCATAATAATTGAAAGTTTAAATAAGCGCTTTCAACATTCAGTTGTTTTAAAACGCGTCCTTTAAACTGTTTTAAAACATGTTTTTTAAGTGACATGACGCGCTATTTATGTCTAACTTTGCCACGTTTAATTACAAAATCCTAACCATTATGATAATCGGAATACCCAAAGAAATCAAAAACAACGAAAACCGGGTCGGTATGACCCCAGGTGGAGTAAGTGAATTAATCAAGAGAGGACATACCGTCTACATACAACAGACGGCAGGCGAAAACAGCGGCTTTCCGGACGAAGAATACAAAGCTGTCGGAGCAAAAGTTTTGCCCGCCATCGAAGAGGTGTACGCCATAGCCGAAATGATCGTTAAGATCAAGGAACCGATTGAACCGGAGTATAAGCTGATTAAAAAAGACCAGTTGCTGTTCACCTACTTTCATTTTGCTTCCAACGGGAAGCTGACGCGCGCCATGATTGAAACCGGTGCGGTCTGTCTGGCTTATGAAACCGTAGAAAAACCGGACGGCAGCCTGCCGCTACTCATTCCGATGAGTGAAGTAGCCGGACGCATGTCCGTACAGGAAGGCGCCCGCTTTCTCGAAAAGCCCCAGGGCGGGAAAGGCCTTTTAATGGGAGGCGTACCGGGAGTAAAACCGGCGAAGGTATTGGTGCTCGGCGGAGGCGTTGTAGGATATAACGCCGCACTGATAGCCGCAGGTATAGGCGCCGATGTGACTATTACGGATATTTCACTCCCCCGCTTACGCTATTTAAGCGAAGTGATGCCCCGGAATGTGAAAACATTATGTTCATCGACCCACAACATCATCAACGAACTGCCGACTACGGATCTGGTTATCGGCGCAGTACTGATACCCGGTGCGAAAGCGCCTCACATCATGACCCGCGATATGCTGAAATACGTAGGAAAAGGAAGCGTATTGGTAGACGTGGCCATCGACCAGGGAGGCTGCTTCGAGACATCCCGCCCCACCACACATGCCGAACCGACATACGTAGTAGATGACGTAGTACACTATTGCGTGGCAAACATTCCGGGTGCAGTACCCTACACGTCAACAATGGCCCTGACCAATGCAACACTGCCCTACGCACTCAAACTGGCAGATAAAGGTTGGCAGGAAACCTGTCGTGAAGATGCGACATTAGCCTCAGGACTGAATGTGGTCAACGGAAAAGTCGTGTACGAAGCAGTAGCGGAAACATTCAACCTCAAATACGAACCACTCTCCTTATGAGCAAACCGTAACTCTGAGAGTTGTGGCGCCTTATACTGTACCGGAAAAGGTTGACACAGGAAAAGGCATGCAGGCAGCCGTCTTGCTTAGACAGGTATGCCACTAAGGGGGATTTGCCAAAATCAGGGTTGTCCATTATTATAACTGTAAATGAAAACAGGATGCAAATAGAAATAATGTAAATCCGTTTAGTATGAAAGGAAATAAATGTGACAACAAAAAACGTATGATAACGAAAAACAGGTAAACAGAATACAGGTAAAGACAAAAGCTGCCTGCAGAATCTAAAAAGCTGCCTGCAGAATCCAAAAAAACGGATAAAGTCAATAAACGGAAGAGTAGAGACGCAAAATTTTGCGTCTCTACTTTCAACACCCAACTGCTGAAGCGCTCAACGCTTACGAGGCGGTAACTCCTGCGCGCAGCGCTAACTCCT
>JAIRNG010000158.1 GCA_031258135.1 Mediterranea sp. (in: CFB group bacteria)
GGAGAGGAGGCCACCTCCTACTGGACCGTGAAGCAAGAACAGGGGCCGACGCTCTCGTTCGACCTCTACAACCCCATCCTGCACCACTTCTGCCAAGCCTCCAACGCAGACCTTGACGGGCTGGGCGGCGACTACGAGTTCATCATCACGCGAACCACGCAGGATTCCATCTTCCTCACCGGGAAGAAGAATAAAAACCTGCTCACGCTCTACAAAGCTCCGGACGACGACCCGCTTGGCTATGTGCGGCAAATCAGTCCGTTTGTTGAAGAGACCGGCAAGCACCTCAAGTCCTTCGACCTCACGGTGAACGGGGTGACGGAAGGCACGGCAACCGTCGTGATGACCCCGTCGGCACGAACCCTGACGCTCACCTACAAAGTCATCGTCCCTGCCGAGACCGAGGACGGGAAGGACACCGAGGAGCAAGTGACCGACAAGCTGACGTTCACCTGCACGGCCACGGGCTTCAAGCTCAGCGAACCGCTTGTCTTCAAAGGCATCACGGTAGAGGAATTTGTCTGGGACGAAGGGACGCTCAAATACACCTCTCCCGGCACGAACGTCGAACTGAATAATCCCGTGGTACTCCTCGACCTGAGAATTACAGGCCTGGAGGCCTTGAAAACTTCCATCAGCGCGACATTTATTTCCGACGTCTACAAAGCGATACCGATCCTCGATCAAGGAATCGTGTATTCCCTGACAAAAACCAACCTGACGATAAACGGCAACGTAAACGTCAAGTCCTTCGGTACCACACCGGGCGTCTATCCGTTTACGCTTACCGAACTGGAAATAGGCTCTATGTACTACGCTCGCGCCTACGTACAGACTCCCGACACCGTGTACTACGCCACTACCACCGAGTTTTCCACGTATATCGCTTACGAAGAGTACTTGGGCGATTACACGATGCACTACTCCTCGTCAACCAGCACTACGACGCCCAACAAAACGTTGGATGTCAGTCTGGTGGAAGGAAAAGATGAAAACACCTATTATTTAAAAGGTGTATTGACGGAGGCGCAAGAAGCATCCATAGGAAATCTTGTTGTGCAATACAGGCCCGCGAGTTGTGATCTGCTCTTCCCGATCAATCTTATCGGTAAGACCGCCCTGGGCTATGATTTCTATGCGATAGCCTATCTGAAGAATAACTCGACGGGTGCTTTTGCGTCATCGACAACTCTAACCTCCGGTTATGGGCTGCTAAGCTATGAATATGACGAGGCGACCGGATCATTTAATACGAAATCGACCGCGGTGGGGACCACCTATACCACGATTGGTTTTAGACTCCGGAATTACAGCGGCAGCACCAACATGGGTGATGTGAGTGGTAGGGATGGTCAATACAATTTCTTCTACCTGAAATTCGTTAAGAAGTAGACTATAATATAGGTATATAGTTCCGTCTTAAACAATCGTTGCGAGGTTGTTTAGGGCGGAACATACAAAACATAATTTTAAATTAAAACTGTATGACAACATCAGACAATTCAAAGACGGGTGAAACGATCGCAGTATCGCTTTACATTCAATCTAAAGAAACTCCTCCCTTGTTCAAAGTGACGAGTAATGCAAGTTGGGCTGTAACTACTACCGATTCTTGGATTCATGTAGGCAGCGGTAGTCACACAGCTAATGATCTCTTCAGCTACTCTGTTGATGAAAATACTACGGGAGTAGATCGTACCGGAACGATCACTTTCTATATCGACCCAGTTGAGAAAGAAGATACTGCAAGAGAAAATACCACCTCAGTTGTCTTTTCAATAACGCAAGCGCCTACGGGAACGATGGGAATTTCTCCCACCACTGTACATCTGGAGGCAGTAACAACTAATCCTGTGGGCATACAAGTAACAAGTAATACCTATTGGTATGCAACCACTGACAGTGAATGGATCGTGCTGCCTGAAGGACCGGTAGAGAATCCCCCAATCTACGGAGGGTCTTATTTGGGCAACCATTTGTTTACGGAGTACGAACCTGCTGAGAACACTGGACCCGCACGGACAGGTCATATTACTTTCCGTACAGTAGATGGCATCGAAAAGGTCTTGACAGTTGTACAACATGAGCCTGGTTACCAGATTGAAGATTAGGTTGGGAATGATATCTTTACAGTTTAATCATGATTAATCCTGCTGCCTTTTCGTTAGGAAACGGGAGATAGCGGAACATACTAAATTAAAAAGAGCCGTCATACAACGTTGACGGCTCTTTAAATTTTGCGAGCAACTTTTTGATTTTTGCGAGCAACTTTTGGGGTAAATGCGAGCAACTTTTTAAATTCTGCAAGCAGCTTTTTAGATTTTGCAAGCAACTTTTGGGGTAAATGCGAGCAACTTTTTGGATTCTGCAGGCAGCTTTTTTATACATACATTTCATTTTCTAAAATACTTTTCATTTTTGCAACTATCTTTGCACTCGAAATTAAAACGTAAAGACATGGAGGAATTAACGGGAGCAGACTTTAAATCTGTAACTGTGGATGATAACAAGAAGTTGTTCATAGAAACATACGGTTGTCAGATGAATGTGGCCGATAGTGAAGTCATTGCATCGGTCATGCAAATGGCGGGATATTCGCCTGCCGAAACGCTGGAGGAGGCTGATGCTGTGTTTTTAAACACCTGCTCCATTCGTGACAATGCGGAACAGAAGATTCTTAACCGGTTGGAGTTTTTTCATGCGATGCGCAAAAAGCGCAAAGGGTTGATTGTCGGAGTATTAGGCTGTATGGCCGGGCGGGTAAAGGATGATCTGATTGAACATCATCATGTAGACCTTGTGGTAGGCCCCGATGCCTATCTTACCCTGCCCGAATTGATTGCCGCTGTCGAGGCCGGTGAAAAAGCGATCAATGTGGAGTTGTCCACAACAGAAACCTATCGGGATGTGATCCCTTCCCGTATCTGTGGAAATCACATATCAGGTTTTGTGTCCATCATGAGAGGGTGCAACAATTTTTGCACGTATTGCATTGTGCCTTATACCCGCGGGCGTGAAAGAAGCCGTGATGTGGAAAGCATCCTGAATGAGGTGAAAGATTTAGTGTCCAAAGGTTACAAGGAAGTTACTCTGCTGGGACAGAATGTAAATTCTTATCGTTTCGGGAAAGATGATGAAGTCATCACTTTTCCGGTACTTTTACGCACGGTAGCCGAAGCAGCGCCTGGAATTCGTATCCGTTTCAGCACTTCCCATCCGAAAGATATGAGTGATGAGACGATCGAAGTTATTGCCCGGACGCCTAATGTATGCAAGCACATCCATCTACCTGTACAGAGCGGCAGCTCAGACATTTTAAAGAAAATGAACCGTAAATATACCCGTGAATGGTATCTGGATCGTGTGGAAGCTATCCGTCGTATTGTTCCTGACTGCGGGTTGAGTACAGATATTTTTTCCGGCTTTCATTCCGAAACCGAGGAAGATCACAAACAGTCCCTTTCCCTGATGGAGATTTGCGGATTCGACTCTGCTTTCATGTTCAAATACTCTGAGCGTCCGGGTACTTATGCGTCTAAACACTTAAAGGATGACATTCCCGAAGAAGTGAAAGTGGCCCGTTTGAACGAGATTATCGCACTGCAAAACCGGTTGTCCGCCGAATCAAACAAACGCTGTGTCGGAAAAATATACGAAGTGCTTGTAGAAGGAACCTCCAAACGTTCAAGGGATCAACTTGTGGGACGAACCGAGCAAAATCGCGTGGTCGTATTCAATCGTGGTAATCACAGAATCGGAGACTATGTAAATGTAAAGATCACCGAAGCCGGTTCGGCAACGTTAAAGGGTGAGGTCCTTTAACGTTGCCGTTGCTGATTCTTCTCATCTGTCCGGCATGATGATCCAGAGGATGATGTAAACCACTCCTCCGGCAAAAGCCGTGAAGATCGTAAGCAGTGCATAAATCAAGCGCGTGAGGGTGTAGTCGAATCCAAAATATTCGGCAATTCCGCCACACACGCCGGCTATAACTTTATCCTTGGATTTTACCAATCGTTTTTCCATATTTTTATTATTGTTTGGTGTTTGGCAAAAATAGGTATAAATCCCGCTTCCCACCTTAATATATTATTAAAAGACCTTAACGGGTTAGGGCTACATCGTATTTTATTTGTTTCTTTGCATCAAATTCAGGTAAATTGTATTTTGTTTTCGATAACATTTCAGTACTGTAAAGAGAACGAATGGATAAACTCACAATAAAAGCTTGTCCGCTATGTAGCGGTACGCATCTAAAGTACGTCATGATTTGTACGGATTTTTATGCTTCAGGCGAACCATTTGAGTTATTCTCCTGCGAAGATTGTCACTTCACCTTTACCCAGGGTTTTCCTGCCGGAGCAGCAATGGACAGATACTACGAAAGCTCCGAATATATTCCCCACTCGGATATCGGGAAAGGAATCATGAATACTGTTTATCACCGGGTACGTAAATATATGCTCGGTAGGAAAGCGCGGTTGGTGATGAAAGAGACCCGCTATTCATCGGGTAAATTGCTGGACATAGGTGCGGGTACCGGATATTTCCCGTCTGCTATGGCGGAAAAAGGCTGGGAAGTGGAGGCTATCGAAAAGAGCGCCCGCGCCCGGGCATTCGCCAAGGAGAAGTTCGATCTGGATGTAAAGCCGGAAGAAGCGTTAAGCGCACTTGAACGGGGGACGTTCGATGTGATCACCCTTTGGCATGTGATGGAACATCTGGAAAAGCTGAACGAAACCTGGGACCGGTTGTATGAGTTACTCACCGACAAAGGGATTCTCATTATCGCTGTTCCTAACCGCGCATCCTACGATGCTGAAAAGTATGGCGCGAACTGGGCTGCGTATGATGTGCCCAGACACCTTTGGCATTTTACTCCGGGAACCATTCAACAATTTGGTTCCAAGCATGGTTTTATCATGGCTGAGCGGTATCCCATGCCCTTTGACGCTTTTTATGTATCCATGCTGAGTGAGAAAAATATGAAAAAGCCGTTCTCTTTCCTGCGCGGTATGTACACAGGGCTGTTGGCTTGGTTCATTACATTGGCAAGGAAGGAAAGAAGCAGTTCCATGATTTATGTATTTAGAAAAAAACGCGATGAAAGATAAGCGAAGTAACGCACCGTCCTGTTTCGATATGCAATTTATCACCTCAAGCATCAGCACCATGTTGGTGTTGCTGTTATTGGGACTCGTTGTGTTTTTTGTATTGACCGCGAATAATCTTTCGGTTTATGTGCGCGAGAACCTGAGTTTTGCCGTACTTATCGGTGATGACATGAAAGAAGCCGATATTCTGAATCTGCAAAAGAAACTCAATAAGGAGGCTTTCGTGAAAGAATCGGTTTATATTTCCAAGAAGCAAGCCCTTCAGGAACAAACCGAGGCAATGGGAACCAATCCGCAGGAATTTCTGGGCTATAACCCTTTCAAAGCATCTATTGAAATCAAACTGAACTCAGAATATACCAACGCGGATAGCATTGTCCGGATAGAGAAGTTCATTAAGCAAAATAATAACATACAGGAGGTACTGTATCAGAAAGAGCTGATCAATGCGGTAAACGATAATATCCGGAACATCAGCATCGCGCTTCTGGCGCTGGCCCTTGTGCTGACCTTTATCTCCTTTGCATTGATCAACAACATGATACGTCTGGGCATTTATTCAAAGCGTTTCCTGATTCATACCATGAAACTTGTAGGTGCAAACCGGGGATTCATTCGTAAACCATTCCTTCGGCGGAATGTGTGGAGTGGGGTGTTGGCGGCCGTATTGGCAAACACGGTACTGATGGGTGCGGCCTATTGGCTGGTGTCTTATGAGCCGGAGCTTTTACGGATTATCACGCCGGAAGTCATGCTTTATGTAATGGCCGCCGTATTGGCCTTTGGCATTATCATTACCTTCCTGTGCGCTTATGTCTCTATTAACAGGTACCTGAGAATGAAAGCAAATACATTATATTATATATAAGGTTCTGAGTTTTACATGCGATACGTTAGCTTAGAACCTGAAACTCAGAACTTAAAACTTGAAACTTAAAATGGATAAACAAAAATTCGCCTTTGACAAAACGAACTTTATTTTTCTGGCGATCGGAATGGCGATTGTCATTCTGGGATTTGTTCTGATGTCGGGTCCCTCATCAACCGAGACGGCTTTCGAGCCTGATATTTTTAGCGCACGCAGAATTAAAGTCGCTCCGGCCGTTTGCTTTTCAGGCTTTGTATCCATGATATATGCCGTGTTGCGTAAGCCTAAAACGAAGAAATAGGAATGGAGTGGTTTGAGGCGCTTATCCTTGGATTGATTCAGGGATTTACGGAATATCTTCCGGTAAGCAGTAGCGGACACCTGGCCATAGGCGCTACCCTGTTCGGGATTGAAGGAGAGGAGAACCTGACCTTTGCCATAGCTGTACATGCAGCTACGGTATTGAGTACGGTTGTTATTCTTTGGAAAGAAATAGAGCGGATCGTTAAAGGCGTGTTTAAGTTCCGGTGGAACGACGAAATGCGTTATGCCGTGAACATTATGGTTTCGATGATACCTGTTGGTATTGCCGGCATATTCTTCAAGGATGAAGTAGCGGGTGTTTTCAGCGAAGGGTTACTCCTTGTGGGTTGTATGTTGCTTGTGACTGCGCTCCTGCTGACTTTCTCTTACTATGCAACCCCCAGGCCCAAAGAAAAGATATCCATGCGGGACGCTTTTGTCATCGGACTCGCCCAGGCTTGTGCGGTTCTTCCGGGGTTGTCCCGTTCGGGATCGACCATTGCTACCGGATTGTTGTTGGGAAACAGGAAAGAGAGCGTCGCGCAATTCTCGTTTCTGATGGTGCTTATTCCTATTATGGGAGAGGCATTGCTGGATATGTTGAGAGGAGGCTTTAGTCTTGAGCAATCGGGGATTCCGACTCTGTCGTTGATTGTCGGATTCGTTGCGGCTTTTGTATCGGGCTGTATAGCCTGCCGTTGGATGATCAACATCGTGAAGAAAGGAAAACTGATCTGTTTTGCCGTTTATTGTGCTATTGCAGGGGCGGTCACAATCGGGATAACACTGTTACAACAATAACCGGCAGATGAATTTTAAGAAAGGAGAGGTGCTGTACTTTGACAAGCCGCTGACATGGACCTCGTTTAAACTGGTAAGTCATGTGCGGTATAATTTGTGCAGGAAACTGAAAGTAAAGAAGCTGAAAGTCGGTCATGCCGGAACGCTGGATCCTTTGGCGACAGGGGTCATGATTGTTTGTACGGGCCAGGCGACCAAAAGGATAGAAGAATTTCAGCATCATGCCAAGGAATACATCGCCACCATACGGCTTGGGGCGACAACGCCTTCGTACGATCTGGAAAAAGAGATAGATGCTACTTATCCGATGGAACACATCACGGAGGAAAGGGTGGCGGAGGCGTTGAAAACGTTTACAGGCGAGATACGGCAAATCCCGCCGGTCTTTTCGGCATGTAAGATCGACGGCGTTCGCGCATACGATCTGGCAAGAAAAGGGAAAGAGGTGGAACTGAAGCCTAAACTGTTGGTCATTGATGAGATTGAGTTGCTGGAATGTAACCTGCCGGAGATAAAAATTCGCGTAGCGTGCAGCAAGGGAACTTACATTCGCGCACTGGCCCGTGATATTGGCGAAGCCCTGGACAGCGGCGCCCATCTGACCGGATTGATCCGTACGCGTATCGGTGAAATCACATTGGATCAATGCATGCATGCAGACACATTCCCGGAATGGTTGGAGCGGCAGGATATGGAAACAGAAGAAGATAATAATTAAAAGATAAAGAATATATGAAGCTTTCACAATTCAAATTTAAACTGCCGGAGGAAAAGATCGCTTTGTATCCGACAAGGTACAGGGATGAATCCCGCCTGATGGTTCTCCATAAGGAAACCGGAGAGATTGAGCACAAAATGTTTAAGGATATCCTGGACTATTTTGACGATAAGGATGTATTCATCTTTAACGACACCAAAGTGTTTCCGGCGCGTCTTTATGGAAATAAGGAAAAGACAGGCGCGCGCATTGAAGTGTTTTTGCTGCGCGAGCTGAACGAAGATCAGCGTTTGTGGGATGTATTGGTCGATCCGGCGCGTAAGATCAGAATCGGGAACAAACTCTATTTTGGTGAAGACGATTCCATGGTGGCCGAAGTGATCGACAACACCACATCACGCGGGCGTACGCTCCGCTTCCTCTATGACGGGCCGCACGATGAGTTCAAGAAAGCATTGTATGCATTGGGCGAGACCCCGCTGCCGCACACCATTATCAACCGTTCGGTAGAGCCGGAAGATTCGGAACGTTTCCAGTCCGTCTTTGCCAGGAACGAAGGCGCCGTAACAGCTCCTACGGCGAGTTTGCACTTCAGCCGCGAGCTGCTGAAACGCTTGCAGATCAAGGGCGTTGACTTTGCATATATTACCCTTCATGCCGGGTTGGGTAACTTCCGTGAGATTGATGTGGAAGACCTGACCAAACATAAAATGGACTCGGAACAAATGATCGTTAACGATGAGGCCGTACGCATTGTGAACAAAGCTAAGGACTTGAGGCGCAAGGTATGTGCGGTAGGCACTACCGTAATACGCGCTATCGAAAGTACGGTAAGCACCGATGGACATCTGAAGGCATACGACGGCTGGACCAATAAGTTCATCTTCCCGCCTTACGAGTTTACCGTAGCCAACAGTATGGTATCCAATTTCCACATGCCGTTCTCGACGTTGCTGATGATCGTTGCGGCGTTTGGCGGTTATGACCGGGTGATGGATGCATATCATGTGGCCTTGAAAGAGAACTATCGTTTCGGTACGTATGGCGACGCTATGTTTATCATATAAATAAGAACGTATGACGAAGGTGTATCTTGGGCTTGGGACCAACCTGGGCGATAAAGAGAAGAATCTTCGTGATGCCGTACGGAAAACAGGAGAGCGGGTAGGGAATGTAAGTTCCTTATCCGCTTTTTATGCAACCTCTCCCTGGGGATTCCGGTCGGAGAATACCTTCCTGAACGCAGTTGCCTGTGTGGAAACCACATTTTCCCCGCATGAGCTGCTGGCGATCACCCAACAAATAGAACGGGAAACCGGCAGGACCGCCAAAACGGTGAATCACACCTACGCCGACCGGCTGATAGACATCGACCTGCTGATGGTTGGGGATCAGATCATAAACGAGCCCGGCCTCGTTCTTCCTCATCCTCTCATGCACAAACGCCGCTTTGTGATGGAACCCTTCGCTGAAATCGCCCCTGACGTATGGCATCCTGTCCTGAAGAAGACGATACGCGAGCTATATATTAACGTTCGTTAGATTCGGTTTTCTTTAAAACCCTCTGATTTATATTCCTGTTTTAGATAGAATACTTATCTTTGTCGCCGTAAACGAAATGTGGAGAGATTTGAGTAGCTTGCAACCACAGGAAAAAATGCTAAAACAACATTCCTTTCTGTGTTATAGCACCTTCCTGCTCATCTTGATCCCACGAGTATAAATTATTAATTCTCAAATCAATGAGTTATTTATTCACATCCGAATCGGTGTCCGAAGGGCACCCCGACAAAGTGGCCGATCAAATATCGGACGCTATACTGGACGAGCTGCTGGCGTATGACCCCAGTTCCAAGGTAGCCTGCGAAACTCTGGTAACTACCGGACAGGTGGTACTGGCTGGAGAAGTGAAATCCGAAGCGTACGTAGACCTTCAGGAGGTGGCCCGCCAGGTGATCGAACGTATTGGTTACACCAAAGGCGAGTACATGTTTGAAGGAAACTCTTGCGGCGTTTTCTCTGCTATTCATGAGCAAAGTGCAGATATTAACCGCGGCGTGGAACGCAAAGACCCGATGGAACAGGGAGCGGGAGACCAGGGAATGATGTTTGGCTATGCGACCAACGAAACTGAAAACTACATGCCGTTGTCGCTCGACTTGTCGCACCGTATACTCCAGACACTGGCGGATATTCGCCGTGAAGGTGAGGTGATGACCTATTTACGCCCCGATGCAAAGAGCCAGGTTACGATTGAATATGATGACAACGGCAAACCGGTACGTATAGACACGATTGTGGTATCGACTCAACATGATGATTTTGTGCAGCCGGCCGATGGCTCTGTGGAAGCGCAATTGAAAGCCGACGAAGAAATGTTGGCCGTTATCCGCAAGGAGGTCGCCGGAATCCTGATGCCTCGTGTGATTGCCTCAATCAACCACCCGGAGGTATTGGCGTTGTTTAATGACCAGATCACCTATCATGTCAATCCGACCGGTAAGTTCGTGATTGGCGGCCCGCATGGCGATACCGGTCTGACCGGCCGCAAGATCATTGTTGACACCTATGGCGGGAAAGGCGCTCATGGCGGTGGCGCTTTCTCAGGGAAAGACCCAAGTAAGGTGGACCGTAGCGCAGCTTATGCAGCGCGCCATATTGCCAAGAATCTGGTGGCGGCCGGGGTGGCCGACGAAATCCTGATACAGGTATCATACGCCATCGGCGTGGCCCGCCCGATCAATATCTATGTAAATACCTACGGCCGTAGCCGTATAAAGATGAGTGACGGCCAGATTGCCGGGAAGATAGATGAACTGTTCGATCTCCGTCCGAAAGCAATCGAAGACCGCCTGAAACTGCGTAACCCAATCTATAGTGAAACCGCAGCTTACGGGCACATGGGACGTGAACCGCGTATAGTGACCAAACGTTTCAACTCTCGCTATCAGACAGATAAGGCGCTGGAAGTAGAACTCTTCACCTGGGAGAAACTGGACTATGTGGACAAAGTGAAAGCCGCTTTCGGATTGTAATCAGCGTAGCTTTACGGCTATTTATACCATGGCATAAAGATGCAAAACGCAGATACGGCTATGCGTTTTATTTTCCCGAAGTGCGGTTGGAGTGGCGTCTTTAAGAATCCGTCCGGTACTTCCTGCTTTCATGGGCTTTTTGTGCGGATTGACATTTTGATAATCCTACATTTAATTCGGGGTTATCAATTATGGTTGATTAAAAAAGGTCAATACACTGATTTTGTGCATCTTTCAATTCTTCCCGTCTTATGGCGGAAATCCCTAAAGTTTCCGTATTTTTGCATGCGTAATACTCAGGAACCGATGAATGAGATAAATGCCGTTTGCGTATATTGTGCTTCGAGTACGAAAATAGATAAAGTTTATTTTGATGCCGCCGAAGACCTGGGACGTCTTTTGGGTGAGAGGAACATCCGTCTGGTCAATGGGGCGGGAAGTATTGGCCTGATGCGCGCCGTGTCCGATGCGACCCTTGCGGCGGGTGGAAAAGTGACCGGAGTCATTCCCGGATTTATGGTAGAGCAGGGTTGGCAACATAACGGTCTGACGGAATTGATCGAAGTAGAGAGCATGCACGAGCGTAAGCGGACAATGGCCGCTTTGAGCGATGCGGTCATTGCCCTGCCCGGTGGGGTCGGAACCTTGGAGGAGTTGCTGGAAATTATCACCTGGAAGCAGCTTGGGCTTTACCTGAACCCGGTCGTCATTCTGAATATAAAAGGTTATTTCGATCCTTTGCTGGAGATGCTTGGGAAAGCCATTGAAGAGAATTTCATGCGCCGTCAGCATGGCGATATATGGGTAGTGGTCAATACGCCGGAAGATGCTATGGAAGCTGTTTATCAGACGCATGTCTGGGATGAGTCCATCCGTAAATTCGCCGCTGTATGATGAATATCCCCATACCATATACCCCTAAGGCCGATGATGGTATCGTGATTGTTTTACTGTGCTGTTTTTTCCTTTCCGCTTATGTGTTGTCTAAAGCAAAAAGGTTTCTTTGGCAGCAGGGTAATAACTTTATCCTGCATAAAAAAAGAACCAGTATTTTCTTTTCTTCAATAACGACCAATGTCCACTATCTGTTATTGCTGGTACTACAGGCCTGCATACTTGTGGGTGTTTGTTTTTTCAACTATTTTGATCATACGAACCCCCTTTTTGTGCAACGTGTCCACCCTTATTTGTTATTGGGAATTTATACAGGCGTATGTCTTGTTTATATCATCCTCAAATGGCTGATATACTCTCTTCTGGGGTGGGTGTTTCTCGAAAAATGGGTGACTGAGATGTGTCTGGAATCATATTTTACCATCATTTACTATCTGGGATTTGTACTTTTTCCCTTTGTTCTCTTCTTTATTTATTTTGATTTAAGCGCCGATATAATGGTCGTTATCGGATTTGGCCTGATAGTTTCCGCTAAGCTATTGGTTTTCTACAAGTGGATAAAGTTTTTTTTTAGTAATATATATGGGCTTTTGCTATTAATTTTGTACTTTTGTGCCCTTGAAATTGTACCTTATTTCATATATTATCAGGTGTTGACCAAGATCAACCGTTTGTTGTTATTAAAAATATAGGAAGTTGAAAATTAGAAAAGTACTGGTGTCGCAACCAAAGCCTATGTCTGAGAAATCTCCTTATTACGATATAGCGGAGAAATATGGAGTAAGAATAAATTTTCGTCCTTTCATCAAGGTTGAGCCTCTTTCCGTGAGGGAGTTCAGGCGACAAAAGATCACGATCCTGGAGCATACCGCCGTTATCTTTACATCGCGTCATGCCATTGACCACTTTTTTAATTTGTGTACTGAGCTGCGCGTTACGATTCCCGAGACCATGAAATATTTCTGTATAACGGAAGCAATAGCGCTATACATCCAGAAGTATATGCAATACCGTAAACGCAAGATATTTTTCGGACAGACCGGAAGGGTGGAAGACCTGATCCCAATGATCACAAAACATAATGAAGAGACATTCCTGCTTCCGATGTCCGATGTGCACAACGATGAACTGAAGAATATACTGGATAAACTGAACGTGAGATATACCGGAGCCGTCATGTATCGTACGGTAAGCAATGACTTCGATCAGGATGAAGATCTTGATTATGACATGTTGGTCTTCTTCAGCCCTGCCGGAGTTACATCACTGAAGAAGAATTTCCCGGACTTTGAACAAAAGGATATAAAGATCGGAACCTTCGGTTCTATTACGGCGCAAGCTGTCCGTGATGCGGGATTGCGCCTGGACCTTGAAGCTCCGAGCGTACAGGCGGCCTCTATGACGGCTGCGCTCGAGATGTTTATCAGGGAAAATAATAAGGAATAAAAGGAGTCAGGAGTTAAGGGAGTTATAGTATTTAAGCTCTGACTCCTTAACTCCTGACTCCTGATTTGCAGGCAATATGGAAAGAGACACGTTGTGCAAAGCCGAACGGCTGTGCAGTAAGTTGCAGATAGAAAAGTTGTTTTCCGGTGGGTCGAGATCCTTTTCGGTTTACCCTCTGCGTGTTGTGTTCATGCCTGTGAAGAGAGAGGAAGGGGCTTTGGCTTCCATATTGATAAGCGTCTCCAAAAGGCGTTTTAAACGGGCGGTGAAGCGCAACCGCGTGAAGCGCCAGGTAAGGGAGGCTTATCGCAAGAACAAACATGAGCTTCTGGGTTTCCTTAACGAAAGAACGGAAGGGATGGCTATCGCTTTTATCTACCTTGCAGACGGATTAGTTCCGACCGGTGAGATAGAGAGAAAAATGAAGATCATACTGGCGCGAATCATGGAGAAGCCGGTATGAAAAAGTTCCTGTCCTGTATGCTGCTTGCGCCTGTCTATTTCTACCGCGCCTGCATTTCTCCCCTTACATCCCCTTCCTGCCGCTTCACTCCTACCTGTTCGCAATACGCCATAGAGGCCATAAAAAAGCATGGGGCGTTCAAAGGATTCTATCTGGCGGTACGGCGTATCCTGCGTTGCCATCCCTGGGGCGGGTCGGGCTATGACCCTGTTCCCTGAAGCCGGACGGCGTCTTTTTAAGCAGTAAGAGTTGCTTGTTCAAATAAAGAATCGTACTTTTGCACGCACCGCATACAGCAGTGATGGATTTAATAGTTAAATCAATGAATTTTGTAGAAGAACTAAGATGGAGGGGCATGGTTCATGACATGACGCCCGGAACAGAGGAACTGTTACAGAAAGGAATGACTTCCGCTTACGTAGGTATCGATCCTACAGCCGATTCCCTGCATATCGGCCACCTGGTAAGCGTGATGATGCTGAAGCTTTTTCAGCGTGCAGGACATCGCCCCATTGCCCTGATCGGCGGAGCCACCGGTATGATCGGCGACCCTTCGATGAAGTCGGCCGAACGTAACCTGCTGGACGAGGCGACCCTCCGTCACAACCAGGAAAGTATCAGGAAGCAGCTGGCGAAGTTCCTGGATTTCGATTCGGATGCTCCTAACGCCGCCAGGCTGGTGAACAACTACGACTGGATGAAGGACTATTCGTTCCTGGATTTTATCCGTGACATCGGGAAGCATCTGACCGTCAATTATATGATGGCGAAAGACTCGGTGAAGAAGCGTCTCAGTGGCGAGGCAAGTACGGGATTGTCTTTTACGGAGTTCTCTTATCAGCTTCTGCAGGGATATGACTATCTGTATCTGTACCGGAATGAAGGGGTGCGTTTGCAGATGGGCGGTTCCGACCAATGGGGCAATATTACCACCGGTACGGAGCTGATCCGCCGTAAGCTGGGTAGCGGGGCGGAGGCATACGCCCTTGTATGTCCGTTGATCACGAAGGCCGACGGCGGCAAGTTCGGCAAGACGGAATCGGGCAATGTGTGGTTGGACCGCCGTTATACTTCCCCTTATAAATTCTATCAGTTCTGGTTGAACGTGAGCGATGCGGATGCGGCTAAATATATCCGTATATTCACAGCCCTGGGTCAGGAAGAGGTTAAGGCGCTTGAAGAAGAACAGGCCGCCGCCGCCCACCTGCGTCCGTTGCAGAAAAGGCTGGCGAAAGAGATTACGGTCATGGTGCATGGCGTGGAGGATTATGAGGCCGCCGTGGAAGCATCCGGCATCCTTTTCGGTCATGCAACTTCCGAAGCGCTGAAGAGGCTGGATGAAGATACCCTGCTTGCCGTGTTCGAGGGCGTTCCCCGGTTTGAAGTATCAAAAGAGGCTCTGGCCGCAGGAGTGAAAGCCGCCGACCTGTTTGTGGAACATGCCGCCGTATTCCCATCCAAAGGCGAGATGCGCAAGCTCGTCCTGGGAGGGGGGGTATCGATAAACAAAGAAAAGCTGGAAACGCCCGACCGCGTGATCACGGCCGCCGGCTTGCTTAACGGTAAATACCTGCTGGTACAGCGGGGTAAGAAGAACTATTATCTGGTTATCGCCACGTAAAAAACAGGCGGAAGATTTGGACGCAAGGATGAGTATCCTTATCTTTGCACCGCTTTCGGCGAAAAGCGTCACGCATTTGTCCTATGGTGTAATGGTAGCACATCTGATTTTGGTTCAGACAGTCTAAGTTCGAATCTTGGTAGGACAACAAATATGACTGATAATCAGTTGTTTACAAAATCAAGGGACTAAAATGGGGACTTTCTGCCTTAGTCCTTGTTTTTTGTCTAAACAAAAAGCAGCCTGCTCATCCGGGGAATTACAGGCTGCCAAAACACCCACACTCCTAATAAGAAACGCCCACGTGTAGTATGGGCGCTTACTTTGCTTTAAGGAGTGTTGAAAATTGGCGATTTTCTTAGCCCAAAACAATAGCAAACGCTATTTTCCAATAAATATGAGCAAAGGTAATTCTTTTCCTGATTTTAAAGCAACATTTTATTTGTTTAATTCGATATATTCTGTGTAAACTATTTGTGTGTGGGGGTTATTCGAGATTATCTCCTGACGTATTGCTTTTGTTCCCCACCGTAAGAACCAAAATTTTTTAGGTACACGATGAACTACTTGTATGAGAGTATCAACGCTTGCAACTTTACATGAAACTGTATCACGGTTGATCATGCCGGAAACAGATACCCAACTATCACGCCAATCAAACGTTTTTGCCGGTATGGGTACAGAGTGTTCGATAATCAACGTATCGCGAACCGGAATAGCAACTTCTATTCTTGTTTGCGTTACTTGCTTGCTCACTAATTCAAGCCGATTGATTTTTATACCTAAGTCTTTTATAGTCTTGATAAGTTCGCCGTTATATTTTTCCAACTCGTTCTTTGTGAGTGTCAATTTCTCAACGCTGGCCGCTGAAAGGCTGTCCTTTGTTCTGTATAAAGTAACATCTTCTAATAATGCCCGTTGGTTTGCTTCGAGCCTGTCCCTTTCCTGCTGTACGCTCCGGCAGCTTTTTACGCTTATAAAAAGAGCCGCTATACAGCCAATAATTCCGAATATTAAAGACTTATTCATTTTCCTATGATTTTAAGAATTGATTGAACATGTATTGTCGTGATAACTTGTTTGCCTGTCCCGGAAAGCAAATACCGGCAATCCTCCTCGTTATCCATGAAAAGGTTTTCAGTCAGAACCGCAGGGCAAATAGTATCCCGTAAAATAGAAAAATTACTGTCCCAATCGGGGTCGCCGTCGGTGTGGTCGCCCCGCATAGGTTCACCATTCGGAAGCAATGCTTTTGCTTCGTTCCAAAAGATTGTTGCATACTCATCGCTCTTACTCGTCCCCAGATAAGTATGTATTTCCCAACCTCGCGCTTTGCCATTTGCCGCATTATTGTGTATCGAAACAAGCAGACAATTTTTTATGCCAATCTTTCTGGCTATATCGTTTGCCCGTTTGCACCGTACAGATAACGGAACATCGACATTTTCTTTAACTATCCTTTCTATGTCAATACCATGCTTTCGCAATTCCGCTTCTACTCGCTGGGCAATTTCCCGCGTGTATTCCCACTCAAATAATTGCGTACCGTCCGCCCATTTCGGCGAGCGTTTGCCGGGCGTATTTTCCCCGTGTCCATTGTCAATCAGAATTTTCATTTTGTTTCCTCCTCATCTTTTTTAATTTCAATTATGTCTATCTTCTTTTTGAATAGTTTAAAAATGTCTATCTTTATTTTCTTTCCGCGAGCCTCAAAATAATTAGCGAAACATGAGTTTATCTCAAACCCATACACAACTAATAATACAAGTCCAGGTAATAATGGTATTGAGAATGATATGAATGCTTTGTCCATTGCAGCCGCCAAAAATACCCAGCAGATGTAATCAACCAATTTATTAATCGTGCGTCTGCCTGCCCTTGAAAAACGTATCTTTTCACCCCTTATCTTGGCTGCTCTCATCCCGAATCGCAAATCTGCGATAATCAATATAATCCCGAGCAAGGCGAACCACTTTAATGGCGCGAGAAAATCCATCATTCCGCTCAATAATACACTCGTTGTCGCGCTAATTACATTTCTTTCTTGTTCCATTTCTCTTTCGTTTTAAGTCAAAGGATACCCCCAATCCGGCGCGAAAATGATAAAATTGCAGCTTCCGTCGTACATATCAGTGTAGCCACTTATGTATATAGTAAATGAATTCGTCGATTGCGAATAGAGAGTGCATTTGTTGGGTGTACTACCATTATATATAGCCCCGTATCCCGTAAGCATAACGAAGAATCCGGAGGGTATTACACCGCTTGTCCACGATACTACGTACATGCCTTTTCCTGATCTGCTTACAGAAAATACCCCAGATGTTCGCCCGTCCCAAAAATTATATGAAATAGATGCGCCGGAAGATGTACCGGTCACCCGACCCGTTGCCATTATTCTTGGGAATCTTCCCTTTGCTGTACCTTTTCTGAAATCATCCTGTCCAAATCGACCTGTGATAACCCATTTACCAGCATTCGGATATGATGAATACAAAGTTGGCGGGAGTTGAAAACAGGAAACTTCTAATACTTCTTGCGGGTGAATAACCGCATCTACATACGGTTCAATCGTTGTATCGGTAGTAGTTCCGTCGGCGGTTCTTCCAAACGTGTACAATCTTACCGTATAATCGTAGCTACCATACGCATTGCTGTTAAATAGTCTGCATACTTTTCCGATATCTTCTTCTTCATATCCCATCGTTATGGTTTTATTCGCTGTGGATTTTGGAAGATAGAATATATTAACGTCAGAGAAATTACCGGAGTATCCGGTAGATAATTGTATAGTCCCGTTCAGCCTTACAGTGCCAGCGTTCCCGTTCATATACACGTTTCCGGACTGGGATTCCAACCGTCCATTCCTGAATACCCATCCTGCAATATTAGCATTTTCGGCTAAAAGTAGATTGGTTGCCACACTATCGAATTGTGCTCCAAACGTATTCCAATTGCTCGTATTTGTCGGTATTATACCAGTAAAGCCGTTACCGGCATCCACGCGGGCAACATAGTAGGTATCGTTATACTTGACAACATCTACACGTTGGGGCGTTCCGTAGTAAGTTTCAGAACTGTTATACAATCCACGAAAGACAATTCCCGGCCCCGCATCACCTTTTGCACCGGTATCTCCCTTATCTCCCTTATCTCCCGTGTTGCCTTTGTCACCTTTTGCACCGGTATCTCCAATAACGCCACTTGTCCGGACGGGAGTACTCCAATTTTGGAGTAATGTGCCTGTGGCGCTTTTTTTTGCAACCGTCATCCACAGATATTCCAATACTCCGATGCTTGGCATTGATGTTGTCCAACCGGATGGGATTGCTGATGTTACCGTAATGGCTGGAGGTGATGTAGTCGAACCGTTTTTTGCATACCGGTATTCAAAGTATGCGCCGTCCGTACCGTCTTGACCATTAGAACCATTCTGTCCGTTTGTACCATCCGTCCCCTTAGCGGCTATTACAGCCCAATACGCTGTATTTGTCGGCAATTGTCCTGATTGGGTATTATTGATATACCGGTATGTAGAACCGTTATATGTCACCTCATCACCTTTGTAATAGGCATAAGAACTGTTGTATGCTCCTCTGAAACATCCTAAAGGCTGCTCGTCCCCTGATTGCGATTGCACCAAAGTACCTTTCAACCTTAGTTTACCGTCCCCTTGTGTGTTGAATTCTAATGCAATGTTGCTGTTGCCGACACGGAAAGCATTATTCAAGAAATCGAGGAAATTTTGTCCGTCAGACGAAATCACTTTGTCGGTTGTCATACGTCCCGGTAATATTTCTGTGTATCCATACAAGGAAACATACGAGCGTTCGCTATTGTATTCGCTGTTAAGCACACCCATAAGCAGGTGATAATAACCCGCAACACTCTCCATAGCAATAGCGGTTTCACTGATATAAAACACGCCTGTATTCGCTGTCTTGCTTACCTTTGCATACAAGTAGTATTTCTTTTCTGCCTCTGTCAATACGGGAGTGTTAAACTCGGGGAGTGTCCAAAATTTGTATTCACTGACAGCATGGCTCGATGATAGGGTGTTTATCCCAAGCGTGAGATGCTGTAATATACCGGCTGTGGATGTGAGTATTTTCGTTTCCGCATTATAGGTTACGTTGTGGGCTACTTCTATCGGGTTGGTAGCATTGTTCACGAACCGGAATTGCAAGTTCTCATCACCCACAAGCATAGCCATTGTTTGAATGGCTATCGGACTTATAGAATTGGTGAACTTGTCAAGCAGTGCAGCTTCAAGCATACCGATTGTTTCCTGCGAATCACGGAAACGCCTTTTGGTGAATTGAATGGAATCTCTATGAAAGTCATCAACGATAACCTCGTTCGTTTCTATCTTGCGTAAATCGCTTGAAATTGAACTGCCAACAACTTCATTCGATAATTCTATCTGGGGGCTGTGTGGATTGTTGATATAATCCTTTATTCCGACAATACGGATAATAACCCCGTCCGGTTGGAATTGATTATCCGAAAACAGAACGTAGCCGCCGAGCTTGATTTTCCCGCCAATATTCAACCAGTCCTTTTTTGCCCATATCCCGTCCAACTCTCCGGTAAATGTGAATTTTTGTTCTTCGTTTTCATACAGAAACTTCACCGCCTCGCGGAACATATCCCAACTTGCCCCTGTTTTTGTCGCGTTATCACAAATGTAAGTATCAGGCAGCATCATATTGAACACAGCATATTTTCCACCGACAACCGGTACAAATACGTTATCCGGCATTGTTCGCCCGTCTATCTCCTGCGGAACGATTTCAAAACGACGGTCGTTGTGGCTGTATTTCACCTCAAACTCCTTTCCCATCAACATACCATCCTGAAAAATGACAGTCATTTTTTCTCCAGAAATCAAGCAGTCTTCAAAGTTGAGATTTGCCGGTATGGAGCTGTCGATTATATCATAGAAATGCTTTTCAGCATCCACAACATTTACCGCGTTGATTGTACCGACACGGGACGGATATATATGCGATAAATCGAGGCTGTCCTCGTTTTGCGAGTCCAACGGCTTGTCTGATCGCCGGAATGAGAAACCGTCTGCATCCGTTACATACAATCTCGCTTTGGCGGCATCATATCCCTCTTGGTCGGAAAAATATTGTCCGTCATAGCCGATTGTTTGATTTTGAGGCAATAACAATTCCGTACTGCCATACTTGCTGGCATCAATATTCCGTTCGCCGCCCTGCACGAATAGGATTTCAATTGGTTTTTTATTATCGTTGCTTCTCCCGATACCGGTTTTAAACCCGTTACCACGCCCGTATGAGAGTGGTAACGGATTATTCTTGTTATACTCAACTTTGCAAAGATTGATAGTCTTACCTAAGATTTCCCACTCTGTTTCAAACGCCTCTGCTATTTGGCTCAAAGCATCGCTGCAAAATGCGTGATTGTAGGATATTACTTTATCAACCATATCAATGCAAGTTCCAACCGCCCATCCCGTTTCACGCTGATTTAAGTTGTCAACCAACATCTGCAAGTGTTCGCTCGGCTTCGCCGTTAATGAAAACTTAAGGCGTCGTGAAGTTGCATCCTTGAACTTGTATTTTGACAGTTTCGCTTGCGCCGAATCCATAATGAGTGTATACTCAAAATTTCGGGTATTGTGCTTTTTGAAATTTTCGGGCTTTTCAAGCGTGTATCTTTCACCCTCAAAATCGCAATAAGCCCCAAGAGGTATCTCGATATGCTGAGTGAGTGAGTAATAAAGTGTTAAACTGTGTTCACCCTTTATCGCCCTGTACCGGTAACTGTTATCGTTTACAGGTAGTTCAAGTTCCGTATTATTGAAATGTATAATCATGTGAATTGGAATATCTTACCGTTTCCGCATTTTGTTGCTTTTATAATCGTTGTGAACGGGAAATCTTCTTTTGAAATCTGGTCGAGAGCGTTCTTTATATTCGTGGAATTGGAAAAGAATTTACCTTCCGCCCCCTCTTGCTTGTAATGGATAAGGTAACGCCCGTCACCGTGTTTTGTCTTTATATTCGGGACGTAATCCAGAACCTCAATTTCACAGTTCACGACATCCGTTATAGAAACCTGTTGGCAGTTGAATAATTTTCTTTCATCCTCCTGCTTCACGCCGAGTTCGCTAAACTTTTTCATATTGCGTTGTTATATTACAAATTCAGCATAATCCTGCTCGACCTGCAATTTCACATCTTTCCGAGCAGTAAGGAAGTCCGTATAACGTTGAATATACCGCACATCTAAAACACCCTCTTTGGCTGCATTATAATCATTAATCAGCTTCGCCTCATAGTCGCTTGACCAAAGCGAAGCCAAAACAGCCTCCATTAGCTTCTCGCGTGTAACAGTAGCCCAAACAACTACTTCGTTGCACTCCCATTGCGTTCTTTGTTCACCGTCATCTATACCGGTAGAAGTTTGCATCTCTCTAATGTTCCAACGATAGGTAAAAGAACCGTCACCGTTTGCCTCATAAACAGAGGGCTTAGAATCGTAAATTGCCATAATATTCGTTTTTAATTATTGTTTTTAATAAATGTCTTGAATTACTGTATTTAGCCCAGCCGAGCCAACTGCTTATCCGTTGTTTGTATTCGTTATCTGTTACATTTTCACGTTTATTCAGTTTAGCCACAGCGCGGCAAAAATTCTTTTTTATGCCTTTCCGCATCTTGGTATGTGTGTGATAGAACACGAATCCAACAAAGTCTATCCCGCGAGCGACAACAGGGAAAACCTGATAGTTCTCTTTTAGCGATAAATTAAGCTCCATATTCAGATAGTCATTGATGAGAACTAACAAACCGTGCAGGAACGTTTTATCACGGTGTAGAAAAACCATATCATCGGCATAACGGAAATAGTATTTGATACCCACATTCTCCTTTATCCAATGGTCAAAATAGGTCAAATATAAATTGGCAAAGTACTGAGATAGATAGTTTCCTATCGGGACGCCGGGGGTGCTGTCGATAACTTGGTTGAGTAACCAAAGCGTATCGGGGCATTTGATTTTCCGGAGGATAATCTGTTTCAATATATCATGGTCGATACTTGGATAAAACTTGCGTATGTCTATTTTTAAGCAATACCGCGTGTTTTCAATATCTTCCAACGCAAGTTTCACTTTTCTCATCGCACCGTGAATACCCCGTTTTTTAATACATGAAAAACTATCAGCCGTGAATACCGACACCCATATCGGTTCAAGTATATTCATAACGGCGTGGTGTACTATCCTATCCGGGAAATACGGCAGCCGGAAAATCTCACGTTCTTTCGGTTCGTATATCTTGAAAATGTGATATCCCGAAGTACGGAAAGTTCTATTTTTCAACATTTCATGCAGTTTCAAAATATTCGCTTCCCTATTTTTATCGTGAGCTTTCACGCCATAAGATTTTAACTTCCCCCGTCTCGCTTTTTCGTCAGCAAGCCGGAGGTTGTCAATGTCAATTATCTTTTCGTATAAATTACCTACTCTTTTCATACTTTGCTTTTCACTATAAGAATCTTCGGTTTCCCTACCAATACCCATTTGAGGTTGTCATTTTTTGTCAAGAGACAAGGTCGTTACTCCTTTTATTTTGTTCTTTACTTTTGAAAACCATAGGTGGGAGCTGATATTCGTGTTCGTAGCCGAGGGGGTGTTATTCGAATTAGCGTAACTGAAACCTGCATTCGCCCTGTTATTCGCATCGCCGCCGAACAGCACACCACAAGAGTAACCAACCTTTTTATTCATCATCCTTTCGCGTTACGCTCCCGCTGGGATAAAGCAAAGGCGGGAGCCGATATACGCGTTCGCAGCCGAGGGGGCGTTATTCGAAGCAGCGCAACCGAAACCCGCAGACGCCCCGAGATCCGCAGCGCCGCCGAACAGCACACCACGCAAAGAACCTGATGTTATATAGGTGTAATGATAGTCGCACCAATAAGTTGTAGAACCGCCTCCTACTAATGCAGGAATAATATCGCCGAACTCACCAAATACCATTTCTTTGGTGTAACCATCTGTCCGTGCTTCCAATCCTCTCATTTCGTAGTTTCCGTATCCGTTATCCACATAGTCAGCCGGATTGTTGGCAACATAAACCTTGCTTGTACCCCCGTCGGCATCTGTTTTCACTTCTATATTTATTCCGTCCGTCCATTTCCACACGTTTCCGAATGGGTTTTCAATGCCCCTGTAACGATTGGCATAGACTGTAACGATTGTACTTTCGTCACCGTTTATATCAACATCATAGGCAACCTCACCCGAAGCGTTACCGATAGAATCTGTATGTCCGCAAGGCACAAAAGGATAATATCCGTTCAATGTGTTCCATTGTGCGCTTGTAAGCGTTGTTACACCGTTCCCAAGTCCGCCTTGCTTGTAACCGTTTGCATCCGGCTGTGCATTGAAAGCTGTTTGTGAGTTAAGGTTTGCATATTCAATGTAATAGAGCCATGCAATATCTTTGTAAGCGTTGTAATCGTTGCAGTTCCATGATGTCCCTGCTCCGCGCAAACGGGCTGCGGTTCTGAATTGTGTACGACTTTTTACGGTTGTCGGGCGACCGAGTAACGAACGATAGGTATTGTCCCAATCCGCTTGGTTGTTTCCTCCGCGAAAATCCGTTCCTGGGTTTACAAGCGAGCATAATTTGCCTGTGCTGCGTTCAAATGTGGCTTCATATGCTGATATATACTTCTTTGCCACTGCATGGTATCCGGGTAAAGGAAGCTCGCTGATTTTAATCCGGCGTTTTGTTCCGTCCGTTTCAAACTTTCGGAAATGAGCCGGTATTTCAACCATAACCTGTCCACGTGCTCCGCTCCTGTCATGCGCAATCCAATTGGTTGGGTTCAAATATTCGACGACCGTTCCCGCATCACTTAACAGGCAACCCCTCATGCGGTTCTGAATAGGCAAACTCTTGTGAAAAGCCAAATTTCCGATACGTGTGCAAACCGGTGAAGATACAGCCGTATCAAATTCAACGCCGTATGCACATTGTTCCTCAATATAGGGGAGTAAAGCCGCTAATCTTGCTTGTTTACTTTCCCCGTCCGTGTCCAAAACCTCAACTATTAAATCAAGTGGGTTTCCCGCTCCGATGTTTGGGAGCTCATTCAACCGCTTTCCGTTTTGAAATGCAGTGATAATTTGAAGCACTATCGCTTCCTGTTCTGTTGTTAAAGCCATAATGATAATTATTTCTTGTTTGTAAATCTTATTGCTATTGCACCGTTTATCCGCAGTATTCTCATTGATGTCTGCGTTGTTAAACGAATAGTTTTTTGCTTCCGTAATCTTTCAGCAAAACGTTTTATTCGTTTTTGAATACCTGTGACTATTGATATAATCATACGCTTTCTACATAAGAGCCACTGCCCCAATAAATATCGTTCTGTTCCAATATATCGCCGTTTGGAGCGATATCAACAATAGCCATAGGCGACCAATCGTTTAATACAATAGGGGCTTCACCGCTTTCATCGTCCTGATAGCATTTCACATTCAACACCACATCAATATCAGAACTCGCAAACTTCGGTCTGATGTATATCGAAAAGGGAGCTCTTCCGGGCAACGAAAACCCATTCGATAAGTCTGTTATCTTCCCATGTGAAACGATACGACCACCCGCCATAAATTCGCTGATATAACCTTTCTGTGCCATAAATTATATTATTAAGTTAGACGTAAATTCCCATTTCCTACAAAGCGCAGAGAGTTTGATGTAATCTTGCGCAATGCCGGTTCTATAACCATTATTTCTATTGTTTTATAGATATTCGTATTCTCGGTTGGTATCACGAAAATCCGGCTTATACCCGGCTTTTTCACAACGAAACTTCCGTCCGGCGTGACTGTCACAGCGTTGTCATCACCGAGAAACAGCACATTCCGCCCTGTATTTGCCGGTAACAGGGTATAAGTTATCCGCATTGTTTCTGTGTTCCGAAACGTAATTATTTGCGGATATTCCAACTCTATTCCGGTTGGAATTAGCTTATATTGCCCGACAAGAGATTCCGCCAATTCTTGCATTATAATGATTGTGTCGTTTGCTTCCGTTACCTTTTGGTTGGCAAGTGCCGCCGCCTCATTCGCCTCTGTTGCCTTATCGTTTGCCAACCCCGCTTTTGTATTGGCGTTTGTAGCTGCATTATTCGCCGATACTGTGGCTTGGTTTGCGCTGTTTGCCGCCTGTGATGCTGCCGTTGTTGCTGTGTTTGCATTATCGGCAGCCGTTTTCAGGAATTGCAGCCCAACCTTGACACTCCTGTTCAGACTGTCAACCCCGATAGTGAATAACCCGACGAGTGATTCAGCTAAAGGAAGTGCGCTTATCTTCTTTTTCTTAATCCCCATATACTGATAGATTTATTGAGTAATCATCCTGTTCGGTTGTAATTAATTCGTCATCTTCCGTAGCCAAAAGAAATTCCTCACCTTCAACCCGGAACGAGGTAAATACCAGCACGAGCGTGAACCGAAACCATATTTTTCCGATTGGCGAGAACTCCAACACGGAGCAACTCTTGTAATAGCAGGGGTATTCGTAGCCAATGGCGTCAACGTACAAAAGCCTTTCATCAGGGCGGGTGAGGTCGTACAGCAGGGCATTGTAATTACGCCAAAATTCCTCCAATGTATTCGCTCTCATCAGGCAATTCAACTTAACCTCTTTTGCCTGAAATGCTACATTTTCGCCGTCGTAAATTGCTCCGCTTTGGCTCTTTATGTTTTGCAAAAGGTTCTTTTTGACAGCCGGTGATTTTTCTATCTCCGTGTCGCTCCCTTGCAGAACAGTAACCCCATATTCGGACAAGTCGCGTTCATCAAGCTCATATCCGCGCTGCGGAATAATGCTTGATTGTGGAGCAACATATTCATAATCTGGCAAAGGGAAATCATCGGCGAAACGCAAAGATAAAGTTCCGACCGTTGATACTTGTGCCATTCCCGACTGTGTAACGAGGCGTAGGCTGTACGTCTTACCTATTTCAATGAAATTAAAATCATGATACGCCCCATCAGAAAGCAACTCAATAAAAGCTCCGAAACGGGAATCATCGCCGTGAAATGAGAAATTTACAGACAGTTCACGGGTATCAAGCACGGGAGTGGACAAGTCAAACTCCTCGCCGTCTTCCTCCGCCCAATTGTTGCTTTCAACGGTTTTGAGCGATGGAAAAGCTACTAACTCTTTATACCCGTCTTTTGCAACAAAAACATGATATAAAGCGTATGTATCCTGTCCGTCTATGTAGAGTTTCCCTGTCATAACAATACTTTTGCGCTGTCCTTAATATCCGTCTCAACTGTCCCGCTTACATTTGTTACAAAGACCACAGCGTAGCCGGAAGCCTTGATTTTTACCTTTGCCCCGTGCATAGCTATAACCTCATGTCTTTGCGTTGGGTCATCGTATTCCAACTCGGCAATTGTTTCTTTCCCAAACAGGGCTATTCTTCGCCGATTTTTAGCCTTTACGGGTGTGTCGATATAAAACCCTCCCCGTGTGGCTTGCATACCTTTAAACGGGCTTAATGCCCACATGGTCGGGAAATTGTATTTTGAGCAAAATTCCAACCCTTGTGGCGTGAAAAACAACTCTATGAGTTCATCGGTATTTTCCGTCCCTTTCATAAGCGGACAGGCACCTAATTTTTTAGCCTGCGAGTAAATTTGTTCTTCCTTAGTCATAATGCTACCTCTTTATGATTATGCCTTTCAGGGCAATATCGTTCATTGTATTCTTGATAGACTGAATGTCTTTCTCAATGCTTTCAAGCCGGGAAATGCCTTTCGTATTTTCCTCAATGCCGGAAAGGAGTATAAGTATTGTCCCGGTGTTTGTAACCAATATTTTCATATTCTCAGTCAATGAGTAGGTATGTCCCTGAATTGCTGTCAGTCGTCCATTATTCTCATCCACGCTCTCCTGGCTTGCGGTTGCAATACCTTTCTTTGAACCCTCGCGCCCATCTGCTTCTTTATCCTTGACATACTTATCAAGGCTATCATCCAACCCGTTCAACTTGTTGTCTATCGCATTCTCCAAAGCATCAAGCGTGTTTTGCTCGGCAATGGTCAAAATTCCGTCTTCCATTGCTGTGGCAAGGTAATCCATAAAAGCGGTAACCTCCGGTGAGAGGCGGGATTTTACTAACTCTGCTACGGCTGATTTTACCATTTTTCGAACCACTTCTTTTATGGAAGTCGCTTTCTCCTCTCCGGCAGCCCAAGCATCTATATAAGCCTCCGCAAACTCATCGATTGCCGAAGAAATATCCTGCCCGATAATGGCTTCTACAATCTTATCATGTGTGCGTTCAAGCTCATCATCAATCTCTTTTATAGCATCTTTGTACTGCTGAACCTTATTTTTGTCGGTTTTCTTTTTGTCCTCTTCGAGGCGTATTTGTTCCTCTAAAAGTTTCTTTTGTCGGCGGAGGTTGGCATCCTGCTGTTCGATAAGGTTGGCGGCATTTGTCGAATATGCTTTATCAATGGCTTTACCGAGCTTGTCATAAGCCGCTCGCAAGGTATCGACCTGTTTTTGCAAACGTTGTATCTCTTTCTCCTTTTTCTTATCGCCGGAAAATATGTTCGTTATAAGGTTGGCGATAGCCATAGCTATTTGAAGAGCCGCCGAGATAATAGCAAGGATAACAGAGGCTTTTTCAACCCCTTTAATCGCCTCGGCGGCTGTGGTTGCCGTCATCGTGGTGGCGGTTGCAGAACCGACCGCAAGGGTGTTTATCCCAATAATCATATTGATAACACCGGTAGCGATATTCATGGCGGCATCGAGAACGGCTTTCGTGGCATCATCAAGCCCCTCGAAACTGTTCGCAATGTCATTGGTAAGCGATTTAACGTCCTGCATGACAGAGAGCGTATCTTTCCACTTTTTGGAGGGGTCGCTTGTCTTTACCTCTTTCGTGTCGTCCTTAACGGCGGTAAGCTCGTTAATCCGGGCAGTAAGGGTTTTAACTTGGGCTTTTAATTGATTGACCTTAGCTTTGTCCCCTTCGCCGGAAGCTATCTCGGCATCCAAAGCATCTTTTGCTTTGTCAAGAGCTTCAAGAAGTTGTTCCAAGCCCATTCCTACCATACCCTCAACAAAAGTGATAAAAGTTTGCTCCTTAATTTCCATTTCTTCATCAAGCCCGGCGAGTATTTCAGCCTGCATAGCTTTGACACTTTCAATTGTCTCGGTTGTCGCTCCCTGCTTTTCGAGGTTCTTTATATTGTCGTTAAATTCCTTAACTTTATCAAGGTATTTTTGTGCAAATCTGGCATATTCATTAAGGGCTTCCTCATAGGCCTTTTGGTTATTAGCGGTAAATTTCGCCTCTACTCCGGTCTCAAGAACCTTGAGCTGCTCGTTATCTTCGTCTGACGACTGCGTTGTTTTGGGCGAGAACTTCATTCCCTTTTTCTCCCAATCGGGGTTTTCACTCTCCCAAATAGTTCGTTCCCACGCTTGAATTTTAGCGAGTTTATCCAGATCTTGCCGTTTGATTTGCTCCATTTCTTTGTCGAAATTGAGCTTGTTTTGGGCGAGAATTTTACCCAAGCCCTCATCCGAAGCATCGATGCGAGCCTGCCGGACAGCAAACTCCATATCTTTGTAGAAACGTATCTTTTCCTGCTCTTCCTGTTTTAATTGGTCGGTGTAGTCTTTTGACTTGTTTTTAGCGGAGGTACTTCTTGCAGAAACAAAACCGCCGATACTGTACTCCTTTCTGAGGTTGGCGTATTCCTCCTGCAGTTTCCTAGCTTCATCCAAATAAGCGTCCCGCTGCTCCTCGGCGGCTTTTACGGCTGCATCCTTGGCATTCCTGTTATACTCTTCGATCTCCCGGCGAGCATCTATCCGGCCGATATCCATGGCTTGAGCGGTATAAAGCCCCATTCTGGCAAACCATCCCATAGCGCCCTCCACATCATCGGGGGCCGCGGCTTCGGTCAGGTTCGCTTTTTCGTCCGCTTCTACGGCCTTGTTCACCAGGCTCTGCGCCTTCGCCTGCAGGAATAGCATCTGAATATAGGCATCGCTTTTTTGAATCAGGACATCATACCACTGGCTGGCGGTGTCATAATACCCGAAGCTCTCGCCGTACTTCCGGTTCAACTGCTCAACCATCTCCTTTTCCTGCTCCTTGCTGCCGGTAAAGTCTTTCAGGCTTTTGACGGTATGCTCTATCTCAAAACGGGTTTTAACCATCTGGGCGCGCCCGTCGCTCTCGGTTTCCACCCGTTCCCTGGCTTTTTTTGCCGCTTCCTGCTGCGCGTCGCTGTATTTGTTCCACAGGATGACAAGCCCGGCCACGACGGCCGAAAGCCCCAGCGTAAGGGTGGCCATCAACGCGGTAGCTGCCGCATTGGAGATACCCAGCGACACGGCCAGCCTCGTGTTCGCGGCAGTGAGCAGGTTCTTTGCCTTTGTAACTGTCGCTGTACGGAATGCGCTTGTTTGCAGCATAGTTGATGACACTGCCTGCAATCCGATAGTGATAGCCATAACCGATTGTAGTTTTGCCTGAACTTTTGCCAAATTCTCATTTTGACCCGAAAACAAACCCATGACACCGGTTGCGGCTGAAAATGCACCGGATAGTCCTGAAAGTCCACTCATGACGCCCGCAAATTGCACTTGTGGATTGACGAGTGTTTTTTGCGCTTCCCCCACATTTTTATAGGCTATTCCGAGCTTTTGAAGTTGTGCCTCTAATTCCTTATATCTTTCGTTCTCTTTGTAATTTGTTCCATTTTCCAGAGATGTTTTAACAATTTGCATCATCTCTTGCTTGATATGCCGTAACTGTGTTATGAACGTCTGTTGTTTTTGATCGCTATTACTAATTTCATTTGTCACTTTTTTGTATGCAGATTCAAGCTGATTTAGCGCTTGTTTTTCGCGGTTAAGTTCGGTGGATGTCTCCTGTAACAGAGTCATCGCTTTCATTCGCTGCTCAATAAATGCAGAATCCTGATTAACTGGAACTTTCGTGTTATAGAATGCAGCATTTAACTTTCTATATTGTTCTTCTAGCTTTGAAATAGCTGCTCTTTGTGACGCAATAGCTTCTTCAAGTTGATTTTTTGAGGTTATTCCATATTTAGATACCCCTTCAAAGGCTTTTTTATAGGCATTATCTATCCTTGCCCCCTCCGCAACGGAAGAGTCTCCGATACCCCTGATAATAGCCATTGATTGTTTCGCATCTTCTTGGAGTTGCTTATTATCAAGCCCTAAGCCATAATATGTTTTACCATCCTGGTTATCCATTACTCGTCAAACATTAACTTTCTTACTAATCTCCGATTTTCCTGGTCATCGGCGTTAATCACTTTATCGCTGTTCTCCGGCTGCTTTCTTTTATCGTTGTAACTTGGGAGTACGGAACTGTACATAATCATATTGGTGTAACTCATTCCATAAAGGACATAATCAATCGACAGATTAAAGCCTTTGACCATTCCCGCGATTACTGCCCAAATGCTGTCGTTCCCGCTTCCCTCGTCTGCCTTAGCAGGTTTATTTCTATCAGGGAAGCGGTAAGCCCGAAAAAATCGCCAATCTGCAATGTATTGAGCAGGCGAGCTAATGTTTCGTGAAGCTCTCTCGGCTGTAAGCCCTCCAATAATTTTTTTGATAGGTTTGCTTTATGGTCAATAATGATTACATACTCTTTTTTGATAAGTCCGAAAAAGCGTTCTTTTACGACTGTGCGTGTTTCTTTAAGCCCTTTCGCTCCAAGTATAAGAATAGCAATAATATCGCCTAAAACCCGGCAATCTTTCGCCACATACAGGCTTTCGCTGGCTATGTTTTTGCTGTCAAGATTGACATACGGAAGCTGTGATATAGCTTCCGATGCAAGTATGAGTGTTGCTACGCTCGGCGGCGATACTTTATATATCTCATCGCCGATAATAACTTCCTCCTGTTGCTGTAACACCGTTTTTGAAACCTTGCTTTCTATCGTATCTTTCATGCTGAAAATAATTAATCGTTATTGATGCGGATACCGGACTTGAACCGGTGACCTCTTGGAAATGAGCCAAGCGAGCTACCAACTGCTCCAATCCGCTAATACCATACTGCCTATTAAGCTCCTGCCTGTGTTACCGGTACAGTGGCAGACTTGCCGTCAGCCGTTAAGGTAACGTAAGCAATCCTCGATTCGGAGTTGGTGTTTGCAACAACCTTAACTGTTGCCACCTTTCCAGAACGTGTTACAGTCAACCATTCTGCATCGTCAGATTTACCAGCATAAGTTAGGTTTCCTGTCGATGTCGCCGTGATTGTCTGTCCCGCGTTATCGGCGGCGGATGAGAATGCCAATTGCGTTGGTGTTACCACGAGTATTTGAGCGACGTATGGTTTCAACATCGCTCCTGTTGCGGGTTTCAATGCCTCAAACGTATAGGAAGCGCGGTGTCCTTCTTCTGAAGTAAATGATTCAGTTACCGATACGGCAGCGCGTTCCATCAAGAAACCTTCCAATGTTGAATTTTCAGGTGTTACGCGAATAGCGTACTCTCCGGCTATGATGCCGTCGACATCTGCAATAGGCTTCGTAAGCCCTTCTCCAATATGTACTTGAAACTCAAAAGAATATTTGTTTGCATCCTTACGCACATCTATTCGTTCGCCGCCTTCAATGAACGCCTCCAATTTGTTCCCTTCTTCGACCGTTAACGTAAAGCTACCCTGTACCGGAGTATATACAGGTGCGTATACACCTATTACTCCTGCTGTTACCGGGGCGATTTCAACTGTCATCTTTCCCCATTTTAATTTACTTCCTGCCATAAATAAATTTGTTTAAATTGATAATGACTTAAAATTTAATTTTATTACTACGAAATGCTGATTGATTTCCGGTTCTGCCTCTGTGTAGATCGTTTGTTGTAGTTTGAATTTATAATCGGATTTATCGGCCGTTAACGATTTAACCCACGAGGCGGCGGCTATCTCCAACTCTTCACACCTGCGCCCATCTTCAACCAAAACCCCGTTATCGGGATTCTCGATGTCAGGAACATATATGTTTATCGTTATGATTCCTGTCTGGATTTGTTCGGCATCTCCGGTTGTAAATATTACAAGAATATCCTCCGCTTTGCTGTCTCTTGGGCGGTAGCTATCCTGTGGGGTTGCCCTGTATATCTGCCCATTTACAGCGTTTGCGAG